>CALFDL010000248.1 GCA_937950415.1 uncultured Collinsella sp. | reverse complement strand
AACGGCTTTGGCATACTCTACGCTGGCGAGGTTGACGATCGTGGTGTTTGAACCTGCCGGGGCGATAGCCCGCGCGAGCTTATCGCTCCAAAATGCGTAGAGGTCTCGGGCACCGTCGACGACAAGCTTCGCGCCCATCTCCAGCCGATACGGTTCGACGGCATGAAAGGGACGAACGCACCCGTAGAGGCCGGAGAGGATCCACAGATGGTCTTGCAGCCATGCGAGCTGCGCGGAATCCATCACCTCGGGTGCCATGCTCTGGTATTGAATGCCGTGATAGGACATGGCGGCAGGGGAGAGGTGACGGGCGAGTGCGGGATTGTCGAGATCGCCGCTTTTCAGGATGGGCCCGAACTCATGCAGGGTGTTGAGGCAAGGTCCCAGCAGTTTGTCACTCACGTTCCACAGCGCCTGCAGGCCGCCGCTGCCTTCATTCCGCTCGATATCTAGCAGTGCGCGGTGGAGGCGAGCCGTCTCGCGCACAAAGGGTGGGATGCCCAGGACTTCAAAAGCATCTTGGGCCGCGCGCATCTGCTTGGCGGGCGAAATGATGACCTGCAGCATGGGCTCTCCTCTGCCAAAAAAGTTGCGGTGGAATACGGTCTGTTTTGGCTGTTTATGGGCCAGTTTAGTCCGTATTTCACCGCAACTGATGAAGGGTTGGTTAGGCTCGCTCGATGAAGGCCTTGTAACCGCGATATGCCTCGTAGATGTCGGCCTTGTTGGCGACCTCCCACAGGGCGTGCATGGACAGGACGGCAACGCCGGAGTCGATGACGTTCATGCCGTACTTGGCCATGATGTAGGCGATGGTGCCGCCGCCGCCCGCGTTGACGCGGCCGAGCTCGCAGGTCTGGAAGTCTACGCCGGCCTCGTCCATGATGTCGCGGACGAGGGCCACATACTCGGCGTCGGCGTCGTTGGAGCCACCCTTGCCGCGGCTGCCCGTGTACTTGTTAAAGCACAGGCCGCGACCCATAAAGGCTGCGTTCTTGGTTTCGAACTTGCCGGCGTAGCCCGGGTCGAAGCCGGCGGACACGTCAGAGGAGAGCATACGGCTGTGGGCGAGTGCGCGGCGCAGGGCCAGCGGGCTATCCTCGCCGGCAAGCGTCATGATCTCGGCGACGGTGTTCTCGAAGAAGCGGCTCGTCATGCCGGTGGCACCTACGGAGCCGATCTCCTCCTTGTCGACGATGAGTGTGATGCTCGTGCGCTCCACGTTGGCGACGTTGATCTGGGCGAGCATGGACGGATAGGCGCAGACACGGTCGTCGTGGCCATAGCCCAGAATCATGGAGCGGTCGAGGCCCATGTCGCGGGCCGGGCCGGCGGGCACGACCTCGATCTCGGCAGAGAGGAAGTCCTCCTCCTCGACGTCGTACTGCTCCTTGAGGATATCCAGGAACATCTGCTTGACGGGCTCCTTGGGGGCGTCCTTGTCGTCCTCGTCAAACTTGACGGGGCGGCCGCCCACGATCACGTCGAGGATCTCGGCGTCGACGGCGTCCTTGGCGGGCTTGGCCATCTGCTCGCTCGAGAGGTGGATCAGCAGGTCGGAGATGGTAAAGACCGGATCGTCCGCCTTGTCGCCGATATTGATGTCGACGGTGGTACCGTCCTTTTTGCAGATGACGCCCACGAGTGCGAGCGGGGAGGCTACCCAGTGGTAGCTCTTGACGCCGCCGTAGTAGTGTGTGTCGAGATAAGCCATGTCGCCGGCCTCGAAGGCGGGGTTCTGCTTAAGGTCCAGGCGCGGCGAGTCCACGTGCGCGCCCAGGATGTTAAAGCCCTGCTCGAGCGGGGCGGTGCCCAGATTGACGAGCATAAGGTCCTTGCCGTGGTTAGCGGCATACACCTTGTCGCCTGCCTTAAGCTCGCGGCCTGCGGCGATTACGGTCTCCAGGTCGACGTATCCCGCCTCCTCGGCCATCTTGATGCCGGCCTTGACGCACAGGCGCTCGGTCTTGTTCTCACTCAAAAACTGCTTATAGCCGCGGCAAAGCTCCTCGAGCTCCTCGATTTGCTGTGGCGTGTACTTTTTCCATGCGCAGGGACGCTCCATGACGCAGGCTCCTTTCGGATCGATCGTGCTGGTTGATGTACCGTGAGCCATCGTATCACGCGCGGGCTCACGGTGGCGGGGGAGCTTGATGTGAGGTGGCCGCGGGGCGGGGAGCGTGTAAACTGGAGTGAGCAAACCGTGCCCAGCCCAAAGCGAGGTATTCAATATGTCTGACAAGCGCCGCACCTTTGCCGTTATCGACGGCAACTCGCTCATGCATCGCGCCTTCCACGCCGTGCCGCCGACCATGAACGCGCCGGACGGTCGCCCCACCAACGCGATCTTTGGCTTTCTGAACATGTTTCTCAAGATGATCGATGCCTTTAACCCCGACGGCGTCGTCGTGGCGTTTGACAAGGGTAAACCGCGCGTGCGCATGGAGATGCTGCCGCAGTATAAGGCGCAACGCCCGCCCATGGACCCCGATCTGCATGCGCAGTTCCCTATGATTAAGGAGCTGCTCGCCGCGCTCAACGTGCCGATTCTGCAGTCCGAGGGCTGGGAAGGCGATGACATCCTGGGAACCATGGCGCGCCTGGGTGAAGAGGCCGGCTGCGACATGCTACTGGTGACCGGCGACCGCGACATGTATCAACTCGTGACCGAGCACGTCAACGTGGTCTCGACCCGCAAGGGCCTGTCCGACGTGGCGATTATGACGCCCGAGAGCGTGGACGACCTGTATCACGGCATTACGCCGGCGCTCGTGCCCGATTTTTACGGTCTAAAGGGCGATACGTCCGACAACATCCCCGGTGTACCGGGCATCGGTCCCAAAAAGGCGAGTGCGCTCATTGCGAAGTACGGTAGCCTGGACGAAGTCATCGCGCATGCCGATGAGGTCAAGGGCAAGATGGGCGAGAACCTGCGTGCACACATCGATGACGCACTACTGAGCCGCAAGGTTGCGACAATTCGCACCGATGCGCCCGTCGAGCTCGACTTTGAGGCGACGTCCTTCCCGGCGTTTTCTGCCGATGAGGTTTCCGCGGCGCTGGGTACGCTTGGTATCACCGCCATGCAGAACCGTTTCTTGGCGCTGATCGGCGGCGAGGGCGGGGCTGCTGCCTCCAGTGTGTTTGAGATACCTGCTATGGTTCGCGCAGCCGCCGGCGATGCCGACGCGCTTGGTGCCGTTGCGGCTGAGGTCTCCCGCGCGATTGATGCCGGCGAGTGGGTCGCCGCCGTGGTGGACGACGACAAGGAAGAGGGCGCGCTCTTTGGACTGACGCGCACGCTGTGGTTGGCGACGTCCAAGGGCCTGTTCGCGCTCGAGGAGGGCGACAGCTGTGCGGCGGCTGAGGTTGAGGGCTTCAACTTCGCTCACGGTGTGATCGCCGGCGTGCTTGCGAGCCTGTTTATGGAGGGCCGCGTGGCGAGCCCGGATACGAAAGCGCTGCTGCACGAGCTTTCGCCCATCGATTCTTCTGAGCCCGAGCTCATGGATCCGCTGGCAGTTGATTCCACGCGCATCTTCGACACCGTGGTTGCCGCCTACCTGTTGGATTCCGACCGCTCCGAGTTCGATGAGGCATATCTGGCCGATACCTATCTGCAGATGGCGTTGCCTGCGGCGCGCGGTGCAGAGGGTGCTGGTGAGGACGCTCCGGCGCCTGCCGCCCGTACTGCGGCTCTGACGCTGGCGCTCGTGGCGCCGTTGCGCGAGTGCATGGCCCGTGAGAACGCCGCCAACGTGTTCGATGGCATCGAGATGCCGCTCGTTCCGGTACTTGCCAAGATGGAGCGCACGGGCATGCTCGTGGACCCCGACCGCCTGCACAGTCTGTCCGAGGGTCTGGCGACCCAGATCACCGAGGTCGAACGAAGCATTCGCGACCTTGCCGGTGACGAGACCTTTAACATCGGCAGCCCCATGCAACTTTCGCATGTGCTCTTTGATGTGATGGGCCTTCCGACCAAGGGTCTCAAAAAGACCAAGCGCGGTTACTATTCGACCAATGCCAAGGTACTGAGTGATCTTGCCCGTGACCACGAGATTGTTCGTTTGATCTTAGACTGGCGCGAGAAGTCCAAGATCAAGTCAACCTATCTGGACACGTTGGGCCCGCTGCGCCGCGGTGACGGTCGTGTGCACACCACGTACAACCAGACCATCACCGCGACGGGGCGTCTGTCTTCGAGCGACCCTAATCTGCAAAACATTCCGACGCGCTCGGAGCTGGGGCGTACCGTCAAGACGGCGTTTTCGGCAGGCGAGGGAAGCGTCTTTTTGGCGGTGGACTACTCGCAGATCGAGCTGCGTCTGCTGGCACATCTCTCGGGTGACGAGCACTTGGTGCGCGCCTTTAACGAGGGCGAGGACTTCCATGCCGAGACGGCGGCGCGCGTGTTTGGTGTGCCGGTGTCCGAGGTAACGCCCGACTTGCGCAGTCGCGCCAAGGCCGTGAACTTTGGCATCGTGTATGGCCAGCAGGCCTACGGCCTGTCGCAGTCGCTGCATATCTCGATGGCCGAGGCGCGCGACATGATCGACCGCTACTACGAGGCCTACCCGGGCGTGCGTACGTTCCTCGACAACGTGGTGGCACGCGCCAAGCAGACGGGCTACGCCGAGACCATGTACGGCCGCCGTCGTCATATTCCCGAGCTCAAGGCCAAAAACCCGCAACTCCGCGGCTTTGGCGAGCGCACGGCCATGAACCATCCCATGCAGGGCACCGCCGCTGATATCATCAAGATTGCGATGGCCCGTGTGAGCCGCCGTCTGGAAGAAGAGGGCTTTGCCGCCCACATGATCCTGCAGGTACACGACGAGCTGGACTTTGAGTGCCCCATCGACGAAGTCGAGCGCCTAACCACCATGGTCCGCGACGTCATGGAGCACGTAGTAGACCTCCGCGTCCCCCTAATCGCCGAAGCCAGCACCGGCATAACCTGGGCCGACGCCAAATAAAGACGTATCGACAACTCCAAAGTAACCAAAACCAGAAGGGGCTCCTTACCAACAAGGAGCCCCCTTCATTCCAAACTATCAGCCAAGTATCCAGACGCCAAGACGCCATCCATGCGGCAAGCAAGTCACCGCAGGACCTGGCCGGGCGATGCGGGTAAGTTTTTCGTAGATTCCGCACGAGCCGAAGGCCACTTAATGTGGCCTTCGAGCGAGCCCAGGACCTGACCGAACGAAAAACTTACCCGCGTCGCCCGGCCAGGTCCGACAGGTTGCGTTAACGAGCCGCCAAGATGGCGTCGATGAGCGTCAGTACGCCCCCGTCGTTGTTACTCGGAATGCGCCACTTAGCATGCGCGTTCATATGCTCCTCGGCGTTGTCCACGATAAAGCTGTGACCGACGCGCTCCAGCATGGGGATGTCATTGTACGTATCGCCCGCAGCAGCGGCGTCAGCGATATCGATGCCCAGGTGCTCGCAAAGATGCGCGACGCCGGCGCCCTTGTCGACACCCAGGTTCATAAAGTCGATCCACTCGCGCCCGGCGTTGGTGACGTAGAGCTTGTCCGAGAACTCGGGGCTATAGGTCTCGCGGAAAGCGGGCTCGGCGTCGTAGCCGGGGAAGAAGACCGAAATCTTGTTGGACTCGAAATCAATGCCCTCAAAGCTGTCGACGTAGTTGATTGTGTTGTAGTAGACGCTGATCTCGTCGTGGTACTGATGGTCGCGGGCAAGCACGTAGAACTCGTCGAAGCAGCACAGGACGGGGACAGCGCGCGGATCCTCCGAGGCGCGGCTCAAGACCTGCTGATACAGCGCCACATCGATGTTGCTCTTATAGATATAGTTGCCGCGATAGATGACGCAGGCTCCGTTGTCGGGACAAAAGGCGAGGCGGTTCTTGATGCCCTCGAACATCTCCTCGAGCTTGGGGGCTGGACGTCCGCTAGCGGGGCAGAATACGATGCCGGCTTCGGCGAGCTTGTCCAGGCGCTCGTCGAGGCCTTGCGGCAGCACGCGCTCGTCGGTCAGCAGCGTTTTGTCCATGTCGACGGCGATGAGCTTAATGTTTCCGATATTGGCGTCCGATTCGTAAGTTTGCATAAAAGCGAGCCTTTCGTTTCGAAATTGTTTCAGACGTTATAACCATCAACTTGTAGTCGGGCGTATTTTCGCAGGATTGGCGCGCGTTTGCATCACCATTCACAAAGTAATGAAAAAACTTTTCAGAAATTTGAATTTGTCGCTTGTGCTGCGGACGCTTTAGCGTAATATAGCGAACATCGAAAACGGAGACGGAAAAACAACCGCTTACCGAGGAAAAGGTACCGTTTACGATATTAGAATTGCGCCCGGCGATAGTTGAAAGGAGAGGCAGATGCAGTTCGTAACGATCATCACCACTGCAGACAATGCCATCCGACGCCAGCGCGCAATTTCCCGACGACGATAACAATCGTCTCTGTCCGCATGGGGCGAATTGCCTCAACAGAGTCATTTTGAGGTCGTTGGGTTTAAGCACGACATAGTCGCATGTTTCTAGGGCATGCCTGTGATGCATTCTGCTGAATAACCTGATATTGCACGGTTTTTGACCTCAAGGTGACTTGCAACTGACCGATGTTCTAACTAGCTACCAAGGGCGAAAGGAAACAGCCATGAGCAAGGAAAAAGTCGTTCTCGCATATTCCGGTGGTCTTGATACATCCGTATGTGTCAAGTGGCTCCAGGACGAGAAGAATCTCGACGTCGTTTGCGTCTGCGGCAACGTGGGCCAGGAGGAGACCGGCCTGGATGCCAAAAAGCAGAAGGCGCTCGACCTGGGCGTTCTCGATTGCCAGGTGCTCGACCTGCGCGACGAGTTCTCCGATGAGTTCCTGACCAAAGCCATTGCAGCAAACTCCATGTACGAGAACAAGTATCCGCTGCTCTCCGCCCTGTCTCGCCCGCTGCTTGCCAAGAAGCTTGTTGAGGTCGCCCACGAGTTTGGCGCGACCTACGTCGCCCACGGCTGCACCGGCAAGGGCAACGACCAGGTCCGTTTTGAGGCCGCCGTAAAGGCCCTCGACCCCGAGCTCAAGGTTATCGCCCCGGTTCGCGAGTGGGACCTGAAGTGCCGTCCCGACGAGGTCGCCTATGCCCACGCCCACAACGTGCCGGTTCCCGAGGGTGCCAACGACAACCCCTACTCCATCGACGACAACCTGTGGGGTCGTGCCATTGAGTGCGGCCACCTGGAGGATCCCTGGAACGAGCCGCTCGATGACGCTTGGGTTATGACTAAGAACCCCGAGGACACGCCCGACACCCCGACCTATACCGAGATCGAGTTTGAGGCCGGCAAGCCCGTCGCCGTCGACGGCAAGAAGATGAAGCTCTCCGAGATTGTCATCTCCCTCAACAAGATCTCCGGCGACAATGGCTTTGGCCGTCTCGATCTGGTCGAGGATCGCCTGGTGGGCCTTAAGAGCCGCGAGTGCTACGAGGTTCCCGGCGCCCTGACGCTCATCACCGCCCACAAGGCGCTCGAGGACATCTGCGTCGAGGGCGACCTGCTCAAGACCAAGATCAAGCTCGAGCAGGATTGGGCCACCGCCGTGTACAACGGCCAGTGGTACAGCCCGCTCAAAAACGCGCTCGACGCCTTTATGGCCGACACCCAGAAGTTCGTGACCGGCACCGTCCGTCTGAAGTTCTTTAAGGGCAACTGCCATGTCGTCGGCCGCAAGAGCCCCTTCAGCCTCTACGACTACGGTCTGGCTACCTACGACCGCGACACCACGTTTGACGAGAAGGCCAGTGCCGGCTTTATCGAGATCGATACGCTGTCGCTCAAGACGTGGGCAAAGGTCCAGGGCCCCAGCTCTGCTGCCGCCCAGGCCTAGCGCCTCCTTCCCTTGGTATCCGCGCGGCCCATCCGCGTGATACATAACGGGCGCACGGGGTCCCTACCTTTCGTTATGCTTGCTGACACTTCTTAACATCGGTGGCCCCTACGTTCCGCCCGCATATATGATGCCGCGTCTGCGGCTGAGTCCGAGCCCCGCCGGGGTTGTCCGGCGGGGCTCCTTCTATCAATTTGGCGGCTCTGCGCCTATATATATGAGGAGTATCCATTATGTTCAATGCTATCGCGCATGCTTTACTTGCCCTCGCGCCCGAGTTCGATGCTGCAAGGGTCGAGGACGTCCCTATGAGCCTGAAGGCCTGGATCGATGGTTCGCAGGGCAACATCCGGAGGGAGACGTTGGGCGCCAAGTGCATGGCGCGTCACTTCTTTGCAAATTAGCTACATGGCTCCGCACACGGTGGGGAATGTGTAAAACTAGCGGTTGAAAAATCGCTTTAGCGTTATGGCGCATTGCTTTGGGCGCTTGTTTTGGTATTTGGAGAAAGGGGACGGTTCCATGGCTCTTTGGGGCGGTCGTTTTGAGGCAGGCGTGGCCGAGGTCACGCAGGAGTTTGGCGCGTCGCTGCCGGTCGACAAACATCTCTATAAGCAGGATATCGCCGGCTCTAAGGCGCATGCCAAAATGCTGGCCGCCCAGGGCATCATCAGTGCCGAGGACGAGCAGGCGATTGCCAAGGGCCTGACCGGAATCGAACAGGATATCGATGCCGGCAACTTCACCTTCGACATCAACGACGAGGACATTCATATGTCCATCGAGAGCGAGCTGACGCGTCGCATCGGCGAGGCTGGCAAGCGCTTGCATACCGGACGTTCGCGCAACGACCAGGTGGCGACCGACACACGCCTGGGCGTCAAGGCGCTGGCCAAGGAGCTCATGGGGGCCAATCTTGAGCTGCGCCATGTGCTGGTGGATGCGGCCAAGAAGTACGACAAGGTGATTCTGCCGGGCTACACGCACATGCAGCACGCTCAGCCCGTGCTGCTGTCGCATCATCTGCTGGCGTATTCCTGGATGTTCGCGCGCGACTTTACACGCCTGAAGGCTGCCTTTGATGCCGCCGACAACTGTCCGCTGGGTGCTGCCGCGCTTGCCGGCACGAGCTATCCGCTCGATCGTCAGATGACGGCTGCCGAACTTGGCTTTGCGGGCGTGATTCCCAACTCGCTCGATGCGGTTTCCGACCGTGATTTCCTGCTCGATCTGCATTACGCCGGATCCGTCATGGCGATGCACCTGTCGCGTCTTTCCGAGGAGATCGTGCTGTGGTCGAGCTCCGAATTTGGCTTTATCACGCTTTCAGACTCCTACTCCACCGGCTCGTCTATCATGCCGCAGAAGAAGAACCCCGACTTTGCCGAGCTTATCCGCGGCAAGAGCGGTCGCGTGTACGGCAACCTGGTGCAGTTGCTGGTAACCATGAAGGGCTTGCCGCTTGCTTATAACAAGGACTTGCAGGAGGACAAGGAGGGCGCGCTCGATACCGCCCATACGCTCATGCAGTGCCTGTCCGTTATGGCCGGAATGATTTCGACTTGGACCGTCAACGAGGATGCCATGGCGCGCGAGTGCGGCGTGGGGCACCTTGCCGCCACCGATGTTGCCGATTACCTGGCCAAGCGTGGCCTGCCGTTCCGCGAGGCACATGCCGTGGTAGGCCATCTGGTCCTGATGTGCGAGAAGCGCGGCTGCAATCTTGAGGACCTGCCGTTTGAGGTGTTCCAGGAGGCAAGCCCGCTCTTTGAGCGCGACATTACAAAGGCGCTCGACATCCCGTCGATTGTCGCCGCGCGCACGACCGAGGGCGGCACCGCCCCTGCCGCCGTTGCCGTGCAGCTGCAGCGTGCCGAGGCGCAGCTCGTGGTCGACGAAGGTGTGTTTGGATCGCTAACCAAGGTCGTCGAGATGGGTCACGGGGCAAAGTAGAGGTTTGGCTGAAGCCGCATTGCCCATTTATTGATAAATCGTTTTGCTTTTACGGGCGCCTGCTGATGTGGGTGTCCGTATTTTGTTGCTATGGGGGAGGGGCTTGTCGAGAACTTCTGTAGGACCTTTGGGCAGGTTGTGAAGGGGGCACGTTCGCGGGTGGCAACCGACCGTCTGCTCTGTTCGATGCGGTTGATGGGCGGTCGGATGGTACTCTAATCGGGCTTCGAAACAGAAGTGACACATATGGAGCGCTTTAATAAATTGCAGCGTTTCAATAAACAGCTTTTTGTTTAACTGCAGCTAAAACTCTGTTACGATGCAGTCCAGGCGGGTGCCGGAATGGGACTTGGGCACGCGCGAACCTACTTGAAAGGCTACCTTATGGCTATCGAGAAGACCTTCATCATGATTAAGCCCGACGCCGTGCGCGACCGCAAGATCGGCGAGATTGTTGCTCGCATTGAGCGCAGCGGTCTTGTCATCGAGCGCATGGAGATGACCACGCTCGAGCGCGCTACCGTCGAGGAGCACTACGCCCATCTGGCCGACAAGCCCTTCTTTGGCGGTCTCTGCGACTTTATGACGAGCGGTCCGGTCGTCAAGATGGTCGTTTCCGGTCTCTCCGCTGTCTCCAAGATGCGCACCCTTATGGGCGCTACCAACCCGCTTGATGCTGCCCCCGGCACCATCCGCGGCGACTTCGCTGTCGATGTCAACGCCAACGTGATCCACGGCTCCGACTGCCTGGAGAACGCCGAGATCGAGATCAAGCGCTTCTTTGGCTAAACCAGCTTTGACTCCTTAAAGCTGTTAGCGTGTGGCTTGGGCGCCGCGGAACTCCATCCGCGGCGCTCTTTTATTCCAAAATCTATGAAGGGGCCCGCTCGGATATGAGTTTCGAGCGGGCCCCTGCTGTTAGCTTGTGGCACTGAGTAGTTTAGGCCTCGTCGACGACCTTGAGGCCGCGCGTGTGGTCGATCTCGTTGAGGAGGTTAACGCGACGCTCGTGACGACCGCCCTCAAACTCGGCGTCGAGCCACTCGTCGACAATCATCTTAGCGAGCTCGGAGCCCACGACGCGGGCGCCAAAGGCGAGCACGTTGGTGTTGTTGTGCATACGGGAGAGCTTGGCGCTGAAGGGCTCGGAGCACACGACGGCGCGCACGCCCTCTACCTTGTTAGCAGCCAGGCTAATCCCGACGCCGGTGCCACAGATGAGGATGCCCAGGTCGACGTCGCCGTTGGCAACGGCCTTACCCACCTTGTAGCCGGCGATGGGGTAGTCAAAGCTCTCGGAGGTGTCGGTGCCAAAGTTCACGACCTCGCAGCCGCGCTCCTTCAGGTGCTCGGAGATGATGCTCTTGAGCTCGACGGCGGCGTGGTCGTTACCGATACCGATCTTCATGGATGGTTCCTCTCTGGTCTGTGCGGCGCAAATGCTAAAGGTGTTTACCGCGTTCAACTGCATGATAGCGCGACTCTTGCGTAAACGCTCGGGCGTTTTTTGGTCAAACGCTTTAGCATGCAACAAGATCGGCTTCTCATGAATAATGCCACCAGTTTGTGCTCGAGCGCCGTCCGCCGGAACCATGGTTGCGGTTTTTGATGCATTGTTATCAAATAAATAGAGTTAACTATTATCGAGAGTCCAGTTCGATATATATACAGGAGATACCTATGCCTACTGATTCCATCCGTGATGCCGCATTTTGCGACGTTTTGAACCGCGAGCTTGTCTGTGCACTCGGCTGCACCGAGCCCATTGCCGTTGCCTATGCAGCTGCGTTGGCGAGTCAGACGCTCGGTTGCGAACCCGATCATATGGATGTTGCCTGCTCGGGCAACATCATCAAGAACGTCAAGAGCGTGACCGTGCCCAACTCGGGCGGTATGCACGGTATTGAGGCCGCGGCCGTGCTGGGTGCCGTGGGCGGCGACGCTGAGAGCGCACTCGAGGTGCTCGAGAGCGTTAACGATGAAGACCGCGCTCGCGTGGCCGAGCTCCTCGCCGACGCCGGCTACTGCGATGTGTCGCTTGTCGAGGGTGTGCCCAACCTCTACATCAAGGTGACTGCGACGGCCGGGGGCCATACCGCGGTCGTCGAGATTACCGATCACCACACTAATGTCACGTGCCATACGCTCGACGGTATTCCGGTATGCGGTAAGTCGGCGGGGGAGTGCGCCGCCTGCGCCGAGCGCGTGGTGGCCGAGCGTGCGGCAGATAACGCCGACACGCCCATGTCGATCGAGACCATCATCGACTTTATCGAGGACGGTGACATTGAGGACGCCCGCGCTGCCGTTGAGCGTCAGATTGAGCTGAATGGCGCGATCAGTGCCGAGGGTCTCGCGCACGCTTGGGGCGCCGAGGTGGGCCGTACGCTGCTGGGTGCTCGTGCCGATGACGTCGCCTGCCGCGCCCGTGCCCGTGCGGCCGCCGGGTCCGACGCCCGCATGAACGGTTGCGCGCTGCCGGTCGCCATTGTGTGCGGCTCGGGTAATCAGGGCATTACCTGCGCATTGCCCGTCATGGAGTATGCTGAGTTCCTGCGCTGCGACCACGAGCGCCTGGTGCGCGCCGTGATGCTGTCCGATCTTATCGCCGTGCATATCAAGAGCTATATTGGTGCGCTCTCGGCGTTTTGCGGTGCTATTTGCGCCGCGTGCGGCGCCGGCGCTGCGATTACCTGGCTGTGCGGTGGCACGCGCGAGCAGATTGGCGCAACGGTCTCCAATACGCTCGGCAACGTGGGCGGCATCGTATGCGATGGCGCCAAGGCGAGTTGCGCGGCTAAGATTTCGGCAGCCGTTGACGCTGCGATTCTGGGTCACGATATGGCCATGCAGGGCCGCGGCTTCCGCGCCGGCGAGGGCTTGATCCAGGATACGGTGGAGGAGACTATCGCCAGCATGGGCTACGTGGGCCGCGTGGGCATGAAGGATACCGACGTCGAGATCCTCAACATCATGATCGGCAAAACCCAGGTTTGTTAGTTACGCGGTTTTACCAAACCGCGTAACCGGTCGACGCTGCAAACGCCCCTAAGCGGCAATCTACCTTTCAATCGTCGGGCATGGCCAGAAGGCCTATGCCCTCCTCTTTCAAGGCACATTGCTCGCTTAGGGGCGTTTTCGCTGGCTTATGCTCAACCTGCGGCGTTGTTTTGTTTGGAGCGAGTGAGGGGTTCTATGACAGTTCGTTGGCTATTTGGTGTTCGTAGAAGGCCTCGATTACGGCGTTAAAGTCGCGGGCGAAGTCTTCCATGGTTCCGCGCCAGGTGGCTCGGCTGGGCTTGCCTTGGCCCACAAAGGCGGTTTGGATGCCGCAATCGGGGGACGGGAAGTCGCGTTTGGGATCGTTGCCCACCATAAGGACCTCGTGCGGCTCGAGTCCCATCACCTGAAGCTGCTCTAGATAGTAGGTGGCATCGGGCTTGCAGCGGGTGGTGTTTCCCATGTGCGTGACGAGCTCAAAGGGGGCGTCGGCCAGGTCGCCCCAGCCCATGCGGCACTCGATGGCCCCTTGGGGAAAGCTGGGGTTGGTAAAGAGCGCGCAACGCAGCCCTGCGTCCTGTACGGCCTGGAGCGCGGCGTGTGCGCCCGGCATGGCGTGGGCGTTAATGACATCGTCGTTCTTGTACGGAAGAACTTCGCGGTCATAGTAGGTAAACGCCTCGTAGATGAGGGGATCGGAGAGGCGGATCCCGCATCGGCGCTCGACCTCGGTGCGGTAAAACTCAAGATTGGTGCGGTTATCCGTGCCGCTGCGGCGATTGGCGTTGAGGTCGACCAGGATGGTGCCGAGGCGTGCCATCGTGCCACCGCGGCTGCGGCGCCCGATATCCGCGAGCATCGAAGAGACATCCTTAAAATAGCGAAGGATGAACGCGTTGAGGTTGATGTTAAGAAGCGTCTCGTCCATATCGAAAACGACTGCTTTGAGCACGCGGGCACCTTTCTCGAAAAATCGATCTAGAATCGTTGGCTCCGGATACTTTACCCCAAAGCCGAATGCCTAGCCGGTTATCGTCAAGTTGTGGAGACAGCTGTCCATAAGATTACGAAAAAGTCTCCACACGAGTAAAAAAACGCAGTTCACGCTTGAAATCGAACCCATTTCCCCGTAACCTATACGAACGTGATTGCATAAGCGTCACATTAGTATCTGTCGGCTCCCGAGTGTTCCTAAACGTTGTGTGCTTGTCGCACCCTTCTGTAGGTCCTAGCAATCGGGGCCCCGTAGTTCGAAAGGGGTCCACCTTTGAGTGAGATTCAGAACTCGTCCATTTTCTCTCTTGACGATGTCAATGAGGAGGAGATGAACAACCTCATCGACGGTACGATTACCGACTTTGATGAGGGCGATCTCGTTAACGGCACTGTCGTTAAGATCGAGCATGACGAGGTGCTCGTTGACATCGGATTCAAGTCCGAGGGCGTTATCCCGGTCCGCGAGCTGTCCATCCGCAAGGACGCTAACCCTGCAGACATCGTTGCACTCGGTGATCCCATCGAGGCTCTGGTTCTCCAGAAGGAGGACAAGGACGGTCGTCTGGTCCTGTCCAAGAAGCGTGCCGAGTACGAGCGTGCTTGGAACCGCATTGAGGAGAAGTTCAACTCCGGCGAGAACGTCGAGGGCGAGGTTATCGAGGTTGTCAAGGGCGGCCTGATCCTCGACATCGGCCTGCGTGGCTTCCTGCCCGCTTCCCTCGTCGACCTCCGTCGCGTCAAGGACCTCACCTCTTACATGGGCACCCGCATCGAGGCCCGCGTTATCGAGATGGACCGCAACCGCAACAACGTCGTCCTCTCCCGTCGCGTCGTGCTCGAGGAATCCCGTAAGGCCGAGCGCTCCGAGATCCTGTCCAAGCTCAAGTCTGGCATGCGTCTCCAGGGCACCGTTTCCTCCATCGTCGACTTCGGCGCCTTCGTCGATCTCGGCGGTATCGACGGCCTCATCCACATCTCCGAGCTCTCCTGGAACCACGTCAACCATCCTTCCGAGGTTGTCAAGGTCGGCCAGGAGGTCGAGGTCGAGGTTCTCGACGTCGATCTCAACCGCGAGCGCATCTCCCTGGGTCTCAAGCAGACCACCGAGGATCCGTGGCGCGCACTGGTCAAGAAGTACCCCGTCGGCGCTATCGTCGAGGGCACTGTGACCAAGCTTGTCCCGTTCGGCGCTTTCGTCGACCTGGGCGAGGGCATCGAGGGCCTGGTGCACATCTCCGAGATGGCCAACAAGCACGTCGATCAGCCTTCTCAGGTCACCCATGTGGGCGACAAGGTTCAGGTCAAGGTCATGGAGATCGACCTCGACCGTCGTCGTATCTCCCTGTCCATGAAGTCCGCTGCTGAGACTCTGGGTGTCGAGATCGAGGTTACCCCGCTGCCTTCCGAGAAGAAGGACGAGGAGACCGACGCCGAGTAAATCGGTTTGACGATCACTTGTTTTAAGGGATCCGTCCGCAATGGACGGGTCCCTTTTTGCATTTGGCGCCGAAATGCGCAATGCTGCTCGGGCTGTCTGTTTGCTATTGGGTTGTCGGTGCATGAAAAATGTCGACATCCCGCCTCGGGGAAGAGGCGGGAACGCACCGAGTAGGCGGAGGGGTGCGGAGCGCGGTCGCGTCTCGACTGACGACGTTGCCCATCGACGGGACTATTGTAGCGCATGGGTGGTTCTTGGTTTATCGTGCGAGCGCTTGTTTTGTGCCGTTGCCTGCGGCAACGGTGTGCTACACTCTTGCACTGCTGAGTGGGCCAGACGGTCGCGCGATGTGCTGCTTGCAGTACGCGTGAGGAAAGTCCGGGCTCCAGAGGGCGGGATGCCGGCTAACGGCCGGGCGGAGTGATCCGACGGAAAGCGCCGCAGAAAAGAAGACTCCCACCTGCGCCGCAAGGCGTAAAGGGAAAAGCTGAAACGGTGGTGTAAGAGACCACCAGCGTCGTGGCAACACGGCGGCTTGGCAAGCCCCATCCGGAGCAAGCGCGAATAGGAACGCTATGGGCCGGCCCGGTCCGCGTTCGGGTAGCGTGCGTGGAGCTGCACGGTAACGTGCAGACAAGATAAATGACCGTTCACGACAGAACCCGGCTTATAGGCCCACTCAGCACTTTGTTGACGCTGCGAACCCGTCAGCGCGGCAATCTGCCTTTCAAGCCTTCGGGCATGACCATAAGGTCAATGCCCTCGTCTTTCAAGGCACCTTGCTCGCGCTGACGGGTTCTCGCTTTCGTTTACGGAATCATCGGTGTTGCCGTTCTATTTACCGGGATTAACGGTACGGTCTTTGGCGTATTATTGAGGCTGTTTGTTGCTTTGCTTGTTGTTGAGGGGCTTTGTTGGACAGCTATTTTACTCTGCAATCGAATATTGAGGCTTCGGGCGAGTTTGTAGACCGCAAGAGCCGGTTTATTGCCCAGCTGGTCCATATTGAGTCCGAGGACGAGGCGAATGCCTTTATCGAGATGGTTCGCAAGCGTCATTACGACGCTCGGCACAATGTTCCCGCGTGGATTTTAGTCGATGGACGCGAGCGCCAGAGCGATGATGGTGAGCCGAGCTGCACGAGCGGTATGCCGACGCTCGAGGTGCTGCGCGGCGCGGGACTCAAAAATGTTTGCTGCGTGGTGACGCGCTATTTTGGTGGCACGCTGTTAGGGCCCGGTGGCTTGGTGCGCGCCTATACCGCGGCGACGCAGGCGGCGGTGGCCGCGGCTCAGGAGGCCGGGCAGATTGTCGAGATGACGAGTGTCGTGCCTGTTGACGTGCATGTGGCCTATCCGCAGTATGAGCAGGTGCTTCGTTTGGCGCAGGATTCGGGTGCCAAGGTTTCGGATACCGATTACGCGGATGCCGTGACACTTCACCTGGTATTCAAAGCGGGGGAGCAGGAGCAATTTTGCGCCAAGATGCGCGAGCTTATGGCGGGGCGCGAGGAGATCGAGGCCGGCGCTCCCAAATTTGCCGAGTTCTAACGGCGACGGCCGGCGTTCTTTTGGATGGATCCCAAACGCGCCGGCCGTCGTTTTATGTTGCTGCCGTTTACTCGGCGAGCTGCTTTAGCACATCGCAGGCGATTTCGACGGCATCGTCGATGCAACCGGGACAGCTGCGGAGCGGACCCTTATCCGATCCGATTCCCTTGAGCGTGCCGCAGACGGTCGTCGTGTTCTTCTCGCCAAAACGCTTGGCGATTTCGCGCGACAGCTTGTAGGTCTGGCCCTTGGTCTTGGGGTTTTCCATGCCTTCGCTCATCACAAAGCCCATGATGGACACAGCGCCCGAGATGGCGCCGCAGGTTTCGGTCATGCCGCCCATGCCGGCGCCAAAGCCCTCGGTGAGGGTAAAGGCGGTCTGGGGGTCGAGCCCGACGGCAGGTGCGAGCGTGCAGGCAGCGGCCTGTGCGCAGTTAAAGCCGCGGGCGTGGTATTCGGCAGCCTGAGCCTGGCAGGCGGCGGTGTCGAGCTGGGTGGTATCGATCTGCTTCATCGTTGTCTCCTTGGTCACGGTGTACCCGCCTATGGTACCCGTGACGGTGCATGTAATCATCGAGAGCTTCATGTATGCCTCATTTTTATCTATCGAGCAAATGCCCAAGGCTTGAGATAAATACCCCTAATCAATTTGTCCCATAACCTACCTTGGGGATGGGTTGAGAGGGGTGCGGGGTAGCGGTATCGTGAACCGAATAAAACTAAAACCCAGGCAAGGGAGCTAGATATGAGCGAGCAGACCATCGGTACCACATGTGTTCAGGGCGGCTATCACCCGGGAGATGCGGAGCCGCGCCAGGTGCCCATTTACCAGTCCACCACGTGGAAGTACGACACGTCGGAGCACATGGGCAAGCTGTTTGACCTGGAGGAGTCTGGCTACTTCTACAGCCGTCTGCAGAACCCCACTTGCGATTTGGTTGCCGCCAAGATCTGCGAGATGGAGGGTGGCACCGCTGCGATGCTCACGAGCTCGGGCATGGCCGCGAACTTCCTCGCGATCTTTAACGTGGCCGGTGCCGGCGATCACGTGGTCGCGAGCTCTGCCATCTATGGCGGTACCTACAACCTGCTCGCCCATACTATGGAGCGCATGGGTCTGACCTGCACGTTCGTTGCCCCCGACTGCACCGACGAGGAGCTCGAGGCAGCCTTTGAGCCCAATACCAAGCTCGTCTTTGGCGAGACGATCGCCAACCCCGCCCTTGCCGTGCTCGATATTGAGCGCTTTGCCAAGGCCGCGCATGACCACGGCGTGCCACTGATGGTCGACAACACCTTCCCGACGCCCGTGATGTGCCGTCCCTTTGAGTGGGGCGCCGACATCGTTACGCACTCCACCACCAAGTACATGGATGGACATGCTGCCTACCTGGGCGGCGTGATCGTCGACCACGGCCAGTTTGACTGGATGGCCCATGCGGACAAGTTCCCGGGTCTCACCACGCCCGACGAGAGCTATCACGGCGTGACCTATGCCGAGAAGTTCGGTCGCGAGGGCGCCTTTATTACCAAGGCCACCGCGCAGCTTATGCGCGACCTTGGCCCCATGCAGAACCCGCAGGCGGCGTTCTTCTTGAACAGCTCGCTCGAGAGCCTGCACGTACGCATGCCGCGCCATTGTGAGAACGGTCTGGCGGTCGCCAAGTTCCTGCAGAGCCATCCCAAGGTGCGCTTCGTGAGCTATCCGGGCCTGGAGGACGATAAGTACTATGACATCGCTCAGAAGTACATGCCCAACGGTACGTGCGGCGTCGTGAGCTTTGGCTTTATCGGTGGTCGCGCGGCGGCCGAGACCTTTATGAAGAGCCTTAAGCTCGCCCAGATCGCCACGCATGTGGCCGACGCCCGCACTTGCTGCCTGCATCCCGCTAATGCCACGCATCGCCAGATGAACGATGAGGAACTCATCGCCTGTGGCATTTCTGCCGACATGGTGCGCCTGTCGTGCGGCCTCGAGGATACGGCCGATCTGATTGCCGACCTTGAGCAGGCGCTCGAGCAGTGCTAGGCTAGCGTTCGTGCGAGGCGCCGATGCTGGCAGAAAGCTTCGGCGACCTTTCGTTCCGATTCCGTAGGCGGGACCCCAATTGCGGCTGTTTGCATGCGATTGGGGCCCCGTTTTTTTGCGTTGGGCCACTCGAAAGGATGGATATGGAGAAAACTGCAGAGCAGCTGCGCCGCGAGCACATTGCCCTAGAGGGCGACACCCATGGCAAGAACAAGTGGGCGATTCTGTTTACCGTGCTCATCATGACGTTTATGGTGTGTCTGGATTCGACCGTCGTGACCGTGGCGCTGCCCGTGATGCAAAAGGAGCTGGGCGTGGGCCTCGATCGCATTCAGCTGGTAAGCTCGGTGTATCTGCTTGCGACATGCGTGGCTATGTTGCCGTTTGGCCGTCTGGGCGACGTGCGCGGCAAGGTGAATGTGTTCCAGCTGGGCGTCATCGTCTTTTCGGTCGGTTCGCTGCTGTGCGGCCTTTCGGCCTCGCTCGAGGTTCTTATCCTGGCACGCATTGTTCAGGGTGTCGGTTGCGCGGCGGCCATGGCCAACAACATGGGTATCATCACCGAGTCGTTTCCGGCGCGCGAACGAGGCCGTGCCATGGGTATTCTCGCGACCTTTGTGGCCCTCGGCATGATGTGTGGCCCCGTGCTCGGCGGCATGCTGGTGGCAAGCTTTCCTTGGGAGAGCATCTTCCTCATCAACCTGCCCATTGGCGTCATCTCGTTTATCGTGGGGCTCTACACGCTGCCGCATGTTAAGCCGGAGGCCGGCGAGCGCCCCATGTCCCTTGCCGAGGCCGCTCGTCGCTGCTTTGCAAATTCGGCCTTCACCATCAACCTTGCCTGCATGCTCATCGTGTTCATTGGCATTGGCGCATCCGAGTTTATCCTGCCGTTCTATTTTCAGGACGCCCACGGCTTCGGTTCTGATATCTCTGGACTACTCTTTTTGGCGCTGCCGATGGTGAATGCCTTTATCGGCCCGCTTTCGGGAACGGTTTCGGACCGTGTTGGCTGTGAGGGCCCCACGGCGGTCGGCCTGGGCGTGTATGTGTGCGGTCTCTTTGCGGTAAGCACGCTCAACGAGCACTCTTCTATCCCTGTGATCGTGTGCTGCGTCGCATTTATGTCGTGCGGTACGTCGATTTTCCAGAGCCCTAACAATTCGTTGTATATGGGCTCGGCTCCGCGCGAAGCACTCGGCTTTGCGG
The DNA here is from genome assembly GCA_937950415.1 of uncultured Collinsella sp. Taxonomy (GTDB): domain Bacteria; phylum Actinomycetota; class Coriobacteriia; order Coriobacteriales; family Coriobacteriaceae; genus Collinsella. The sequence goes on along the minus strand of CALFDL010000248.1, from coordinate 16,244 downwards.
GCAGCCTGGGTAGCCTGGCGCGCTATGCGGGTATGGCACTCGGCATTACGGTGGCGTCGAATATCCTGTATGGGCAGATGAGCGTGGTGATGGGCGAGGCCGTGACCAGTTTTGTTGCAGGCCGTCCGGATGTATTCCTATTCGGCTTTCGCTCGGTGTTCTACGTGCTCATGGCTGTTGCCGCTGTGGGCTTTGCACTTGCCATGGTGCGTTTGGTGAAGATGCGCGCCCGCCATTAGCATGTTGGGAGGCTGTCTGCCACGATTCGCGCCGTCCCAAAAAGACTGGTTTGTGGTGCGATGTGGCTTGTGGGGCGGGCGGGGGTCGGTCCGTGGTAGACTATCGAACAACGTTTATTAATCGCGCGGTATCGTTGCCGCGAGAAGGGGTTGCGCCATGCAGGAGCTTGAGGATCGTATTCGCCATGACGGCATCGTAAAGGCCGGTAACGTCCTTAAGGTTGATGCCTTCCTCAACCACCAGTGCGACGTTGAGCTGTTCGACCACATGGGTGCCGAGTGGGCCCGTCTGTTCGAGGGTGTCGAGATCAACAAGATCCTGACGATCGAGGCTTCGGGCATTGGTATGGCCTGCATCGCGGCTCAGCATTTTGGCGGCGTGCCGGTGGTCTTTGCCAAGAAGGCCCAGTCCATCAACCTCGACGGCGAGCAGTATGCCACGACCATCTACTCCTTTACCAAACAGAAGGAGTACCCGGTCATCGTTGGCAAGCGTTTCCTGTCCGAGGGCGACAAGGTCCTGATTATCGACGACTTCTTGGCCAACGGCTGCGCGCTCGAGGGTCTTATCAAGATCTGTGAGGCTGCGGGTGCCGAGGTGTCGGGTATTGGCATTGCGGTGGAGAAGGGCTTCCAGGGCGGCGGCGATAAGCTCCGCGAGCGCGGCTTCCGCGTCGAGAGCCTGGCCCGTATCGCCGATATGGACTGCGAGACCGGCGAGATCACCTTCGCTTAAGCGCGCAACACAAGCGATTGGTATGCGATGTGACAAAGGGACTGTCCCTTTGTCACATTTTTTGTATGAGGGGAGGTGTTGATATGGATGAGAACAAGATGGGACGGCGCGAGTATGCGCGCTATGCCGAGATGTCGGCCGAGGAGTTGGCGCGCGATTGCGAGGTGCAGGTGTTTCGCGCGACGGGTCCGGGCGGACAAGGCGTCAACACGACTGACTCGGCGGTGCGCATGAAACATATCCCTTCGGGGATTACCGTGACGGCGCGCGAGAGCCGCAGTCAGTTCCAAAACCGTAGTAGCTGCCTGCGTAAGCTGCGCGCTGAGCTTGGGCGTCGCGGGCGTCCACCGCGCCGGCGCGTAAAGACCAAGGTGCCTCAGCGCTCTCGCCAGCGCAGGCTCAATGACAAGCACTTCAACGCGATTAAAAAAGCCAACCGACGCAAGCCGGGCAGCGACGAATAGCCTCCTCGTAAGTTGCGGTGAAATAGGGACTGTTTATGCAGCTAAAGCCGTAAGACAGTCCCTATTTCACCGCAACTTAGGTGGGGCTAGCGGGTGGGGTGCCAGACGTGGAGGGCGCCGGCAAGGATGTCGACCTCGATGCGCGAGGCGACGATGGGCTCGCCGTCGGCCTGGATGGGGTAGTCGGGCTCCTCAAAGGTAAGCTCGGCATGGCGGCAGCGGCGCATGCGAACCGGCGGCAACTTGGTATGGTGGCCGTCCTTGGCCGAAAGGAACATAGGCAGGGCAACCGCGCGAGGGACGGGGCCGCAGGCGTAGCAGACGTCGAATATACCGTCACAGGGGTCGGCGTCGGGACAGATGCGATAGCCCGAGCCATAGGTAGGACCCAGCTGAATCGCCATGATGATCGCCCTCACGCGCTCGGCGGGTGCCTCGTCAAAGCTGACTGTCATGGGGTAGTTGCGATAGCGTAGGCCAAACTGCTCAAGTCCCGAGAGAGTGTAGAGTGGCGCGCCCGTCAAGCCGGTCTTTTTGCGCAGCTCGGTGGTGCCAAGGCCGATGGCGGCATCGATGCCGACCGAAAGCGTTTGGTCGTAGTACTCGACGATCGCCTCGCCGCTGCCGCTTGCGGGGCTCCTTGAGCGAATCCGCCCGATGTCCTGACGCTGCAGCTCACAGGTGAGCAGCGCACCAAAATCCTTGCCGGAGAAATCATCGATACCGAGCGTTTGGGCAAAATCGTTGCCGGAGCCTACGGGCAGGACGGCAAGGGCGGGACGGACCGCCTCATCCTGCGTCATAAGCCCGTTGACGACCTCGTGAATCACGCCGTCGCCGCCAAGGGCGATAACGGTGCGATAGCCCTGAGCCTGTGCGGCCAGCTCCTTGGCGTGTCCCATGCGCTCGGTCAGCACCAGGTCAAACTGGGATGCGCGTGCAGTCATGTCCAAAAAGCGCTGCAGGCGCTCGGCAACTTCGCGCGCCGCACCCGACTGGGCGGCTGGGTTGGCGATGATGAGCGTGCGACCAAAATCAGTTGCGTGCATGGGGCGACTCCCGGCGCATGACGTGACGGTGCGGTCGCGCTCAGGTCGAATTGCCCCCGATTGTGGCTGCACGTCGAATACTTACGTCTACTCTATCAGGTCGTTGTGGCGCTCGATAGCATCCGCTACCGTACCGCCCTCATCCACAATAAGCGAACGGCGCTTGGGTGAGATGATGCGCTGGGCGGGGTACACGCCGCGGTGTCCGGCGGTTAGGTAGCTGATAAAGGCCACGATGACAAAGAACCCGGCGGCCGTGCCGTGGAACAGGTCGATGGCCATCATGCAGGTGGTGATGGGCACGTTGAGGCCGGCACAGAACACGCCGAGCATGCCCAGCGCCGCCAGAAAGCTGGGGTCGATTCCGACGAGGCAACCGATCCAGCCGCCGAGCGCCGCACCGATGCCAAACAGGGGCGTGACCTCGCCGCCTTGGAAGCCCGCGCCCAGGGTAAGCGCTGTGACGACCAACTTGATGGCTGCGTCCGCCAGGGTGGTGTTGCCGGCAAATCCGGCACCGGAAAGCCACGTGGAAAGGCCGGCGTAGTCCCAGGCGTCGAGGAGGGCATAGGCAGCCAAAACCACGAGTGCGCCTATAAGTGCGCGAACGAGATAATTGGTGATAAAGCGACCGTACAGGCTCTTGACGGTTCGAACCGACCACGCAAAGAGGCGTGCCGTCAGACCGAAGATGATGGCGCTGATAACAACGATGACGACCGTTTTGGGCGTCATAGCGGGAACGCTGGCGATGACATTCACTTCGTACTCGGTACCCAGGGCGAGTGATGTAAAGTAGCCGGTAAACGACGCGACCAGGCAATAGATGCCCGCGGTGTAGTCGATCTTGCCGATAAAGCACATCTCCATGCCAAAGAAAGCTCCGGCAAGGGGCGAGCCGAATACGGCGCCAAAGGCCGACGAGATTCCGGCGAGCATGAGGTCGTGGTGGTCATGCTTTTTGAGGTGGGCGAGGCTCGAGATGTTGCTGGCGATGGTGCCGCCAATCTGCACCGCAGCTCCCTCGCGACCGGCCGATCCGCCCGTTAGGTGCGTGAGCGTGGAGCAGACGAAGGTGAGGACGGCCATGCGCATATGGATGAGGCGGGTGCCCAGAGCGGAGTCGATGACCAGGTTGTTACCGCGTTTGGCGGCAAGACCGTGGTTTTTGTACACCCATGCGGTGGCAACGCCCACAACGGGAAGCAGCGCGTAAATCCACGCATGCTGCTCGCGATAGTCGGTCGCGATATTCAACGAGGCCAAAAACGCCCAAGCGGCAACGCCCATGGCGAGCGAGACGATGACGACGAGTGCGAGCAACTTGGCGCTCGCGAGTAGGTTGCGGGCGTTGCGGCGCGTGTCGGCAGCCAAGAGATGCTCGGAGCGGGTAAGTTGATGCCTGCCTGCCGTGATGACGTCGTTCAGGGAGAAAAAACCGCCTTCGTCGAGCGGCTGGGAATGATCCTGCGCCTCGTTTGCGCTTTCGGGTTTGTCGTTATGAGCCATACGTTCCTCTTTTAGGTTGCAACGCAAGCATTATAAAACGCGGTAAACGCGACGAGCCGGTGGGTTGGTTTCCATTCTGTTTCGCGGCCTGCAACCGACAGGTGTATTTGCGGGTGCAGGCCGAGTCGCGGTCGTGCGTCGGGGGATTATACTGAGACAAGCATAAAGAATCGGCGCCCCTGTTGTGCGCCGTGGCATTAAGAGGTGCATATGGCAGAGAAACTCATTCCGCTGGATGACGCACGGTCGATTGTCCTGTCGCACGTTGCTCCGACCGATCTCGTCGAGATTCCCGTGTGGCAGGCCGCCGGTCTTCCCTTGGCCGAGGACGCGGTGGCCGATATCGACATCTCGCCGTTTGCCAACAGCGCTATGGACGGATATGCCGTGCGCTCGGCGGACTTGGCGCAGGCATCTGGCGAGGCGCCGGTGACGCTCGACGTTATCGGACACGAGGCCGCGGGCCATGTGTTTGAGGGCGCTATCGGCGCGGGCGAGGCGGTCCGCATTATGACAGGCGCGCCGGTGCCCGAAGGTGCCGACGCCGTGGTGAAATACGAGATCGTCGATGTGCTCGACGGCGATGGCAACGAGGGCTCGCACGTTCGCTTCTCGGCGCCTACCAAGGTAGGGGAGAACGTTCGCTCTGCCGCCGAGGAAGCCCATGCCGGCGATGCTGTGATGCACGCCGGCGAGGTTGTGGCTCCGGCGGGCGCGGGTCTGCTGGCAAGCGCCGGATACGCGAGCGTGAAGGTGCACGCCGCCCCACGTGTGGGCATTATCTCGCTGGGCACGGAACTGGTCGCGCCGGGTGAGCTGCCGGCGCGCGGGCAGATTCGTGATTCCAACTCGTCGGCGTTGATGGCCGAAGCACTTGATGCCGGCGCCGAGCCCGTGTTCTACGGCATTGCGCCCGATGATGAGCAGGCGATTGCCGAGCTGGTTCATCGTGCCGTGCAGGAGTGCGACTTTGTCATTACGAGCGGCGGTGCCTCGGCGGGCGACTACGACTATGTGACGGCGCTCGTCCGGCGCGAGGGCGTGGTGCTGTTCGATCGCATCTCGATGCGTCCGGGCAAGGCCATCACGTTTGGCTTGCTCGGGGGCAAGCCCTACCTAGGGCTTTCAGGCAATCCGGCCGCGGCGTATGTGGGCTTCGAGATGCTCGCCCGCCCGGCGATTCGCAAGATGCGCGGCTTTTCCGAGGGCGTGCGTCCCGTGCAGCAGGCGACGCTCACACACGGCGTGAAGAAGCGCCAGGACCGACGCTTCTTCGATCGCGCCACGGTTTTGCGCGACCCCGAGACCGGTGAGCTGTTGGTGACCGAGGCCAATACGCAGAATTCGGCGCTGCTCGGCACGATGCAGCGGGCCAATTGCCTGCTGCGTATTGACGAAGGACCGTGCGAGCTCAAGGCGGGCGACGTCGTGGATGTCGTGCGTGTCGACCTGCCCGAGGGCACGGTGTTGTAGGAGGAAGACTATGGAGCTGAAGATTTCGATTGTGACGTGTTCGGACACGCGCGATCTTGCGCAGGACGAGGCGGGTGCCGCGCTCGAGGAGCTTATCGAGGCGCAGGGCTGGGCGGTCGCCTCGCATGTGGTCGTGCGCGACGACGTTAGCGAAATCGGTGATGCCATTGTGGAAGCTGCCGATGCGTGCCACGCCAATGTCGTGCTCACCTGCGGCGGAACTGGACTTTCGATGCGCGACGTGACGCCCGAGGCGACGCGTGCCGTCTGCGACCGTGATGTGCCGGGTATTGCCGAGGCGATTCGCGCGTACTCGATGACCAAGACGCGCCGCGCAATGCTCTCGCGTGCTATTTGCATGCAACGAGGTCATACACTTGTCGTAAACTTTCCCGGTTCTACGAAGGCCGCCCGCGAAAGCTGGGAGGCCATAGCGGACCAGCTGGAGCATGCGGCTCAGATGACAGCGGGCGGCGGACATACCAACTAGGTGGTTTACCTGCGGCGGGGCGACCTGAACGGCTGCTCCGCTTTTGTTTTCCGCCGAAGCGACGCCGAGGTGCACGGTAACTTGAAACTATATTCTCTGACGAGAATAATTTCTCACTATCATTATTCTCGCAGAAGTATAATCTGATTGTAGATTAAAGCCCGCGGTGCGGTACCCGGGCACAAGGTCCGAAAGGGTTGAATATGTTCGATATGGTTTCTCGCCGCGGTTTTGTCTCGCTTTCTGCTGCCGCTGCCGCCGGCCTTGGCCTTGCTGGCTGCTCGGGCAACAAGACGTCCGAGCCGGCCGGACCCGATGCCGGTTCTGCTAAGGCATCTTCCAAGAAGGTCGTCGAGCTGCAGGTCTTTGCTGCCAACTCGCTCGAGAAGGCTCTGCCCGAGGTTCAGGAGCTCTACACCGACCAGACCGGTACCACGTTTGCCGACACGCAGTTTAAGGCGTCTGGCGACCTTGTCGAGCAAATTCGCGCCGGTGCCGCCGTCGACGTGCTTATCACGGCCTCCAAGGGCACCATGGATGACGCCGAGGCCGCCGAGCTCGTCGACGCCGACACGCGTGAGGACATGTTCGTCAACGACCTCGTGATCATTCGCGCCGAGGGCTCCGACACCAAGGTCGAGGCCATCGCCGACGTCGCGAATCTGGACGGCAAGATCGCCATCGGCGACGCCAAGACCGTCCCTGCCGGAAAGTACGCCAATCAGGCGTTGGCCTCCGTGGGCCTCTACACCGGCACCGAGGGCGACGACGGTGAGTATGCTCCCGAGATCGCCGACAAGGTAGCCCTGGCCGACAAGGTCGGCACCGCTGCGTCTTACGTCTCTACAGGCGACTGCGTGGCCGGTTTTGTCTACAGTTCTGACATCTACCGCTACGACGGCATCGAGGAGGCCTTCGTGTGCCCCGAGGACTCGCACAAGCCCATCGTGTACCCGGGTGCCGTTGCCGAGAGCTCCGAGCACGCCGACGAGGCCAAGGCGTTCATCGGCTTCTGCCTGACCAACAAGAAGGCCCAGAAGATTTGGGCCAAGTACGGCTTTGAGCTTTCCGAGTAGTGCGGCTTGGCGCGATAATTCCATCGTTTTGTGTTTCACTCCGTCCTTGTATTCGCTTGGAGCTTTTCGTGCTTAATAGATTTCGCATGCTTGTCGCCTGTGCTTTGATCTTCGCGCTTTGCTGGGTGCCGGGATTTGCGTTTGCTGGGGACGCCGAGGACGGGGCCCAGGTTGCTGCGACCGCTCATGGGCTTTCCTATGGAATCGAGGGTTTTGAGCGGTTGGCCAAGGGGACCGCTCGTGCCATGGAGGGCCAGCCTGAGGGCTACCGGTTTCCCGTTGACGAGGACGTGGACCTTGTAGTGGCGCCTGCTGCCGATCGCGTTGTGGTGTGGATATCGCCCAAGGCGGTCGAGAAGTATGGGTTGGATCCGCAGGATAACGAGTGCGTATCGGGTCTCAAGGCCCTCGTCTGTAAGCTCGACAGCGCAAACTGCATGGGAGGTGCGCAGCTAGGGGACGTGAATCTTCCTTGGTATGTCACGGCGGAAACAACGTTTGATGCCGGCGGGTATACCTATGGCTTTGATGAGCGTGGTGCGGATGGGGACCGCTATGTGGTGATTGCATCAGCCTCGGGTGATGCCAAGGGCGGCGCGCGTTGGCTTGATAGCGCTCAAATGGTAGAGGCGTCGTCTGTCATATTGCGGGATGAGCAGGGGCCCTTGACCTCTCTGGTCTCCTTTTTGGGCGACATCGACTATCGCCCGTTTTGGGTGTCCATTAAAACGAGCGGCCTTGCCCTGGTGATCTCCCTTGCGCTGGGCCTGTTCGCCGCGTGGAAGACTATGGGTACCTCGAGCCGCGTGAAGGGTTTGCTCGATTCGGTCTTTACGATTCCTATGGTGCTGCCGCCCACGGTCTGCGGCTTTCTGCTCCTCATGCTGTTTGGCCGCTCGACTGGGGTGGGTCAGTGGCTCATCGCGCACGGCGTCTCGATCGTCTTTACCTGGCCCGCGGCGGTGATATCTGCCGTGGTGGTGTCGTTTCCCCTGGTCTACCGCACGGCGCTCGGTGCCTTTGAGAGCCTTGACACGCAGATGCTCGATGCGGCGCGAACCCTGGGCTGGTCCGAGCGTCGCATCTTCACCAAGCTTATGATGCCGCTTGGCTGGCCCTCGATTGCCGCCGGCACGGTGCTCGCCTTTGCCCGCGCGATGGGAGAGTTTGGCTGCACGCTGTTCTTTGCGGGCAACTACGCCGGCATTACGCAGACCATCCCCATTGCGATTTACTTTGAGTGGATGGGCGGCAACACCTCGGTGGCCCTCTTTTGGGTCGCCGTCGTGATCGTGTTCAGCTTCCTGGTCATCCTGTTCATCAACATGTACACCGCTCATTCGCAAAAGTATCGCGAGCGGGGCCTTTCCCGTGCGGAGCGCAAGCGGATCAAAGATCTTGCCGGACAGGGCGATTCGCTCGACCCGGCGGGCGGCGATGCGCTGCGTATCGATCGCGAGGCGCTGACCGAGCTCATGCGCGATGATGCCGCCTTGCAGGGAGGTCGATAGGCCATGTCGCTCGTTCTGGATATCAAAAAGCGCTATTCCGGGTTTATGCTCGACATGCAGCTTGAGGCCGGCGAGGATCGTGTGGCGCTGCTCGGTGCCTCGGGTTGTGGCAAGAGCTGTACGCTGCGCTGCATCGCCGGCGTGGAGACGCCCGACGAGGGCAAGATCGTCGTCAACGGCGTGACCTTTTTTGACTCGGCGACGGGCATCAACCTGTCGCCCCAGGAGCGAAAATGCGCCCTGCTGTTCCAAAACTATCAGCTGTTTCCCAACATGACGGTGGCCGATAACGTATGCGCCGGTGTAAAGGATGCGGGCGACGCCGCCGCGCGCAAAAAGCTCGCCGAGCGCTATCTGGGCATTTTCGGTCTGTCCGATTTTGCCGACCGCTATCCCGCGCGACTCTCGGGCGGTCAGCAACAACGTGTGGCGCTTGCCCGCATGGTGGCGGCGCATCCGGGCATTTTTATGTTCGACGAGCCCATGAGCGCACTCGATTCCTATCTTAAGAGCGCCCTCGAACAGAACATGCTCGACCTGTTCGATGTATGCAACCGCACCGTGCTCTACGTGAGCCACGACATCGACGAAGCGTGCCGCCTGTGCGGGCGCATCTGCGTGATGCACGACGGGCATGTTGAGGAGATCGGCTCCGTCGAGGACGTGGTCCGCCGTCCGCAGACGCTGGCGGCACTGCGCCTGACGGGCTGCAAGAACACAAGCCGGGCGCGCAAGATCGGGTCTCAGGAAGTTGAAGCCCTGGACTGGGGCATGACCTTTAACGTGGGCCATGAGGTTCCCGATAACGTGACGTACCTCGGTATTCGTGCGAGCTACTTCCATGTTGACAATCGCGCGGAGCGCGGTCGCAACAGCTACGATTTGCACGTGGCCCGTGTGAGCGATTCGCGCTTTGAGCGGCTGGTGCTGCTGGACGTGCCGCGTGCTGATGCGCCCACGCGTCTGCAGTGGAAGGTGAATAAGGTGAGTGTACCCGTGGAAGAGCTGCCGCAGGCGGGTGAGACTCTGCGCATGCATTTTGATGCAAGCAGGATCCATCTCGTTTGCCGATAATGCGGGTGCGATGCGGTCGAGGAGGTAGTCCTCGACCGCTTTGTTTTCACTTCGCCGTTCGCCGATTTCTACATGACTAAACCTTATCAGTCTGATAATTAATTATCAGACAGCGAGATGCTCACATCCCAACGTTGTCGTACGCGTGTCGGCGGTGTTCGTCTTGACGACAACCGTTGATATAGTTACCTTCGACGAGAAAAGGAGGGCGCGCCGATGCTGCAGAAGACATATTCGCGTCGCGTTGCCGCGCGCGCCCTGTATATGGCTCGGAGCCGCATATGAGCAGGTATGTTCACGGCTCCGGGAGAGACGACGCACAACTAAATAATCGACCGCAAAGCAGGTTCCCTAAAATTCCGGGTTTAGGCGCGGCTGGGTTTTCGCCACCCACTGTGCAGCAATACCGTAGCTATTCAATTTTGGTTCGAGAGGGGAACCGTCATGGCTGAAGAATTCGATTTCCATCCGATGTGGGAGAGCCTCGGCATGAATCTTGCCGACCACGACATGCTGCTGGGCGCCGTGGGCCAGATGTACGGCGATATGTTCCTGACGCAGAACAATCGCCCCAAGTCTACGTCCTACCTGGATTTTGTCGCCACCAACATCCACAGCGGCCGTATTAAGGAGATGCTCGACAAGAAGGAGGCCGGCGAGGCCACCAAGATCGTCGGTTCGTTCTGTGTGTACGTGCCCGAGGAGATCGTGCTTGCCTGCGATGGCATCCCCGTGGGCCTGTGCTCGGGTGCCGACTGGGCGACCGACAAGGTCGAGGAGCATCTGCCGCGCAACACCTGCCCGCTCATCAAGAGCTTTGCCGGCTTTAAGCTGGGCGAGGTTTGCCCCTACATTGAGTCGAGTGATCTGGTGGTGGGCGAGAACACCTGCGATGGTAAGAAGAAGGCCTACGAGTTCTTTGCCACGCAAAAGAACATGTACGTCATGGATATTCCCAACGTACACGACGAGTCGACGCTCGTGACCTGGAAGGCCGAGGTCAAGAAGCTCGCCGCCAAGATCGAGGAAGAGTGTGGCGTCAAGATTACGCCCGAGCGTCTGAAGGCCGCCATCCACGCCGTCAATGAGAAGCGTCGCGCCCTGCAGCGCCTCGCTGCCACGCGCGCTGCCGACCCGGCGCCCATCAGCGGTCTCGATAGCCTACTGACCGTGCAGGCCGCCTTTATGGATGACACGTCGCGTCTGACCGGAGCCATCAACGAGATGGCGGCTGAGTGCGAGCAGCGTGTCGAGGCCGGCGAGGGCGTGGCGCCCAAGGGGACCAAGCGCATCCTGTACACCGGCACGCCCATGGCCGTGCCCAACTGGAAACTATTCAACCTCATCGAGAAGGCCGGCGGCGTTGTGGTAGGCGAGGAGTCCTGCACAGGCTCGCGCTACTACAAGGACCTGGTCGACGAGTCCGGCGAGACGGTCGACGAGATGCTCGATGCCATCGCCGAGCGCTACTTTAAGATCAACTGTGCCGTCTTTACGCCCAACGACCAGCGTATGAAGGATATTGTCCAGATGGCCAAGGACCTGCATGCCGACGGCATCGTGGACGTGGCCCTGCAGTTCTGCACGCTTTACGAGATGGAGTCCTTTGCCGTGGAGAAGGCCGCCGAGGAAGCCGGCATTCCGTTTTTGCACATCACGACCGACTACGCCGGCGAGGATGCAGGCCAACTGCAAACCAGGATCGAGGCTTTCTTGGAAACCATTTAGGGCTATCCGTCCCGGCGGCTTCCCCAGGCACCCGATCTTGCCGTTCAAACCATCGCTTGCGTACCAAAGTATGCGGCGCTCCTCTTTCACGGCAACCTCGGGCACCTTGGAAAGTTGTTTTCCTGGTTGGTTAAAAGGTTTAGGAGTTATATGTCGAAAAAAATTGAGCAGCCGTTGCCGTCCACGTTTGAGGAGTTCAACGAGCAGCGCAAGGCGGCGTTTATTCGCGTTAAGGATTACAAGCAGGCGGGTAATCGCCTGGTCGGCTTTTTGTGCAGCTATACGCCGCTCGAGATTATCGATGCCGCGGGGGCTGCGAGTGTCGCTCTGTGCGGTACGTCCGATGAGGTGATTCCCGAGGCCGAGAAGGTGCTGCCGGCAAACCTCTGCCCGCTCATCAAGTCGACGTACGGTTTTGCCTATTCGCAAAAGTGCCCGTTTACGTACTTTAGCGACATGATCATCGGCGAGACCACCTGCGACGGCAAGAAGAAGATGTACGAGCTGCTCAACGATCTCAAGCGCACGCACATTCTGCATCTTCCGCAGGGTCGCGATCGTGCCTATGAGCGCGATGGCTGGTATGAGGAGTGCCGCCTGCTCAAGGAAGAGCTCGAGAACTTCTACGGTATTACGATCACCGATGACGACCTGCGCGCCGCTGTCCGTCGTCGCAATCGCTTGCGTGCGGCCCAGCTCGAGATGTTTGCGCTGCAGGCCAACCAGCCGGCGGCCATGAGCGGCGTCGATCTGATGAGCACCATGTTTGCCGGTACGTTCAGCTTTGATATCGAGGCCTATACGCAGCAGCTGGAGCAAAAGGTCGCCAAGCTGCGTGAGTCCTACGAGGCTGGCGAGCGCCCGATTGCGGCGGATGCCAAGCGCATTCTGATCACTGGCTGCCCGGTGGGCGGCGTGATCAACAAGATCGGCCGCACCATCGAGTCCAACGGTGGTGTGGTCGTGTGTATGGACGACTGCTCGGGCGAGCGCACGGCGGCCATGATGATCGACCCGGATGCTCCCGACATCCTGCGCGCCATCGCCGACCGCTACCTGGACATCAACTGCTCGGTCATGACGCCTAACGAAGGCCGCATGGGAAACACGCTGGCTATGTGCGAGAAGTACCATGTCGATGGCGTGGTAGAGAGCGTGCTGCAGGCCTGCCACACCTTCAACGTTGAGAGCGCGCGCATGCAGGAGGCTGTCGAGGGTGCGGGCATTCCGTACATGAAGATTGAGACCGATTACAGCAATGGCGACATGGGTCAGATCGAGACCCGCATCGCCGCCTTCATCGAAACCCTGTAGGTGACGGTATGTGACAAAGGGACTGTCCCTTTGTTACATGTGAGGGAGGATGCCAAGGCGCCTGAACGCGCCGCTACCTTTGATGTTTAGATTGGGAGAGAGCCATGATAGGGATCGGGATCGATATCGGGTCTACGGCGGCTAAGGCTGCTGTGGTCGACGGGGAGGGTTCGGTGGCGTGGACGTGCGTGCAGCCAACCGGGTTCTCCTCGGTCGATGCTTCCGAGCGGCTGCGCAAGGCACTGGCAGCGGCGGGTTATGACGCGGCTGCCGACGACGCGCGCGTGGTCGCGACCGGCTACGGTCGTGTCGCCGTGCCCTATGCGCACAAGGTCGTGACCGAGATTACCTGCCACGGCACCGGTGCCGTGCGCCTGTTTGGCGATCACGGCACGGTGATTGACGTGGGCGGCCAGGACACCAAGGTCATTCAGCTTAAAGGCGGCCGCGTGTCCAAGTTTGCCATGAACGACAAGTGTGCCGCCGGCACGGGGCGCTTCTTGGAGATCATGGCCGACCGCCTAGGCATTACCCAGCAGCAGATGGCAGACCTCGCCCGCACCGGCGAGCCTACCAAGATCAGCAGCATGTGCACGGTGTTTGCCGAAAGCGAGGTCATCAGCCTGATCGGTCGCGGTGAGCCGCGCGAGAACATCGCCCGCGGTGTGATCGACAGCGTGGTCTCGCGCGTGGTGACCATGGCCGGGCAGGCCGCGGGCGCCCCGTACTACCTGACCGGTGGCCTGTGCGAGAACGCTTACGTTGTGGAGCGGTTGGGCGAGCTGCTGGGGTCGCCGGTGACCACCTCGCCCCAGGCTCGCTTTGCCGGAGCGATCGGCGCGGCGATTCGCGCACAGGCGCTCAATTAATGCACCCGCTGCAGGCTCTCATTCATGCGTATACTGGGAGAAAATGATTGACCGAAGAGAGAGGAGGTATCGATGGCTGACGATCAGATTAAGCTCACGTCCATGACGGCCGCGAGCGGTTGAGCCGCTAAGTTGGCTCCTGGAGCCCTCGCCCAGGTCCTGGGCGATTTACCCAATGTGCATAACGACAACTTGCTCGTGGGGTTCGATACCTCCGACGATGCGAGCGTCTTTCGCGTTGGCGATAACTTGGGTCTCGTGCAGTCCATCGACTTCTTCCCACCGATGGTCGACGACCCGTTTTTGTTTGGCCAGATCGCCGCGGCAAACTCGCTGTCGGACATCTACGCCATGGGCGGGCGGCCGAGCCATGCCATGAACTTGCTGTGCATCCCGAGCTGTCTGGGCGTTGAGGTTGCCGGTCAGATTCTGGCGGGCGGCGCCGACAAGTGCGTCGAGGCGGGTTGCTCCATCGCGGGCGGTCACACCATCAACGACGACGAGCCCAAGTACGGCCTGTCCGTGAGCGGGTTTGTCGCGCTCGACCGCATGCTCGCCAACAGCGGCGCGCGCGTGGGCGATGCGTTACTGCTGACCAAGGCGGTTGGATCGGGCATCATCACCACGGCCATTAAGGGCGAGCTTATCGAGCAGGACGAGGCCGCAGCCATGTTTGACTCGATGCGCGCCCTCAACGAAGCCCCGATCCGTTTGGCCGAGGGACTCGGGCTTCACGGCTGCACCGACATTACGGGCTTTGGCCTGATCGGGCATGCGTGCGAGATGGCCGAGGGCTCGGGCGTGCAGATTGAGCTTGCGTCGGGGGCGGTGCCGCTTTTTGATCAGGTGCTCGACATGGCGCGTCTGGGCATTATCCCCGCGGGCTCCTACCGCAACCAGGACTTCTTTGGCCCGCGCGTGGCGGCCGACGATGACCTGGAACCGGGTATGTTGGATGCGCTGTACGATCCGCAGACCTCGGGTGGTTTGCTTATTGCGGCGCCTGCTGCCGATGTGGATGAGCTTGCGCGTCGTTTACATGCCGAGGGGCGCATCGCTGCCGTTGTTGGGCGCGTGTGCGAGGCAGAGCCGGGCGGCCCTGCCGTCCGCGTTGTGCATTAAGGAAAACTGTTTATGCGACCGCCTACTGTTCTGGGCGGCCCCTTTCGAAAGGAATTTGCTATGTCTACCAAGATTGAAGTCAATGCCATGGGCGATGCCTGCCCGCTGCCCGTCGTCAAGACGCTTAAGGCACTCAAACAGCTTGATGGCGAGGGCGCCGTGGTGACCTCGGTCGACAACGAGACCGCCGTCAAGAACATTTCCAAGATGGCACAGGAGAAGGGCTGCACGGCCTCGGTCGAGAAGGTTTCTGACGCCGAGTGGCACGTGACCGTGGCGGCCTCTGGCACCGTTGCCGTGGCCGATCTCGAGCAAGATGGCGCTGCCTTCTGTGATGCCAGCGCCGGCAAGGGCAAGCTCGTCATTTCCGTCTACACCGACTGCATGGGCCGTGGCGACGATGAGCTGGGCCACAAGCTCATGAAGGCCTTCATCTTTGCCGTGACGCAGCAGGAGGAGCTGCCCGCGACCATGCTGTTCTACAACGGCGGCGCCAAGCTCACCGTAGAGGGCTCTCCGGTACTCGACGACCTGAAGGGTCTGGCCGAGCAGGGCGTCGAGATCCTTACCTGTGGCACCTGCCTCGACCACTATGGCATTAAGGACCAGCTTGCAGTAGGCGAGGTCACCAATATGTACGTGATCGTGGAGAAGATGGAGCAGGCCGTGCGCGTCGTGCGCCCGTAGCGTATTGGTTGGAGTTGCTATGAGGGAGAAGCGCCCGGCGCTTGTCATCACGTTTCCCACCACGGCGGCCGCCATGGGCTGCGAGTCCCTTTGCATCGAGCGCGGCCTTCCCGGGCGAACGATTCCCGTGCCCGGGGAGGTCGCTGCCGGCTGCGGTCTGGCGTGGAAGGCGTTGCCTGCCGATGAGGAGCTGCTGCGCGGCGAACTCGCCGCGGCGGGCGTTCCCACAGAGGGCTATACCGTGATTGATATGTGGGAGGTCGTGCGATGATCTACCTGGATAACGCGGCGACGACCATGCACAAGCCGCAGACGGTCATCGATGCCGTGACGCAGGCGATGTGCTCGCTCGGCAATGCTGGGCGCGGTGCCACGTCGGGTGCGCTCGATGCGGCGCGTACCATCCACGGCTGTCGCGCCAAGCTTGCGCGCCTGTTGGGCTGCCCGCGGGCTGACCATGTGTGCTTTACGCCCAACTCCACCGCGGCGCTCAACACCGCCATTTGTGGCGTGGTGCGCCCCGGCGACCGCGTGGTCACGACGGTGCTCGAGCATAACTCCGTGCTGCGTCCGCTCAACCGCCTGGCGGCGGAGTGGGGCGTGACAGTTGAGCATGCGGGCTGTGACGTAAACGGTGTGCTCGACTACGACGAACTCGAGCGGTTGGTCACGCCGGGTACGCGTGCCGTGGTGGTGACGCATGCCTCCAACGTGACCGGCAACGCGGTCGACATTGCGCGCGTAGCGGCCATGGCCCATGCGGCAGGTGCGCTTGTGATCGTCGATGCCTCTCAGTCTGCCGGTACGGCGCATATCGATATGCAGGCCATGGGGCTCGACGTGGTGTGCTTTACCGGCCATAAGGGGCTCATGGGTCCGCAGGGGACCGGCGGCCTGGCCGTG
>CALFDL010000247.1 GCA_937950415.1 uncultured Collinsella sp. | reverse complement strand
GGACTCTGCTAACAGAGGGCGTGGCGACTATTGCCAAGAACAGCGGCGTATGGTACTCGCTTCAAGCCATTCAGCAGGGTCAGCCCAACAAGTACGACCTGCCCCAGCGCTGGCGGGCCATGGGCCAAGCGGGACGGCCCAACTTCCCCTGCAACTGGTCTAACGGCGTGGTGCTCTATGACAACATGATGCGTACCCCGTTAATGTGGAAGTTGTCGGTGTTCGCGCGACGTTTGGCCCTATGCGATCGAACATTTGACATCAACCTATTGCAGCAGCACAAGCCCGTAGCGCTGGCCGTGGATGAGAACGGCGTGGAGGAACTTGACGGTATCAACATATTCAAACAGCTCTACGGAGGGGAACCGGCAATACTTGGCACCAAGCGCCTTAAGACGCTGGCCGAGTCCGTTACCGTGCTGAACCTCAACGTTCCCTTTATCGGCGAGGAATTGCAGACGGCCCAGGGCAACATCTGGACGCAGGTATATACTTTGTTGGGAATCGACTCGCTCACGCAGAAATCAGAGCGCATGATTGAGGACGAGGTAACCAGTTTGCAGAGCCCGGCAGAGCTGAACCGCTACAACCCCCTCAAGGCACGGCGCGAGGCAGCGGACAAGCTGAACGAGCGGTTCGGACTGAATGTTCATGTTTACTGGGCGAGCGAGTGGGAAAGCAGCAATTACAACTACACGCACACGCTGGAAAGGATGGCCGACGATGATTTGCTCGGAGGTAACGAGTCTGACACCGCTCAACTGGGATAGGGACTTTCACAGTGTCGTTACAATCCAGCTCGGCGAGTTGATTGAGGGGGGCTGGGTCGATTGGAGCGACCCCAGTTGGACATGGGACTACTACAACGAAGAACAGTATGCCCGCTTGTGCCATATGTTCGAAGAGCGCTATTTCTACCGCGAAATCGGCATTCTGCCCCCTGGGCGCTGGAAACATCAATTCATTCGCAAGATGAACGAGATAATGCCCAAGTACAAGCGTCTTTACAAGTTGGAGGAAGAGGGGCTAGACCCCTTGCAGATCTCCAACACCTACGGAAAGAGTCGTCTCATTCACTCCGAGTTCCCCGAGACTATGCTATCGGGCAACTCCGATTACGCGAGCACGGGCGACGATAGGGAGTACGAGGACATTACCGAGGGCGATGTGCTGGACAAGTGGGAGCAGTTGCAGACCCGTTTCAAGACGGTGGATGTTATGATACTCGAAGAGCTGGACGAGTTGTTCACCTGTCTCTTGACGGTGGACATGGACGCATTTTAGGAGGCAAGACATGAGCCATTGCGACAATGCGGACTTGCGAAAGTTCGCGCCTAGGTGGTGGGCCTATACGGACTACACGCCCGTAATACCCAAGTTCTATTGGGGCGTGTATTCCCAGGAGGAGCGAATCAAGGCCATCTGCGAGTACCTTTGGAAGACGATTTGCTTCACCGAGAACACCGCCGACAACTACCAGGCGGTGCAAGACGCGCTCGATGATCTGCAAGCGGAGTTCGACAAGTTCAAGGAGTCGGGTTTTAACGACTACTATGAGGCTCAGGTGAGGGAATGGGTTTCGGAAAACCTCGATTACGTCTTCACGCAAGTAGCGAAGCAAGTTTACTTCGGTCTGAACTTAGAAGGCTATTTCGTGGCGTATGTTCCCCAGTCGTGGGATGATATCATCTTCGACACGGGTCATGTATATTCCGAAGACACTTATGGGCGTCTCATTCTGAGATGGGATACGGAGCCGGATAATACCGAGACAGTTAATCAGATGCCGGAGATCGTACGTTAGGAGATAAAATGACAAATCCAGGAAACCTCACAGACGAGCAAATGCAGGTGTTGGCCCAGCGCATCGCGGCTATGGCGGACACGCCCACTGACGCACCCGCCAAAGGCGTCCGTCAGTACGTTGGCGCACGCTATGTGCCCATGTTCGCGAACCCCCTTGAGTGGAGCGATACGCGCGAGTACGAACCGCTGACCGTCGTAACCTATCAGGGCAATAGCTATACCTCAATGCAGTATGTTCCCACGCGCATCAGCATTGCTGATACTGCCTATTGGGCGCTTACCGGAAACTTCAACGCGCAGGTGGAGGCGTATCGGGCAGAAGTGAGGACCTTCGACGATCGCATTAACGCAAATGCCACTGCAATTAACGCAAATGCCGCTGCAATTAGCGCAAATGCCACTGCAATTAACGCAAATGCCGCTGCAATTAACGCAAATGCCGCTGCAATTGCACAAGAAAAAAAGGATCGCACTACGAATGTAATGTTGGCATTCGGAGACAGCTACGGAGTGGACACTATATCGCAAGGCCCCGTGTGGTGCGAAATTACCGCGAATAAGCTCCAAGCGACTAATTGCATAATTACTGTGTGGGCGGTGCCACCTTCAACACTACTAAAGAAAAAAATTTCTTTGTTCAAGTAGACAAGGCTATTTCTGAAATTAAGAACCCCGAATATGTGAAATATGTCGGAATTGTCGGAGGAACAAACGACGGATCAAACTCCATCGCCGATGCAATAGTATCGCTGGTTGCCAAGATCAACAGCGCTTTTCCCAATGCCGTTATCGGAATCGGTTTAAACGCATCGAAACAAGATATTCTATCCTATGGGGCTAAGCAAAAGCGAATTGCAGCGCTTAATCTGAACGGTAACTTTGCCACACCGGTTTTCATCGACAGCGTTGTATACACGCAACTTGCTAATGGCTGCATGATGGACGATAACATCCACCCCACCGTTAAAGGATCTAACCGCATTGGAACCCTTATGACGTGTGTTCTAAAAGGAGCGATTGGGAGCGTTGTGGCAACTAATGAAACAGTAAACCCCAAGATTATTTCCAGTAATCTCCGCACTTTTGTTCCATCTATGATCGGGCGTAGAATTCAGTATATCGGTTCCATTGAGGCAAACTCTTCAGCAATAGTTGACCTAACAACAATCTACCCCGATACGATTAAAGGAAGCACGTACATCAACGATAGCAATGTAACTATCGTTGGATATATCACTACTGGCAGCTCAAACTACCCTTCGCTGCGTATCAAATCCGTCTTCACGGGAGT
>CALFDL010000246.1 GCA_937950415.1 uncultured Collinsella sp. | reverse complement strand
CGTGTGCCGGCTCGTGAGCAGCGTACCGTCGATATCGCAGAGCACGGCTTTAATGTGGCTGAAGGTGGCGTCCATGGGGGCCTTTCTGGGTTGTACGGCGGTGCTGAATGTGGTCGGAAATGGTG
Source organism: uncultured Collinsella sp. (assembly GCA_937950415.1). GTDB lineage: Bacteria > Actinomycetota > Coriobacteriia > Coriobacteriales > Coriobacteriaceae > Collinsella. The sequence continues at coordinate 1,994 of CALFDL010000246.1, read as the reverse complement.
TACATGGTATACCAAGGCGCAGGCGCGGCCTACCAAAGCGAAAACCACCACAAAGGTGCCTGGCCCCTTTGTGGCGGCCGGACCCGCAGGGTGGCATGACCCGGGGCGCAAACCATCACAACATTCGACGTTATTCGGCAAAATCGCGATTTTCATCGAATGTTGTGATGGTTTTTACCGCTTTGCGGCACGATCCAAATGCCAACGACCAAATAGTAGCAACGCTGCGGGAACCGCCGTCACGACCATGCCTGCCCCCACGAGTGTCCGTTGTACGCCAAATGTTGCCGCCAGCCACGGTGCAACCGCCAGAGGGGCCACGCCGGCAAACATGTTGCCAAAGCCCATGACCGAGTTCACGCGACCGAGCTGCTCGAGCGGGGCCGTCGTTTGCACGATGGTGTTGTGGAGCGGGTTGACGACGCCCCAGGCCACGCCGAGGGCAATCTGGCCAATGAGCGCCACGCCCACATACGTTGTTCCCACGTAGAGCAGGCTTCCCAGGCCCACGGACATAAGCGCCGCGAGCAGTGTTTTAAGGTTGACCAGATGCGGCGGCAAACGGAGCGCAATAACGGCGCCCAGCACCGCGCCCACACCGCTGGCCGACGAGAGCCAGCCCATCCACTCAACACCGACATGCAGAACATCGCGGTAGAAGAACGACTCCAGCGGATCGAAAGCTCCATAGCCAAAGTTCGAAAGGAAAATAATGCAGAACAGCAGGGCGAGGACGCTGTTGGTAAAGACCGTCTTGATGCTGGTCGCGAAGGTGGCGCGGGTGGATTTACTGGAGTCGGAGTTTTGACTGGCAGTACTTGCCGTTGTGCTGCCATCCGCGGGAGTACTTTTGCGCGCGGCGGCACGACCTGCTTGCGGCCTAAAGCCCCAACCGGCGACGAGCGCCAGTACGGTAAAGATCATCATGAGCACGAACACCGCGCGTGACGATGCAGCCGCCGCGACAAAGCCGCCCAGTGTGGGGCCGACAATAATGCTCACGTTGGAGAACATGGTTATGGCGGAGTTGATGTCTTTGAGCTCGACGGGGTCGTCGGTGAGATACGCCGGATAGGACGTGGCGATGGGCTGGGCGAATCCCATCACAAAGCCCAGGAGTACCGCGCCGGCAAGGACTGTTCCGGTCGCGCTGCCAAAGGCGAGGATTGCCGCGCCGGTTGCCAACGTGGCGACGATGCTCAGCAAGAAATGACGGCGCGGGCCCCAGGCGTCGAGCGCCGCGCCACCCACAAAGGATCCCAAGATCACGAATACGTTCATAAAAAGGACGGCCAGCGATGTCGCCGCAACCGAGGCATCGTCTGCATAGGTGAGCGTTCCGATGACACCGATAAAATAACTGGTCTGAAAGCCGGTATATATGAGGAAGCGCATTGCCACCAGGTGCTTAGCCTGCGCGGACAGCGATGATTGAGGCTTTGAGAAAAGAGAGGCGAGCATGGAGACTCCTTGTTTCATACGAATGCGGACGGCGGGCATTCGCCACCGTCTGTCAAATCAATCTATCCGCATGAATCATTAAGGACGCATCAAGCCCCTTCTCTCCGTTTTTCGCCCGTCATGAACTACTTGGTAGATTGTAAGGCATGCCCCACACATCTACCAAAGCAAAAACCACCACAAAGGTGCCTGGCCCCTTTGTGGTGGAAATGACGTTTGCCCAGATAAAACCTGCCGAAATTAACCTGTCCCCTTTTGGCAGGTTTTAGGCCAGATAATCTTGGATGAGATCGCAGATGGCTCGAGCGTCGTTGATGTTGATGGCTCGGGTCGCAAAGCCGGCGTCGAAGGCCTGGCGTGCCAGAGCCTCGTTGCAGGCAAGGGCCAGCGTGTGACCGTCGACCAGGTCGAGCGAGCTCTTGCCGCGCAGACGGTCGACACCGGAGCGCGCGACGACGATGTTGTCGAAGCCCTCGGCCTTGTAGCCCTCGATGATCACCACGTCGACATCGTTGTAGCGCGACAGCAGCTCG
>CALFDL010000245.1 GCA_937950415.1 uncultured Collinsella sp. | reverse complement strand
CCCAAGGACCGCGACATCGCGATGGTCTTCCAGAACTACGCGCTCTACCCGCACATGACGGTGTATGAGAACATGGCGTTCTCGCTCAAGCTCAAGAAGGTGCCCAAGGACGAGATCGACCGCAAGGTGCGCGAGGCCGCGGAAATTCTGGACATCACCCAGTACCTCGACCGCAAGCCCAAGGCGCTCTCCGGCGGCCAGCGCCAGCGTGTCGCCATCGGCCGCGCCATCGTGCGTGACCCCAAGGTCTTCCTGATGGACGAGCCGCTGTCCAACCTGGACGCCAAGCTTCGTAACCAGATGCGTGCCGAGCTCATTAAGCTGCGCCACGAGATCAAGGGCACGTTCATTTATGTTACTCACGACCAGACCGAGGCTATGACCCTCGGTGACCGTATCGTGGTCATGAAGGACGGCGTTGTCCAGCAGATCGCCACGCCGCAGGAGGTCTTCAACCATCCCGCGAACATCTTCGTCGCCGGCTTCATCGGCGTGCCGCAGATGAACTTCTTCGATGCCCAGCTGGTGCGCTCGGGCAACGGCTTTACCGTCAAGACCGAGGATATGAACGTGGCGCTCGCCCCCGAGACTTGCGCTCAGCTTGCCCTCAACTGGGACGGCGGCGACGTGAAGGAGATTACGGCCGGCGTGCGTCCCGAGCAGATCCTGCTTGCCGACAAGGGCGAGGAGGGTGCGCTCCAGGGCACCGTCGAGGTGACCGAGCTCATGGGTTCGACCGAGCATGTCCACGTGACTGCTCCCGATGGCCAGTTCGTCCTGATCATTCCCGTTGTCGACCTTGAGGCCAAGGGCGCGCTCAAGGCTGGCGACCCCATCTGGTTCAAGTTCGAGAAGAACGCGACTCATCTCTTCGATAAGGTGTCTGGCAAGAACCTTATCTAGGCCCGGTGCATCCAGGCCCTCCCCTTGGGCGACTGCGGTATTGCCATCCTTTTGCCGCGGTCACATATAAGGCTCCCCTCCCGTCCACTGGGCGAGAGGGGAGCCTTTCTTTGTGTTGGGGCTTTCCGTCTGTCAGTTTGTCTTGATCTGTAACAGGTAGGGCCGATTTCGGACGTTAGATGTTACAGATCGAGACGGTTCCGCTGAGCTAACCATTTCATCTAAATCTGTAACACCAAAGGTGAATTTCAGCTGCTAGATGTTACAGATCGAGATAAACCCAAGGGGAGGGGCCGGTATGTCTCAATCTGTAACAGCTGGGACCGTTTTTACCGAGTAGTTGTTACAGATCGAGATTGTTTGGCCGAGTTGGGTCGCAGGGTAACGTGCGGGCACAAAAAACGGAGCCGTGTTGCCACGACTCCGTTTCTCAAGAGGATGGGTAAGGGGAATGAGCTAGCTCAGGTGCCAGATCTCGTCGTTGTATTGGGAGATGGTGCGGTCGGACGAGAAGGTGCCGGCGTTGGCGATATTGATGAGCGCCTTGCGCATCCAAGCGTCCTGGTCCTCGTAGTCGGCCAGCACGCGCTCCTTGGTCTGGATGTACTCCTCAATGTCGAGCAGGGCCATAAACCAGTCCTTGCCCTTAATGTCATCGTGCAGGCGCTGCAGGCGCTCGGCATTGCCGGTCGCCATAAAGGCCGGGTTGGTGATGAAGTCCACCAGCAGTTTAATGCCGGGCTTGCGGTAGAGCGCACCGGCGTTGTAGGTGCCGTCGGCGTAGAGCTGCTCGACCTGTTTGGACGAGGCACCAAAGGTATAGATGTTCTCGTCGCCCACGAGCTCGGCAATCTCCACGTTGGCACCGTCGAGCGTGCACAGGGTCAAAGCGCCGTTGAGCATGAACTTCATGTTGGAAGTGCCGCTCGCCTCTTTGGAGGCCAGGCTGATCTGCTCGGAGATGTCGGCAGCGGGAATCACGCGCTCGGCGGCGGTGACGTTGTAGTTCTCGATCATGACAACCTGCAGGTAGGGAGCCACGTCGGGGTCGTTTGCAATCCACTGCGACAGCGTCAGGATCAGATGGATGATGTCCTGCGCGATAGTGTAGGCAGGCGCTGCCTTGCCGCCAAAGATGATGGTGATGGGGTGCTTAGGTCTGTTGCCGTTCTTGATATCGAGGTACTTCCAGATGATGTAGAGCGCGAGCATCTGCTGGCGCTTGTACTCGTGGATGCGCTTGACCTGGACGTCGATGATGGCGTTGGAGGGAATGGTCACGCCCTGCTCGAGCGCCATGAACTGGCGCATGATGGCCTTGGCCTCGACCTTGGTGGCGGCCAGGCGCTCAAGAACGTCCTTGTCGTCGGCGAACTTGGCGAGTTTGCTCAGATCGCCGGTGCTGCGCCAGTCGGTGCCGATCACATCGTCGAGCAGGCTGGCGAGCGCGGGGTTGGCCCCATGGATCCAGCGGCGGAAGGTGATGCCGTTGGTCTTGTTGGAGAACTTCTTGGGATAGATCTCGTAGAACGGATGAAGCTCGGTGTCCTCCAGGATCTTGGTGTGGAGGGCGGCTACGCCGTTGATGGAGAAGCCAAAGTGGATGTCCATGTGGGCCATGTGGACGGTGTCGTATTCGTCGATGATGGCGACGCGCGGGTCATCGTGCTCGGCCTTCGCGATCTCATCGAGCTTGACGATAATGTCGGCGATGGCAGGGGAGACCTTCTGCAGGCTGGCGAGCGGCCACTTCTCGAGCGCCTCGGCAAGAATCGTGTGGTTAGTGTAGGCGACCATGGAGCGTACGATGGTCACGGCCTCGTCAAACTCGATGCCATGCTCGGTGGTGAGCAAGCGAACGAGCTCGGGGATGACCATGGTGGGGTGCGTGTCGTTAATTTGGACCACGGCGTAGTCGGCCAGATCGTGCAGGTTGCTGCCGCGCTCGATGGCCTCGTCGATCAGGAGCTGGGCGGCGTTGCTCACCATGAAGTATTCCTGGTAGATGCGAAGCAGGCGGCCCTGCTCGTCGGAATCGTCGGGGTAGAGGAACAAGGTGAGGTTCTTGGCGATCTCGGTCTTGTCGAAGTCGATGGAGCTGCCGGGGACCAGGCCGTCGTCGACGCTCGCCAAGTCGAACAGGCGCAGACGGTTCTTGGTGGGCTGGTCGTAACCGGGCACATCGATGTTGACGAGCTTGGAGGTAACGGCAAAATCGCCGAACTCGACGGTGTAGGAGCGGTCATCGTCGACTAGGATGTCCTGCTCACCGAGCCACTCGTCGGGGACGGCCTTCTGCTGGTTGTCGACAAAGCGCTGACGGAACAGACCGTAGTGATAGTTGAGGCCCACGCCATCGCCGGTCAAGCCCAGCGTGGCGATGGAATCCAGGAAGCACGCGGCCAGGCGGCCCAGGCCGCCGTTGCCGAGCGACGGCTCGACCTCGAACTCCTCGATCTTGTTGAGGTCGTGGCCTGCGGCGGTGAGCTGGTCCTTAACCTCGTCGTAGATGCCGAGGTCGATCATGTTGTTGATGAGCAGCTTGCCGATCAAAAATTCGGCGGAAATGTAATAGAGCTTTTTCTTGCCGTTGTTGAGCGGGCAGGCGGCGGAGCGCTCCTGCACGAGTTTGACCAGCAGCTTGTAAATGCGACGGTCGTCGAGCTGCTCGAGCGAGGTGCCAAAAGACTGCTCGGCAAGATCCGCGAGATTGATGCGGGGCATGTTTCCTCCTGTGGTGAGTTGACTACATGTCAGAAATTCAAAAGAATCCCGCGCGAGGGGATTGGGGTGGCCTCGCGCGGGAAAAGCAAGCGCGTCCGCACGGTGGGGAGGGGTCGGGCGCGGTAGCTCCTATTGAGGAAGCTCGATTTCGGCTTCCGACGGGATGCGGAAGTAGGTCTCGGTCCAGTCGGTAAGTTTGTGCTCGAGCTCGCGGGTGATGGCGCCATCGAGCATGCGCCAGGTCCAGTTGCCGCCCAGCGTGGCAGGGGTGTTGATGCGCGCCTCATTGCCCAGGTTAAGCAGGTCCTGCATGGTGTAGATGCACGTGTCGCTCACGCTGGCGGCGATGGTGCGATTGAGTGCATCTGCCATGGGTTCGCCGGCCTGCTGATGGGTGTACAGGGCTGCCTGCTCGCGCTGACGCGGGGTGGCCGTTCCCTCAAACCAACCGCGCGCCGTCTCGTTGTCGTGGGTGCCCACATAGGCGACGGTGTTGGCGATGTAGTTATGCGGCAGGTAGTACGAGTTGGTGCCCTCAAAGGCAAACTGCAGGATCTTCATGCCGGGGAAGCCCGAGTTGTCGCGCATGTCGATGACGCCGGGGGTGAGGAAGCCCAGGTCCTCGGCGATGATGGGCAGCGTGCCGAGCTTTTCCTCGAGCGTCTTGAAGAACTTGAGGCCGGGACCCTGCGTCCACGAACCGTAGGACGAATCGGGCGAGGAGAACGGCACCTCCCAATAGGCCTCGAAGCCGCGGAAGTGATCCAGGCGGATGACGTCGTACATGTCGAGGGCGGCGCGAATGCGGCCCTCCCACCAGGAGAAGCCGTCGGACTCCATGGCGTCCCAGTCGTAGATGGGGTTGCCCCAGTACTGGCCGGTGGCCGAGAATTGGTCGGGCGGCGTGCCAGCGACGCTCACGGGATTGCCGGCGGTGTCGATCTTAAAGAGCTCAGGCGTCGCCCACATCTCGACGGAGTCACGCGAGACATAGATGGGCAGGTCGCCGATGATGAGAATGTCGCGCTCGTTGGCATAGGCCTTGAGGCGGCTCCACTGGCGATCGAAGAAGTACTGCGTCATCTGGTGGTAGAGCATACGCGCCGGATGGTCGGCGCAGACCTTGGCGGAAGCCTCGCCGCGGGTGCGGAGCTCCGCGGGCCACTCCCAAAACGCCTTGAGACCGCACTCCTCTTTGACGGTCATGAACTCACAGTAGGGGATGAGCCAGTCCTCGTTGGCCTGGATAAAGTCATCGAAATCGGCCGGCTTGTCGGCAGCAAAGCGCTCGGCGGCGCGGTCGAGAATCTGACGGCGGCCACCAAAGATGGCACCGTAGTCGACATTGCTGGGGTCGGATCCCAGATACACGCCATCGATATCGCGCTGCTCCAGATACCCTGCCTCGATAAGCTCGGCAAAGTCGATAAAGTTGGGGTTGCCTGCGCGGGCCGAGAACGACTGATAGGGCGAATCGCCATAGCTGGTCGTCGTAAGGGGCAGAATCTGCCAGTAATGTTGTTTGCACGAGGCGAGAAAAACGACGAAGTCGTAGGCATTCCAGCCAAAGCCGCCGATTCCGTATGGTCCGGGCAGAGATGAGACGGGCATGAGGACGCCGCTTGCACGCTCCATGAATGCGCTCACCAACCTTCTTGTTGTGGGGTCGGCCTGCCGATGGGTGTGCAGTCCGCCTCCGATGTTCTGATTCGATACGCCTATTGTAAAACATGTTGTTTAAACATGTACAGGCAAGATAAAAAAGTTGGTCGATTTTCGGCGAATGGTTACATGCCATGAAAAAGCCCCGACCTCACAACGTGAGATCGGGGCAAGAGCGGTATGTAGGTTTTTGCTACTCGGCGTCGGCGAAGCCGTTGGGGTTGTGGCTCTGCCAGTTCCAGCTATCGCGGCACATGTCTGCGATGTCGTACTGGGCCTTCCAGCCCATCATGCGCTCGGCCTTGGAGGCATCGCACCAGTTGGCAGCGATGTCGCCGGCGCGGCGCTCGCGGATCACGTAGGGCAGCTCCTTGCCACAAGCCTTGGAGAAGGCGGCGACGACCTCGAGTACCGAGGTGCCGGTGCCGGTGCCCAGGTTAAAGATCTCGACGCCGGTTTTGCCGTTCATCCAGTTAAGGGCGGCAACGTGACCAGAGGCCAGATCGCACACGTGGATGTAGTCGCGCACGCCGGTGCCGTCGGGGGTGGGGTAGTCGTTGCCAAAGACCTGAACGGCCTCGAGCTTGCCCACGGCGACCTGGGCGACATAGGGCACCAGGTTGTTGGGGATGCCCTTGGGGTCCTCGCCGATCAGGCCCGACGGATGAGCGCCGATGGGGTTGAAGTAACGGAGCAGCACGACGTCCCACTCGGGGTCGGCGGTGTGGACGTCCATAAGGATCTGCTCGATCATCCACTTGGTCCAACCATAGGGGTTGGTCGCGGGCTTCTTAGGATCCTCCTCGGTGACGGGCGGGTTGTCCGGGTCGCCGTAGACGGTCGAGGAGCTCGAGAAGATGATGGACTTGCAGCCATGGTTGCGCATGACGTCGATGAGCACCAGGGTGTTCTCGATGTTGTTGTGGTAGTACTCGACGGGCTTGCTCACCGACTCGCCGACGGCCTTAAAGCCGGCAAAGTGGATGACGCGGTCGATCTGATGGGTATCGAAGATCTTGTTCATCGCATCGCGGTCGAGTACGTTGGCCTCGTAAAAGGTGAGGTTCTTGGCGGCCTCGTCGCCCACGATGATCTTGACGCGGTCGACGGCGACGGCGCTGGAGTTGGAGAGATCATCGACGATGACGACCTGGTAGCCACCCTCGAGCAGCTGAACGACGGTGTGCGAGCCGATAAAGCCGGCGCCACCGGTAACGAGGACACAGGTGTCTTTGGGGTCGAGTGCTTTGGACATGTAGTCTCCTATCGAATCAGGAACACTTCTAGAGGGGAGTATAGCGCAGGCAGGGACGCCCAAATGGAGCACTGTAGGAAAAGCAGAGGATTATGTTAACGTACTCATATAAGAGCTTGCTCAATTGTTACCTCAAATTTGACAATTGCTTACGAGCCGCCGACCTTGTAGTTTCCTGCCGTTCGTGGAAATCGTTGGGACGCGCCATATGTACGCTAATATGTATGAGTAGAGCGACATATAAATAAGCATGTAACGGAGTACATATGTCACCAAACAGCGATTCCATCCTTTCCCAGGAGCTCTCGCGCCGCACTGCCCTCAAGGCCCTGTTCGGCGCCGCTTCTGCGGCAGTTCTTTTTGGCCTGCCCGCTCGCGCCCATGCGGCGGAGGCTTCCAAAGAAACCACCGATAAACTGAATGCCGCCCAGGCCCAGCTCGACGAGGTTCAGGCCCAGCTCGACAGCATCGCAAATGAGTATGCGGCGCTGGCCAACAAGAATGCCCAGACCCTCAACGACATCGAGAATGTCCAGGGCAAGATTGACGACACGCAGGCCCAGATCGATGAAAAGAAGGCCGAGCTCAAGAAGAAGCGCAACGACCTTTCCGATCGCGTGGCCGCCAGCTACAAGTCCGGCGGCACGAACATCCTGTCGCTGCTGCTGGCCTCTGGCTCGTTTGAGGAACTCGTCGCCAACGCGCATTACGTTGAGAAGATCAACAAGAGCGACCGCGATGCCATCGAGGATATCCAGACGATTCAGGCTGAGCTCGACGCACAGAAGACCGAGCTCGAAGCGCAAAAGGCCGACCTGGAGAAACTCAAGGACCAGCAGACGGCTCAGATGCAGGATATGCAGGCCAAGCAGCAAGAAGTCCAGACCGTGCTGAACGGTCTTTCCGACGACGTCAAGGAGCTCATGGCTCAGCGCGATTCCGAGATCCTCGCTGCCGCCCAGGCCGAGGAGGCCGCTAGGAAGGCGGCTGCGGCAGCCGCGGCCTCTGCGAACACAGGCTCTTCTTCGGGTGGCTCGAGCTCGGGTGGCAGCTCGTATGCCGGCGGCACCCCGCAACAGACGGGCGGTTCGGGCAAGCAGCAGGCCGTCGTCAATGCGTGCTACTCGACGCCTTCTCCCGGCCAGGGCTGGTGTGCTGCCTGGGTTACCAACGTCTTCCGTAATGCCGGCGTGGGCTATTTTGGCGGCAACGCGTGTGACATGTTCAACGCCTGGTGCTATAGCTCCGACCGCTCGGCGCTGCAGGTGGGCATGATCGTGGCCGATTCCTCGCACAGCGGCACGGGTGCTCCGGGCCTTATCTACGGTCATGTGGGTATCTACGTTGGCGGCGGCATCGTTATGAGCAACGAGGGTGCCATTACGTCTAAGTCGCTTGATTCGTTTATTAGCTTCTATGGTACTGGGTCGGGCGTGCGTTGGGGCTGGCTTGGCGGTATTGCGCTGTCGTAACTGCGGCTTGAACCCGGAAGGTCCGGGACTGCGGGCGAGGCATAAGGTTGCCTGCTCTACAGTCCTGCGCAAGACGAAGGCCACATTAAGTGGCCTTCTTTGCGTGCGGAACTCGCGA
>CALFDL010000244.1 GCA_937950415.1 uncultured Collinsella sp. | reverse complement strand
TACAGCAGGCGAGCGCCCGAGGCAGTGTGTCGCAGCACGTAAGCGTCCGAGTCGAGCTCGGGCACGGTCTCGCGGCGCTCGACGGCAAAGCCGTGGCAGGTAGTGCCGGGCACCAGCAGTGTAGCGGCTGCTGCGCGCGGGTCGGTTGAGGTGGTGGGCATATGCAGTCTCCTTTGACGCCCCAGCGGGGGCGAATCGAGTCGAATCCTCGAGAGTATACCCATATGGGGCCGCGACCCTGCGGCGAACTGGAGACGATGCAGCCGGATTGGGCATAGGTCCCGCGTGCCCGCCGCACGAGCGTGGAAAATTGGACACTCGCCAAACGAGAGTGGATATTCGGACGGACGAGCGAGGATTTCCGGATACCTATCGAACGAGAGTGGATATTTGGACGGAATTTGCCGCAAAAGCCCCAAAAACCGTCCAAATATCCACTCTCGATATCCGACCGTCCGAAATCCTCGCTCGTCCATCACTCGCGTATCTCTCATCTCTCACTCATCTCTAATACGAGAGATAACAGAAAGACGAGAGATAAATATGAGAGATAACTGAGCAGCAAAGAGACAAGCAATCATGGTATTATCTCAATACAGATTGTTCTACCAGCAAAAACATGTTTATATGAAACAGATGGCAGACATCTTATCTTTTATCTCTCACTCATCTCTAATATGAGAGATAACAGATAGATGAGAGATAATTACGAGAGATAACTGAGAGACGAGGGAAATCTATCCGTGGCATTCTCCGCAGGACCGAGCGAAAGGACGTGCAGATGAACGAAAACGAGCTGACCGGTCTGCTTGAGTCTTTAAGGCGTATGGGCTCGGATGATCTTAACGTCGAAGTGAAGGAGAGCGCCACGACGCTTTCCCGCGACGTGTGGGAAACGGTGAGCGCATTCGCGAACACTGCCGGCGGAATCATCGTGCTCGGAGTGAGTGAGCGCGCAGGTTTTGTCCCGGTTGAGAACTTCGAGACCGAGAAAGTGCTCAACCAATTTGTGTCAGGCATGGGTGATGCGGGCGGTCGAGGAAAGCTGGCCAATCCGCCTAAATACACGATCGAGCGAGTGGAGCTTCAGGGCGTCATCGTTCTCGTCATTACGATTGAGGAGCTCGATCCGTCGAGCAAGCCCTGCTATGTCATAGAGCGGGGCGCCCAGGGCGGCAGCTACAAGCGCATCGATGACAAAGATGTGCCGCTTTCATCGACCGAGGTGCTCGCATTGGCGTCATGCGGTCGAGCGACTCCGAGCGATCGCGACGCGGTGGCGGGTGCGGGCGCGGACGATCTCGACGAGACGCTGGTCGACCGTACGATAGATCGGGCTTTCTCGTTGACGCCCCGGGCAATGCGCGGCGCGCCGGACAAACAAACGAAGCTGGAGCGCCTAAATATCCTTGATTCCCAGGGCAATGTCACCAAGGCTGGACTCCTAGTTGCGGGCACCTACCCTCAGCAGTTTTATCCCAAGCTCTTTATCGACATGGCTGTCTATGCGGGGACCCGGAAAGGCACGGCGGGGGCGCTGAGGTTCATGGACCGCACAATCTGTGAGGGAACGTTGGGCGAGATGATCTCGGATGCCGTCGCAGCCGTCGCCAAGAATTTGCGGCGAACCTCGACCGTCCAAGGCGTCTCGCGTGTCGACTCGCTGGAGA
>CALFDL010000243.1 GCA_937950415.1 uncultured Collinsella sp. | reverse complement strand
CCCTTGCGGCGTAGTCGCTATTTATTCAGTCCAAGTTTCGGGGTGCAGTTCACTGGCCCCTTTGTGGTGGCCGGACTCACAGGATGGCCTGGCCCGGAGCGCAAACCATCACAACATTCGATGTTTTTCGCCAAAATCGCGATTTTCATCGAATGTTGTGATGGTTTTACTGCCTTGCGGCATGATCAAAATGCCTGCGACCAAACAGCAGCAGCGCCGCGGGAACCGCCGTCACGACCATGCCTGCTCCGATGAGCGTCTGCTGCACGCCAAACGTCGCCGCCAGCCACGGGGCAATCGCCAGCGGCACCACGCCGGCGAACATATTGCCAAAGCCCATGACCGAATTGACGCGACCGAGCTGCTCGAGCGGTGCCGTCGTTTGCACAATGGTGTTGTGGAGCGGGTTGACGACACCCCAGGCTATGCCCAGGGCGATCTGGCCGACGAGGGCCACGCCCACGTACGGCGTCCCCACATAGAGCAGACTTCCCAGGCCCACGGACATGAGCGCCACGAGCAGTGTTTTAAGGTTGACCAGGTGCGGCGGCAAGCGGAGCGCGAGCACAGCACCCAGCACCGCGCCCACGCCCGAGGCCGACGAGAGCCAGCCCATCCACTCAACACCGACGTGCAGGACATCGCGGTAGAAGAACGATTCGAGCGGGTCGAAGGCTCCATAGCCAAAGTTCGAAAGAAAAATGATGCAGAAAAGAAGCGCGAGGACGCTGTTGGTGAAGACTGTCTTGATGCTGGCTGCGAAGGTGGCGCGGGCGGACGTGCTGGGGTTGGAGCTTTGTCCCGCACGCTCCCCTTCCTCTGCCGAATCGGCATCCGCATGCCCGGCAACATGGCTGGTCTGCGACCTAAAGCCCCAGCCGGCGACGAGCGCCAGTACGGTAAAGAGCATCATGAGCACAAACACCGCGCGCGACGACGCAGCCGCCGCGACAAAGCCACCCAACGTGGGTCCGACGATGATACTCACGTTTGAAAACATGGCGATGGCGGAGTTGATGTCTTTGAGCTCGACAGGATCATCGGTGAGGTAGGCCGGATAGGACGTGGCGATGGGCTGGGCGAATCCCATCGTAAAGCCCAGGAGCATCGCACCGGCAAGGACTGGTCCGGTCGTGCCGCCAAAGGCGATGATCGCCGTGCCAGTTGCAAGAGCGCCGACGATGCTCAGCAAGAAATGGCGGCGCGGACCCCAGGCGTCGAGCGCCGCGCCGCCCGCAAAGGATCCCAGGATCACGAAAACGTTCATGAACAGGACGGCCAGCGATGTCGCCACGACCGAAGCGCCGTCCGCATAGGTGAGTGTTCCGATGACGCCGATAAAGTAGCTGGTCTGAAAACCGGTGTAAATGAGAAAGCGCATCGCCACCAGGCGCTTGGCCTGCACGGACAGCGATGAGCGGACTTTTGGAAATACAGATGTGGGCATGAGGACTCCTTATCGCATACGAATAATGGGCAGCGGTCATTCGCCCCGCCGTCCATTGACTCAATCTATCCGCATGCCTGACTAAGGTCGCATCGAGCCCCTTCCGCCTTTCCGCCTAACATGAACTACTTGGTAGATTTTAAGGCATGTCCCAACCATCTACCAAAGCAAAAACCACCACAAAGGTGCCTGTGAACTGCACCCCGAAACTTGGACTGAATAA
>CALFDL010000242.1 GCA_937950415.1 uncultured Collinsella sp. | reverse complement strand
AGGCGCCGCGCGCTCGGGCGGCGCGCCAGGGAGATAGTGGACGAGATAGTCGAGAAGCGCGGCCTCAAGAAGGAGTAACATCGGGGCTTGCAGCGACGGACCTCAGGACACTCTTACACCACGTCTGCGCGCGCCACCTGGTCAAAAGTCCCTCTGGTCAAAAAATGCCAAATATGAGTACGGGCACTAATTCTGTAGCATATAAATTAGACACAATTTGACGAATTGGACCGCATATGTCCAGTTTTGCTGTCAGAAAACATGCTCATCTGGACCGTTAGCCGTTGCTTTGATGTCAGATTTGCCCTTTGGGACCTCGAAAATGCTGTTACAAAAGAGGTAGCAGTACTCATATTTGGCATTTTTTGACCACTGCCCTTGAAACGAGTGAGCTGTGGGGTTCGAATCCCTCTGCGATGGGCCCAAAAAAGAAAGGCTCCCATTGCTGGGAGCCTATCAAATCAGTGGTGGGCGATGAGGGATGTCCGCGTGCGGCTGGCGCCGCCCGCTTCCGCTTCGGGCCTGCGGCCCTCGCGTGCTGCGCTGGAAAACGCTTCGCGTTTCCTCAGCTCCGCACCCTGGCGGGTTCGAATCCCATGCGCTGGGCCCAAACAAAAACGGTCCCCTTGCGAGGACCGTTTCCAATATCAGTGGTGGGCGATGAGGGATTCGAACCCCCAGCCTTGTGCGTGTAAAGCACCTGCGCTAACCGTTGCGCCAATCGCCCGTGCGGAGAGAGTATAGCAAAACAATCGCCCCATTCACCTCATATCCATTAAAGGTAACCGGTGCGTGTCACAGCGGAGCTGATTCAGTTGAGATTGCCTGAACATTCCGCCCCTCTTTACGCCCTCGGGTATACTCAAAAGCTACTGATTCGATTTGATGCCCAGCAACAGCAGAGGGGATAGTATATGTGCGGTTTTGTCGGTTTTGTCGGTGGGACGGATAACCAATCCGAGGTGCTCACCAAGATGATGGACCGCATCGTCCATCGCGGTCCCGACATGGGCGGTCAGTTTATCGACGGCCGCGTTGCCCTCGGCTTCCGCCGCTTGTCGATCCTCGACCTGACCGAGGCTGGCGCCCAACCCATGGCCAACGAGGACGGTAGCGTCGTCATTGTCTTCAACGGCGAGATCTACAACTTCCAAGAACTCCGTTCCGAGCTCGAGGCCAAGGGCTACAAGTTCCACTGCGGCGCCGACACCGAGAGCCTCCTGCACGGCTACGAGGAGTGGGGCGAGGCCGTACTCGATCGTCTGCGCGGTATGTACGCCTTCGTCATCTGGGACAAAAAGAAGAACAAGCTTTTTGGCGCCCGTGACATCTTTGGCATCAAGCCGCTTTACTACTATCCCATGGCCGATGCGGGCGACGGCGCTCCGGGCGTGCTCTTTGGTTCCGAGATCAAGAGCTTCCTGGACTACCCGCACTTCCACAAGGCGGTCAACAAAAAGGCTCTGCGTCCGTACATGACGCTGCAGTATTCGGCGACTGAGGAGACCTTCTTCGAGGGTGTCTACAAGCTGCCGCCGGCGCACTACTTTACCGTCGATATCCCGACCGGCAAGATGAACATCGAGCGCTACTGGGATTGCGATTACTCTGCCGTCGAGAAGCCGTTCGAAGAGTATGTCGATGAGCTGGACGAGGTCGTGCACGAGAGTGTCGAGGCCCATCGCATCGCCGACGTCAAGGTCGCGTCGTTCCTCTCCGGTGGCGTCGACTCCAGCTACATCGCCGCTTGCCTCATGCCCGACAAGACCTTCTCGGTGGGCTTTGACTACAAGAACTTCAACGAGACCAACTACGCCAAGGAACTTTCCGATAAGCTCGGCGTCGAGAACGTTCGCAAGATGATTACCGCCGACGAGTTCTTCGGTGCGCTTGAGGATATCCAGTATCACATGGACGAGCCGCAGTCCAACCTGTCTTCCGTGCCGCTGTGGTTCTTGGCCGAGATGGCCCGCAAGGACGTCACCGTGGTGCTTTCGGGCGAAGGCGCCGACGAGCTCTTTGGCGGCTACGCCTACTACGAGGACACGGTCCCGGTGCGCAAGTACAAAAAGATGGTGCCGCTGCCCATCCGTCGCGCGCTCGGTAACCTGGCGCTGCATATGCCGTACTTCAAGGGACATAACTTCCTAGTCAAGGGTGCCGAGATCCCCGAGAAGTCGTTCCTGGGACAGGCTCTGGTATGGCCGGAGCGCGAGGTCGACGGCGTGCTCAAGCCCGAGTACAACACCGGCGATGGCGCCTTTGAGCTCGCTGCACCCATCTACGCACGCGTGAAGGGTCAGCCCGAACTGGTCAAGAAGCAGTACCTGGACATGAACATGTGGCTCCCGGGCGACATTCTGCTCAAGGCCGACAAGATGTGCATGGCGCACTCGCTGGAGCTGCGCGTGCCCTTCCTGGACCGCAAAGTCATGGAGTTCGCCGAGCACATTCCCGACCGCTACCGCATCAACGAGAACGGCAACAAACAGGTACTCCGCCACGCTGCCAACAAGTCGCTGCCTGATGAGTGGGCCACCCGTCCCAAGGTGGGCTTCCCGGTGCCGATTGTCTACTGGCTGCGCGAGCAAAAGTGGTACGACTATGTCAAGGAGTACTTCACCGCGCCGTGGGCAAGCGAGTTCTTCGATACCGACGAGCTCATGCACCTGCTCGATCTGCACTTTGCGGGCAAGGGCGATTTCCAGCGCAAGATCTATACGCCGCTCGTGTTCCTAGTGTGGTACAAGCGCTTCTTTATCGACGAGGACCAGCCCGCTGTTCAGGCTGCCTAGCCTCGGCTTACGAACGCCTGCGCGTAACGGCTCCTCCGGGAGCCGTTTTTGCGTGGGTGCGTTTCAGTTACTATAAAACCGTCCCTGCCAAATGGCTGAGAAAGGTGAAAGATGCACCATTCGGATTCCGCGACCGTGACCACGGTCGATACGCTTGCCAAGCTTCTCGATGTGTGCGGCGAGCTGCGCGCCTCAGAGCAGGTTGACGAGCGTGCCGTGACCGGCTGCTCGTTTGATTCGCGCGCGGTCTCGGCAGGTGACGTGTTCTTCTGCAAAGGTGCTGCCTTTAAGCCCGTGTTTTTGAGCATGGCGCTCGATGCGGGCGCCGTCGCATTTGTGTGCGAGGAGTCGCTGGTCGAGTCTCTGGAGCCGCTGGCGAAGGAGAGCGGTGCTGCGATGCTGGTTGTTGATAGTGTTCGCACGGCCATGGCCCTGTTGCCGCCGGAGGTCTACGACCGTCCCGACCACGACGTCAAGATCGTGGGCATCACCGGCACCAAGGGAAAGACCACGGCCGCTTTTATGCTCCAGTCCATCATCAAGGCGGCGGGCGAGTCCTGCGGCATGATCGGCTCGGTGAGTACCGACGATGGTATCGAGTGCTACGAGAGCACCAACACCACGCCCGAGGCCCCCGAGGTTTGGCGCCATATCGCCAACTGCCGCACGTCCGGTCGCCAGTCCATGGTCATGGAGGTCTCGAGCCAGGCGCTCAAGTACCAACGCGTCGAGAATCTGCCGTTTGACGTGGCGTGCTTCCTCAACATCGGCCGCGACCACATCTCGCCGATCGAACACCCCACGTTTGAGGATTATTTTGAGAGCAAACTCAGGATCTTTGACCAGGCAAAGACTGCCGTGGTGAATCTGGGCACCGAAGAGGTCGACCGTGTGCTGGAGGCAGCGTCGACGGCCGAGCGCTTGGTGACCGTTGGCGTCGAGCATCCCGAGGCGAGCCTGTGGGCGAGCGACGTACGCATGGTCGGCTTTAGCATCGAGTTCAACTTGCATGGCCTGTGTGCCGACGAGTCCGAGGCGGGGGAGAAGGTCCTGCTGGGCATCGCGGGCGACTTTAACGTGGAGAACGCGCTGGTCGCTATCGCCGCCGCGCGCGAGATCGGCATCGGTATCGAGGCTATCAAGAAGGGCCTCTCCAAACTGCGTGTGCCGGGCCGTATGGAGGTCGTGGAGTCGAAGGACGGCCGCGTGATCTGCGTCGTCGACTATGCGCACAACCAGCTTTCGTTCCGTTCGCTTTTCTCGTCGGTGAAGCGCGCGTTTCCCGCTAGCCCCGTCATTGCGCTGTTTGGCGCTGCCGGCGGCAAGGCGCAGGAGCGCCGCGAGCAGCTTCCGCGCGAGGCCGCACCGTATTCCGACCTGATGATCTTTGCCAACGAGGATCCAGCTCACGAGGACCCGATGAAGGTCTGTCGCGAGCTTGCCGAACATGTTCCCGACGATACGCCGAACAAGATCATCCTCGATCGCGAAGCCGCTGTGCATGCGGCGTTCAAGGCGGCGCGCGAGGAGTACGTCAACCCCGATGCTCCCACCATTGTCTTGCTGCTGGCAAAGGGTGACGAGGAGCTCATGCACGTGGGTGACGAGTTCGTGCCCATCGAGAGCGACCTTTCGTTGGCCAATCGCCTGATCGATGTTACCCAGTTTGACTAATGAACCATGATGGCGAAGGCGCCCTGAGTGCGCTGTCGCCATAAACGTGTTCCCTCAATCAAAACATGCCGTCCAAGCCCAAACCCTTCTACGTAAACGGAGTAACCATGTCCCACAACACCCTGCCGACCGTTGCCGAGCTTTCGGGCGAGATGCGCGAGCGCTTGGCCAAGGTCAAGTACGTCTTTACCGACCTGGATGCCACGATGCTCGCACCCGGCTCGTGCGTGCTGCTCGACAACGACGGCAACCCCTCGACCAAACTCGTCGAGGCCGTCGTGGCGCTCGCTCGCGCTGGTATTCAGGTGGTTCCCACCTCGGGCCGCAACCGCACCATGATCCACGAGGATGCGCGCGTGCTCGGCCTCAACTCCTACATTGGTGAGATGGGCGGCCTGGTCATGTACGACCTCAAAGCCAACGATTGGGAGTATCTGACCGGCGACATGCCCTACGACCCCTCTTGCGGTCTCACGCCGCACCAGGTGATCGAGCAGACCGGCGTGTGCGAGAAGATCCTCGCCCGCTGGCCGCACAAGATCGAGTATCACAACGACATGTCGACCGGCTACAAGTACCGCGAGGTCACCGTCGGCATGCGCGGCGATGTGCCCGACGATGAGGTCCAGGCCATCCTGGACGAGGCCGGCTGCGGTCTGATCTGGGCTTGCAACGGCCATCTGACGCATCTTTCCAAGCCGACGACGCTCGAGCTCGATCGCGTCGAGGACGGTCGCGCCTTCAACATCAACCCCGCGGGCCTCAACAAGGGCGTTGCCATTGCGCGCTTCTGCGAGCACCTAGGGATCGAGCGCGAGGAGACGCTCGCACTCGGCGATTCCGAGTCCGACTTCTACATGGCCGATCACGTGGGCACGTTCTGCCTGGTCGAGAATGGCCTGACAAGCGCCGGCGCGCCCGAGTTCTTGGCTGCTTGCGAGAACGCTTTCGTTACGCGCGGCAAAATTGTCGACGGTTGGGCGGCGACGGCAGAGCTGCTGGTCGCGGCGCGTTCGTAGCGCGGCGTCGCCGCACTTGGACATGTCTTTTCGAGAGAGACTGGTGAGGTAATGTCCGATATCGAGAATCTGGCAGGCGACACGCGCCCGATTGGCGTGTTCGATTCTGGTTTGGGCGGTCTGACGGTTGCGCGCGCCATCGCGACGGCGCTGCCGCACGAGTCCGTCTACTACTTTGGCGACACTAAGCGCTGCCCCTACGGCACGCGCACCGAGGAAGAGGTGCGCTCGTTTGCGTTGCAGGCGGGCCGTTGGCTGTCGAAGCACGACGTCAAGATTATGGTCATCGCCTGCAACACGGCGACAGCTGCGGCCTTGCGTCTGGCCCAGCAGGTGCTCGACGTTCCCGTGATCGGCGTGATCGCGCCGGGTGCCCGTGCGGCAATCAACAGCACCCGCTCGCGTCGCGTGGGCGTGCTCGCCACCAACCTTACCATTCGCTCGGGCGCCTACATGCGCGCCATCCAGGACCTGGATGCCGGCGTGGACGTGTACGGCTGCCCTGCTTCGAGCTTTGTCGAGGTCGTCGAGCATGAGCTCGCGTCGGGTGCGCACCTGCAGGAGCAGTGGCTCGAGAACGAGGACATCTTCGATACGCCTGCCGTGCGTGCGCTGGTGGGTGCCACGGTTGAGCCGCTGCGCGACCACGGTATCGATACCGTGGTGCTCGGCTGTACGCATTTTCCGCTGTTGGTGGGACCTATCCGCCATGCGCTGGGGCCTGGGGTGCGCGTCGTGAGTTCCGCCGAGGAGACCACACGCGAGCTGACCGATATCCTCACGCGCCGCGAGCAGCTGGCGGGCGACGCCGCCGAGCCGCAGCATCGTTTTGCCACGACGGCCGATAACATTGCCGAGTTTGCGGTGGCGGGCAGCTTTATCTTTGGTCAGCCGCTCAAGAGCATCGAACATATCGATATCGATGAGCTGAAATAGATGTAAGGCAGCCGCCAAAGCCTTCGCCACGTCTTTTGCCGAAAGGATATTTCTATGGAGTACATGCAGGTCAACCGCGCCAACGGCCGCGCCGCCAACGAGTTGCGCCCCGTTACGCTCACCCGTGGCGTCATGAAGCACGCCCACGGCTCGTGTTTGGCCGAGTTCGGCGACACGCGCGTGCTGTGCGCTGCCACTATCGAGGAAGGCGTGCCGGGCTGGCGCAAGGGCGCCAAGGCCGGCTGGGTAACGGCGGAATATGCGATGCTGCCGGCCTCGACCGGCAAGCGCTGCAAGCGCGAGCATGCCAACCGCAAGGGCCGCTCCATGGAGATCGAGCGCCTCATTGGCCGCAGCCTGCGTACCGTCGTTAACATGAAGGCGCTCGGCGAGTACACCGTCACCGTCGACTGCGATGTGATTCAGGCCGATGGCGGCACGCGTACAGCGAGCATTACCGGCGCCTGGGTGGCGCTGCACGACGCCCTCGCCATGTGGGTCGAGGCGGGCAAGATCGAGCGCATCCCGCTTACCGGCCAGGTGGCTGCCATCTCCATGGGCGTTGTCGACGGCAATACGCTGCTTGACCTCGATTATTCCGAGGACAGCCATGCCGAGGTCGACATGAACCTCGTCGCCACCGATACCGGTGAGATGATCGAGCTCCAGGGCACCGGCGAGCAGGCGCCCTTTGACCGTAAGCGCCTCAACGCCCTGCTCGACCTGGGCGACAAAGGCATCGCCGAGCTCATCGAGCTCCAGCGCCAGGCCCTCGCCTGACCTACCAAAAAGTGACAGGTTTATTTTGGCAGGTTTTATCTGGGAAAACGTCGAAGTATAAGACTGCCGTTGATTGAGAGGGGAGAGGCGGAGGCCCTCGTCGCCCTCGGCGCGGCATTGCTATAGAGACAAGGAGACCATTCATGGCACTTGAGAAGATCGACATCGACACCCTCGATCCGGCGGCGACCATTGTCGTGGCAACGGGCAACGCCCATAAGCTCACCGAGATCGAGGCCATTTTGGGCA
>CALFDL010000241.1 GCA_937950415.1 uncultured Collinsella sp. | reverse complement strand
CAACCCGAAAGGATGGCCATGGAAGCCAACGGAATCGTACTGTCGCCCGACCCTCGTCTGCGCCAGGAGTGCGCCGTCATCGAGGAGATCACCCCGGCGATCGAGGCGCTTGCCGAGAAGATGAAGAAGATGATGTTCGAGAACGGCGGCTGCGGACTGGCTGCCCCGCAGATCGGTGAGCTCATTCAGCTCGTCACCATCGACTGCGACTACAGCGACAAGAACGATTACGACCCGTACGTGCTCATTAACCCCGTGATCGTGGAGCAGAGCGACCATCTGGTGCCCTTTAGCGAGGGCTGCCTGTCCATCCCCGGCATTAGCTGCGAGATCGAGCGTCCCGACCATGTCGTTGTCGAGGCGTACGACTTGGACGTCAACCTGATTCGCTACGAGGCCTCGGGCGACCTGTTCTGCGTGTGCCTGCAGCACGAGATCGATCACCTGCACGGCAATACCATGTTCGAGCGACTCAAGCCGATGCAGAGGATCAAGGCCGTCAAGGAGTACCAGGACGCCCTGGCCCGCGGCGCTCGACCGGGCGAGACGGAGTAGGTCGTCCGTCCCTGGGGTTGGCCGCCTATATATCATCCCGTGCTCAAACATTCTCGCTTTGCTGCGAAACTGCGCGCGGGACGATATGTGGGCGCTCAGCACCGGGGACTGCGTTGTTCTGGCTCGGTTCGCCTGGGTGCCGTCGGGCCAGGGATGGGCGTCTTCGCTGATAATTGCTTTGCTGAAAGAGCTGCTTTTATTGCGGCTCTTTCTTTGGTTTTGGGTATATTTGTTCTTGTTGAATTGTTATTGCGGATGGGCTGGGTACTTGGCTTTCCGCTGTTATTTGTAGCCGTCTCGGCTTTGGTTGAGGGGAGACGTTCTTTATGCGTATTGTGTTTATGGGTACGCCCGATTTTGCGGTGCCTTCGTTGACTTCGCTTGTTGAGGCCGGGAACGAGATTGCGCTTGTTGTTACTCGTCCCGATGCTGTTCGCGGACGTGGTAAAAAGTTGGAGCCGTCTCCTGTTAAGGCCAAGGCGCTTGAGCTTGGTCTGCCGGTTGTTGAGGCTAATCGTATGACGCCTGAGGTTGTTGAGGCGCTCCAGACTGCCCAGGCTGACATTTTCTGTGTGGCTGCTTATGGCTGCATTTTGCCCGATGAGGTGCTGCATATGGCACCGCTCGGTATTGTGAATGTTCATGCGTCCTTGCTGCCTCGATGGCGTGGAGCCGCTCCCATTCAGCGTGCCATTCTTGCTGGTGATGAGGTTGCTGGCGTTTCTATCATGCGCATCGGGCATGGCGTGGATACTGGTGCTTATTGTGCCCAGGCTTCCACGTCGGTTGCCGGTAAGCATGCTGAG
>CALFDL010000240.1 GCA_937950415.1 uncultured Collinsella sp. | reverse complement strand
TCCACCTCATGCGCGACTGCATGCGCGAGGCCGGCTCCTGGCAGCTCAGGCGCCGCGTGGGCAGGATCGTGTCGCAGGTGTTCCGCGGGCGCGACGCCGCCACCGTGACGGCCATGTACCACGCGGCGTGCGACATGCTGGAGGGGTGCTGCCCCAGGGCGGCGGCGGTGCTGGAGGAGGCCGAGCCCGACGCGCTGGCCTACCTCGACTTCCCGCCGACCCACTGGAAGCGCCTGCGCACCAACAACGTGCAGGAGAGGACCAACCGGGAGATAAAGCGCAGGTCGCGCGTCGTGCAGGTGTTCCCCTCCACGGGCTCGCTGGTGCGGCTCGCGGGCGCGGTCATGTGCGAGCAGGACGAGATATGGCAGGAGTCCAGGTACTTCTCGGAGGCGAGGATGAACGAGCTCTACGATGACGGTCGCGCTCGGGGAATCGACGGTCCCGTCGAGTGGGCGCGGCTCGAGGCGGAGGCCAGGAAGATGCTCGAGTCCGGCCTCGAGCTTGCGGACAGGGTCGAGGCGGCATAGGATATCAACCGTATTCCAGATTCTAGGACGCCGGGCCGACTCGCTTCGGATGGGGCTCTACACCAACTTTCTCGACACTACCCATCCGGCGGAAACATCTCGGCCATTGCGGCGCCCCACCTCGCCAGATTTTTATTTCATTGCGCAGAAACTCCTCGTCGGCTGTCGCGACGTTCACAGACACGGCTCGCACCCCCGCCGTTATTGATTTAATGTTTAGTCGCTAGAAATCATATGGCGGGGCATGGGCCGTATTCCGCTATGCGGTTGTCAATTTGCGAAAGAAATTAAGCATCACCCAGTCAGCAAAAACAATCAAAACCGTAGTCCTTAAGCAAATCATCTATTGCCTCCTGGGCCTTCGCCGCAATCTCAATGTTCTCACGCTCCCTATTGGCAGATGAGAAGCGGCACCCCAAACAAGCTGGGCTGGACCGTTGATCATTTGTCCCGCCATTATTTGGATATGAAGCCAACTCGTCTCCAGCTAGGTCAAGCTCCCAATGTCGATCACAGGCATTGTCATAGCCAAAATCTTCTTGATATCTTTCTGTAAAGGCAAAATACCTAAGATCAGCAACTTGAGCCACCTTTTCCAGCTCATCCCGACGGATAAGAATTAAATTGTGAACAGGCTCCTCATAGTAATTCCCGGGATTGCCATCACAAAGAATAACCGCCTCGCCCCCACGTTCAAAGCAGGCGTTCCGTGGATTAAACGATAAGTCCAGTATATTTACAAGGGCAGGTGGCGGGAGCAAAATATTATTGCGTTCAACAGAGACACAGCGACGATCCGGGGCCTCAAGATCCAAACAGTAACTCCCCAGACCTTTCCCGAAGTCCCTGGTATTCCCCTCAAACGGAGCATGTTCTATAGTTAAATACCTGTCATCCGAGCAGCCGCAGATGTGCCCATCGCCGTTCATTGCTATTGAAATGAGAATTTCATTCGAGCATTGCAGCCTATCATTGCTATGGATTCTCTGTTTAGCAGAAAACGCAAGCGGAATCCATTCGACCTTTCTTAATCGAAGGGGTTCGATGAGCCCCTTTATCTCAATAAGCACCTCTCCAGTATCGTTAAACCAAGCAAACTCTTTATCGAGCGGAGATACCATCCTCCTCTCAATCTTGCTTTTTGCCGAATCGATTTGAATGTCGGCAGAAGCAGAGCAAGTATGTATAATGGCAGGTTCTTGCTCGGCGGTCTCTTCATATTGAGCGAATCCAACAGTGCTGGGAGCCTCACCGCCCAGCACTATTCCATCAACGTAATAATTCGCCGACAGAGATCCAAGTAGCTCATGAATTGCCAGATCAAACGGTTTGAAGTTGGGATTAATCATACTTGGAGTTCTGCTATCCACAGATACAAAATCTCCAAGCAAGTCATCCAGAGTACCGCCATAGACATCCAGCCATTTATCTGTAAGGGCCACCGCACAATCCAACAGCACCTTTTTATCTAGCGGCCTAACATCAAAATTTACTGGCAATATTTCGCCAAAGTCATCATGCTTTGCAATCAGCCCTTTACAATCACCACCCATGGGACACTTTAATAAAGCTCTTATGGATCGGTTCCAGTCCGCAACAGAGCTGGCATCCGCACTAATAAATCTAGCCGAATAACCAAAATCGAGTCCGTCTCTCAACGTGTAAACATTGAGTGGAAGGTAGCCTTTTAGATGCAAGTCAATTCTATTGACTTGCTTAATAAAACAATCGACATTCTTTTTCGACGGCTTAAAATCACGAAAAGCGAAGTAGTAATTTTTAGTTGAAAAATCAACCGGAGATAACTTGCCCCCAGATGTCTTGCACAAATGAGAGATAACGATTGAGTCCGTAATCTCAGGATCGTCAACCGCCCTATCAAGAAAACCCTCAACGGCATCACCGCATCGAGTCTCAATGCTCAAATGCGCTAATGTCTTGGCGATTGCCCTGCGAGCATATACGTCATGCACGTCAGGCCATGCCTCAATAAGGAAATCTGCCACCGATGAATCGGAGTCGGCTAGAAAGAACATGAGGCGCTGGCTTAGAGCGCGCAGCTTCATATTCGATGCAAAGGAACACCAAACAGAAAGCCATACCCATTCGTCCTTGGCGCCCGAAGGCACCCGACCCGTATGGGATACGTAATCAGTAATGTTTTGAAGACGTGAGATCAAGGGATGGAGAGAGAAATCATTCCAATTCTCACGAAAGATAGCGTCAACAATTGAGGGGCTATTAAACAGGAGGTTTTGAACAAAGTGAACTAAATTAAAGGGGGTGTTTGCGACCCCAGCAAAACACATGAATGCCCAGCGCACATCCATAGGCCACATAGCACTGAAGGATTCGAAGTCCCAATCAATAGGAAAGACGGTCTGAGTGAACAATCTGTCCAATTCTAGTTCTTGGCCATTTTCTTCAAGTGCGCGAAGTAATTTAGCTAAAAAACCAGCTCCGCGATCAAGATATCTATCTACACATACCTGAACAATCTCATAATCATTTACAAAGCTGCACTTACTTGCGGTTATTTTTGCAACTGTATCTATAAGCTCGTCTTCATCTAATTTCGTACTGTCAATTTGATTGAACTCGTCATTTAGCGAGCGCGCCATTACAAAACGAATCTGAGATTCACTGGTAAATGAATATCTTGTTCCGTCGTATTCAAAGGACTGGATAAATCCCTGCTCGAGCATTTCTGCGAGATAACGCGAAGAGTCGTAGCCTAAAAAAGAATCGGCATCCTCTTTACTAAAAACCAATGCGCTGGTTTTTAGTAAGCACTTACAAATCGATTTTGTTTCTATCCACCTCTTCCGTGATAAGGCGTCCTTAATACTACTTTCGACCATAGAACTTCTTTGAGCTACTGCATTATTGGGCCCATATCCATCGTTGATTACTTTGAGTTTCTTAATTACAGCATTAAGGTTCCTAGGGTTTCGA
>CALFDL010000239.1 GCA_937950415.1 uncultured Collinsella sp. | reverse complement strand
TAGACCTCGAGGTCGCGGTCGCCGAACTTGTTCATGAGGTACTCGAGCTGCATGAACTCGTCCCAGGTGCCGCCGACGCCCATCAGGAAGACGGCGTCGTAGCCCTCCTCGTGCACGCGGTCGGCCAGGGCGGTCATCTTCTTGCCGGCCTCGTAGACGTTCCTGCCGTCCTCGAGGTAGCCCTCCTGGTCGAAGTGCATGATCTCGATCTTCTCGGTCTCCTTCATTCCCGCTCCTTTCACGAGCAGTTTGAATTGTCGCACGGAATGAACGGGCTTGCCACTCCGTCGCACCGCTTAACCTTGTGGACATCTTGGCCCCAAGCTCAACAATTCAAAGGTTCTTAATACCAGTGAACGATTACAGGTTAGCCGTTTTTAATACCGATTTTATGATTTCATCCTCCCCTCTCGGTAGACGGTCAGTTTTTGCCGCTCATCGGTCAAGCGACATATATCCGTAAAAACGAGCGCCCCCGCCGTGCGCAGGGACGCTCTAGACGCTAATAGTTGTAGGTATATCCGCCGGCGTCGCCGCGGGTAAAAGACTTGGCATGCTCGATTGCCTGCCCACTCGAGTCATAGGTCAGGCCTTCCAGCACGAGCGCCAGATCGCCCGGCTCAAGATTGAGCAAACTCGCATCGCGTGCGCCCAGCGCCTCGATATCGAGTTTCTCTACCGACTGATCTGGCTTGTGTCCCAACATATCGTAGGTCTCGAACAGGCTGAAGACCGAAATGTCCACGCCTTCGATGCCCGGAAACAGCAGGCACGGAATCAGTGTCATCTCGATCGATACGGGCTCACCATCGATGCAGTTGAGGCGGCGCACCGAGTAAAGCAGATCGTCCTCAGCGATGCCAAACAAGTCGGCATAATACGGGCCGGCGTAGCGTTTGGAGCGCGCCAGGATGCGCACCGACGGCGTCGCGCCCGATGCCAGAACCGACTGGCGGAAGCCGCCCTTGCGTTCGTGCTCGTCAAACCACTTATGTCCCACAAAGGCGCCTTTGCCCTGCACGCGACGAATCTGGCCACTTTTGACCAGCTCGTCCATGGCGCTTCGGATTGTCAGGCGTGTCGTGCCAAACTCCTCGGCCAGCTCGTTTTCGGACGGAATCATCGAGCCCGTCGGGTAGTCGCCGCGCTCGATTCGCTCCGCAATGCAGCGGCGAATTTGTTTGTAAACCGGCAAGTCTTCTACTGCATCAGCCATTCGACACCCACCTTCGTCGCAACGCCGTCTGCCTCGCCGTTATCGGCAAAACGATACTTGGTCGGCAGAATCACGGACTTGCAATACTCGACAAAGCCATCGGTCTCGTCGCGCTCGTGCGAAGCCTTGTAAAACACCGGCGTGCCCTCCTGAGCACCCAGCAACTTGGCCTCGTCGGCGTTCAGACGGCTGATGGAAATATGCTCCTTGCCGTGCGTCACATGGACATTCCCCTCTTTGAGCAAAACGTCGTAGAGGCTCTCCTGCTCAAAATCATGATCGGGAAGCGAGGGGCACAAAGACAGATTGACGTAAGCCGTCTCGATCGATGCCGGAGAACCGTTGACCACACGCACGCGCCGAATGCAGAAGAGCGGCATGCCCAGGTCAATCTGGGCTTTTTGGGCAAGATCGATATCGGCATACACGACCTTGGACCAAACCAGGCGTGCGGTCGACTTTGAGCCAACCCTCTCCACCGCCTGCGTATAGTTCCATGTTTCCTGAAAGATGTTCAGCGGTTTGGGAGGACACACATAGGTGCCCGAACCGCGGCGGCTTTCCAAAGATCCGCACGAAATAAGGCGCGTGATCGCAGCACGCAACGCCGTGCGCGACACGCCCAGCTCTTCACAGAGCACACGCTCGGCGGGCAGCCGGTCGCCACTCTGCAGGTCATAATGTTTGATATACCAAAGAATGCCCTCAAAGGCGCGATCTTTGGGCGGAATCGCATATGGTTCACTCGACATGGGCAAGACTCCTCAACCGCTTGATGCTGCAGGCATCATTGCTCCGGACGCCCCATGGCGTCGAAGGCTTCTTTGATCTGCTCCGCAACGTTCCGATACGACCGATATAGGCCGGAGTCTCGCTTGACTTCGCCCGCGGTCACCGGAATCTCAAGCTTCGAAATCTCATCCTTGCCGGTTTGCACGACAACGATGACACCCATACCAAGGCACATATTACGCTTGGCAGCGTTGTTTTTGGTAGCCTGAGCTGGATTAATCAAAATCTGCTGAGCCAGTTCGCGTTTGCTGAGCTCCGGCACATCCTCGGGATTTCCGGTCTCGGCAATCTCGCACTGCAGCACATCCGCATAGTCAAAAATCTTCGGCTCGCCGCCGCGCTGAT
>CALFDL010000238.1 GCA_937950415.1 uncultured Collinsella sp. | reverse complement strand
GGCCCTTGCGGCGTAGTCGCTATTTATTCAGTCCAAGTTTCGGGGTGCAGTTCACGGGCACCTTCGTGGTGGTTCTTGTAGATGTGGCGGCCTGCCCCGCTGTTTTGTCTCGATCTGTAACATCTGCAGCCATTTTTGCCGAGTAACTGTTACAGATTGAGATTTTCTCTTCAGGGGAATTCGAATGTCTCGATCTGTAACATCTGGACGGACAAAAGGTCTCTATCTGTTACAGATTGAGACAAAGGTCAGGGGCAAAGACGGTTTGTCTAGATCTGTAACAGTTAGACGGGAATTCGGGCCATAGATGTTACAGATTGAGATAATCGCGCCGCGAAAATAAAAACCTCCGCAGGGGTGCTTCCCTTGCGGAGGTTTTCTTACTCGTTGAGCAGCCTTACGGCTTCGGCGGCCATGTTCTCGACCGTCATGCCGTTCTGAGCGAGCAACTCTTTGGGGTCGTAGCGGTCGGGGAAGCCCTTGGCGATGCCGAAGGTGCGCGTGCGCACGGGCGTGCAGGCCAAGTAGCACGCGACACGCTCGCCCCAGCCACCGTCCAAGATGCCGTCCTCGAGAGTGACGACAACGCGATGCTCGGCGGCAAGGCTGTCGAGGAACTCACGGTCGAGCTCAGTTGCATAGCGCGGGTTGACGAGCGTGGCCTCGATGCCGTACTCGGCAGCCAAGCGGTTTGCCACGTGCTCGCCCAGCTCAAAGAAATCGCCAAGCGCGAGCACGGCCACGTCGCGACCCTGGCGCACCACGTTGTAACGAACGGTGCCGTAATCGGCGTCCTCGGCAGGCGCCAAGTCGGGGCGGCTTACCAGGCCAATGCCTGGTACGCGGATCGCCACGGGATGCTCGCGGTGGTCGAGCGACCAGCTTAGCATGGACAGATATTCCTCCATGCAGGCAGGTGCAAGGTAGTGCATGTTGGGAAGTCCGCCCAGCATGGAAATATCAAAGAACGAGAGGTGCGTCTCGGATGTGGTGCCAAAGATCGACGCGCCAAATACCAGGATGGTTGCGGGGGCGTCGTTGAGGCACAGGTCGTGCCACAGTTCGTCGTAGGCGCGCTGTAAAAACGTGCCGTACACACCAAAGACTGGCTTGGCGCCCGAGCGCGCAAGCGCGG
>CALFDL010000237.1 GCA_937950415.1 uncultured Collinsella sp. | reverse complement strand
ACGCTGATATATCTGCTGATTGAAAGACATTCTGGTAAGTTCACTATTGCCCAGTTCTTTGACCCGCGGGTCCCTGTCATTGTTGCCGTATATCAACGCGGATAGATCTTCTACAAAACGTTTGCGTCTATTTTCAATATCCTGCTTATAGGGAAGCTCATCTTTATTGGCTCCCCATACCGATTCAATCACTTCATCAAGATATTGGATGAAGCGATCGCTGTGTTTCGCAAGTTCGTAGACAGCTTCGTAGCCAGTACTGGTCTTCATTTCGTGCCAGGCGAGCGGGTCATAGTAAGCAAGAACATTTAGTACGGGAAGCAGGCCCTGGCCTGGGAATTGCTGAACCCTTCCATTCCCAAAGTGCTCCCAGTGGTTAGCAATGTACCTGGATAGATTTGTTATAGAGTCGATAAGCCTGTTGCAGGCTCTTAGTGAGGCTTGTTTGTAGCCGAGCAAATCGATGGTTATATCCATGAAGGTATATCCATCCATTGTATTGATTCCTTTATACAGAAGGTAATCAGCCGGTTTTATCGGATTTAGCTCAAGACGTTTGTCGTAGAAGCGCTCGAGGTATTTTCTGCCGTCGAATCTTGGGCCATATATGCCCTGGAGGGAATGTGCAAGCTGCGTAATGTCGGTTGAATAAACTACAACGATGTTCTCTTGCTGAAACAGGGTTTTGGTCTGCTCAAGTACCTTTATGGCGAATTCGGGCCGGCAGCGGTCGAGTTCGTCGATAAAGATGACGGCTCGGTTGGCAATCTTGGGTAGATTGCTCTTAATGAGCTCGTCAATTTTGCCTCGAAGCTCTTTCTCATTTTTGTACTGTTCGAGAAAATCGGTTCCGCTGAAATTTTCAATGACCCCATTGATGTCACCGCCATATCCGACAAGGGAAGCGGCGGCTTCTATGGCGCCAATGATTCCCTTTCTGAAATCCTCTCCACCCTTGACGCTCTTCTCGCCTGTAGCGCTAGCGATAGAGGCTAATATTGGCAAGATTGGATTGTCAAAATGGTCGTCCTCCCACGCGTTGAAATAGATGGGGAGATATGGTTCCTTGAGTAGTTCCTCGGCGATATTACCGAATGTTGTGCTTGGTTTTGCGCTGTCCTGGCTAAGCGCCGGATTTGCCATTTGCAGGACTCTCGCAACTTGCTTTACAAAGAATGTCTTGCCAGAGCCCCAAGGTGCATCAATGACAAAGGTATACGGAGGCTCAACCGCAATGAGCATCTTTAGAAAGTCCTCGATTTCTCTCTTGCGGTGAAGCGGGTCTTGGGTAAGAGCGTCTTCAATTGCTTTCGGTGTAGGTTCTTCGTCGGCTCGTTTCATGGTGACTGCCTTCTTTCTGTGGGCGGGGTTTCGTTTCGGTCTTATTCGTTCTGTAAATAGGATCGAAGGGTTTCTTCTTGTCTAACTTTCATCCGTAGGTTTTACCCTTTAAGTGTTTAACAATGCCTAGACCTGCTATTTTCCATACGCAGTGAAGTGGTATGGTGCTTGAGCTTATGCTGATTTCTATTTGTGTTGGGAGATTGATGGTTAACAAGTCCCGAGAGGGCAGGGACGGTGGGTTTGAAACCTCCGATGTCCTGATCACGGTTTTAACCTCTGCGGCCCTTCCGGTCGCCTCGCGCATCCTTACGCTTGCCTTTGGGGATAATTCCTTGTGGTCTGTCGACCGATTGTTCATTATCTATTTTGCATCATTTTCAGGATGGATATTGAGAAGTTATCTCCAGCTTGTCGTGGAGAGAAACGGAATGAGGGATAAAGGCTATACGTTTATGGATTCAGGTGCGTCGGGGAATGCCATTTGGACGTTTCCCGTTGCTCTTTCTCTATTTTGTTGGAATCTAATACCAGGCTTAATCTCACTTCTTGCTATCTATTGTGTCGCAGTTTTTCTGCTTTGGAAGTATCGGAATGTCTTTCGCATTGACGTGGGAAGAATGGTATTTATCGGGTTGTGTACGCTTCTTACCGTGCTTGTCGCGGAAGCGTTCTGTGCGGTCTATTTGCCTGATTCGGTATCTGAAATATATTAATTTGTTATCTATACGTTTACGTTGGTTTTTATTATTTCGTTTAATTTTGCGCTCGATCGCTTTCGAATAAAACGCTTCGGTCGCAGGAAATAGGACCCGTGATTTTATAAGGGTATGAGGACAACACGGACACTTCTACAGCAGATCAAACTCTCGTATATCGCTTTGTCGATGTAGTTCCCGAAGAAGGCTGGACGCCAAGGACCTTTCTAAGTTCCTAAGCCAATTTGACGGACTGATAAAAGAGGTCGCAAAAGAGTCGGGCACCTTAGAAAAAACGACTATAAAAGTGCGCCCATTTAAAGAAGGCTCTTTTATTACGGAATTCGTGATCCATCGTGTGCCCGGATTGATTGACGCGTTAAACAGTGACGCTATATCTGCAATTAATAATGCCGGCGGTCTTGTGGAGGTTCTATTTGCCATAGCGCACATAATTAAAAAAGTTAAAGGACATATCTCTAAATGTAAGCCAACTGACAATGGAACTTTCGTATATGGAGAGGGTTCGGACGCAGTCGTTGTTCCTGTTGAGATCCACGCGCTAGTCCAGTCCCCAGAAATCGCTGAGAAATTTTCTAAGGTCATCACTGGTCCGATGAAAACTTTCAAGAGGCCTTCGAGGGAGATTGAGATTAAGATTGCTGGTAGTAAGGCTTCAGAGGATGCTATTTCTTTTTCTTCAAGCGAGGCGACTTATTTTGACAGCTATAAAGTCGAAGCTTTAAAGGCAACGCAGGAAGAGGCGGTTGAGTATTCGTCCCATAATATCTGGGTTCGACCGTTATTTGGTTCCTACGGTGGAGATGTTTCCGGATATACATTTGAGTCGGGCTACGAGGGCGAGCAACGAACATACAATAAGGTTCAAATAGACGACCGTGATTTTCTCGAACGCGTGCGAGATGGTGAGTATCGCTTAAATAGTGGCGACCTAATGCGTGTCGATATGACCATTAAAGAGGTCATTAATTTGAGGACGCAAAAAGTCCGAACCGCCGCATGCCATATAACTAAAGTTAGAGATTACCGTCCGATGAAAAGATGTGAACAGCTGACCTTTGCTGATTTTGTTGATGGGGAGAATAATGACTGACGTGCCGAATCAGGCCAATCGATTTGCCCGGACATTGAATGTAGTTCTGCTTGCTCCGCAATAGCGACGAAAACAGGTTACTATGTCGGTAGTGATACGGTCATCGTTGACTCTAAGTGAGGCGATGACAAAGGAGGGTCGTTGTTCGGTTGTTGCCGGCAACGGCTCTTTGATTTTAGGAGTTACTTTGGCGATAGAATTTTAGACTTTCGCTCAACTTATCGAACTCCTAGAGAGCCATGGCGTTCTAACTGATGCCGCTGCGCTAGATTGCCTGAGGCGCGAAATGAATATTTGCTCGTCGGAGCACTGCTGAATATTGGGTCACATTTGCGGTTCGAATTTTCAGTTATCGAGCAGCTTTTGTCTTCGATGAAGTCTTGCAATTCTAGCAAAAAACAAACATATGTTCTATACTTATGGAAGTAGACTTGTTTGGAGGCGTTAGATGGAAGTCCGAAGAGATGACATTGTAGACAGCGTTGTACGTCTGATAAATGGGGTGGGGCGTAGCCCATATTTATTCGTCGGCTCGGGTTTTTCCCGTAGATACATGGGTACCGACGATTGGGACGGCTTGTTAAGGCACCTCTGCTCCCGTCTTTCTGATGATCCTTTTCGACTCGATTCCTACCTTGCTCGCTGTCCAGATAATCCTGATTATGGTGCTTTGCCCTCTGCCGCGACGATGCTTGATAAGGATATGCGCATAGCTGTTCTTGAGGACCCTCGCTTCGCTTCTTTTAGAGACGATCATGCAGAGGACATTCGTCAGCGCAAATCTGTTTTAAAGATTATGGCGGCCGAGAGGTTATCTTCGTTCAAACCTGACCATATGACGCATGAACTTGATATCTTGAGAGAGGTCGGCAGGCGGCGTATCTCTGGAGTTATTACAACCAACTATGACTGTCTACTGGAGTCACTGTTTCCAGAGTTTAAAGTTTTTGTAGGCCAGGACGATCTTGTCTTTCACAGAACTTTTGAAATGGGAGAAATCTATAAGATCCACGGGTCTATGGATAATCCTGAATCTATGGTTCTTGAAGAGGCAGATTACGCAAAACTCGCCGAAACCCAGGATTACTTGGCAGCCAAGTTGCTAACTATTTTTATGGAATACCCAATTATTTTTATCGGCTATTCTCTTAACGACCCCGATATCCAAGCTATCCTCATGTCGATTTCGCGCTGCCTCGGTTCAAATAATCTTGCATTGCTCAAAGAGCGTTTTATTTTCCTAACTAGGGGCGAAAACGCAACCTCGACACATTCGATTACATTTCCGGGTATTGGCGAGATAAGCATGACCGAGATTAGGACGAATGATTTTGGCGCAGTGTATGAAGCAATTGGACATTCCAAATGCTCCTTCTCGCCCAGGATCATTCGTGAGTTGCGCAGGAGTATCTACGCCCTGGCAGATAAGGGCGAGCCAAATGATTCTCTGGTAGTCGAAGCGAGTTTTAGCGACCTCGAGAGACTTCCGGAGGGACAGCATCTTGTGCTAGGCATCGGTGTCGCAAATGCATCTTTGGGCCACGGTCATATGGTCAAAGCCGAGCTTTTATATCGCGATGTCGTGTTTGATGATGAACATGTCGCTCCCAAACTTGCCGTCGAGGAATATCTTCCTGCGCTGCTTGCTTCTAACTCGGGTGGTTTGCCCATGTATAAGTATTTAAGCGCGTATTCAGGGGAAGTTCTTAATCCAAGGATGCTAAAGGAAATAGATGAGAAGAAGGATTTAGATGCTTTTCTAAACAACAGCCTACGAAAGGCAAAAGGTAGCTATCATCTTTCGGGAATTAGATACTCGGTTAAGTCTGTTATAGCTAACGAAGGCTTTGAGGAAGCATTTAAAAAGTTAGTTTTACTTGAGGAGGATGAGCTCGTTTTAAATGAGTTGCTCGAGTATCTGAGGGCGCTCATCACGGATGATCGTAAGATAATACACGGTAATAGCGAGCTGAAACGGCTTATTAGAATGTATGATTTCCTTAAATACAAGAAGGCCTTCGACATATCGGCTACTAGTGAGTAATCCCACCTAGCGTCTATGAAGAAGGCCATCTTTGTAAACTATGGCATCTGAGCGTATAGTGCGAACACCACGTGCAAATGCATTCTTAATATAACGCTTTCTGCTTGAAATTACAATGGTGTCTGTTTCGACCTGCCAATCAAGGGAAGATGGTGTAGAGTATCTTCCTGCAATACAAAAGCTCTTTGGGAGCTTTAAGGGTGACGCTTTCAAATTGAGAGTGTTGCCCTTTTTTCATGTATGCAATGTGTGACGTACTAGCCAAGCACCATCCCGGCAATGGAATGATCGAGCATGGGCGGCTTCTACTGGTTGACGTGATCGTGGTCAAACAAGTGATATCGATTAGAATTAAATCAATTGCGCTGGAAGCCTTCGGGCGACACCTGAAGAGGGTTGATGCGTCGGTCCTCTTTTTTTGTTTGGATGTAAGATTCGGCCAGGCAAAACAAGGATCTCATTTAGGGAGAAACAAATATCCGGCGGTTTTCCGCTTCGGGACGCGCGGTTTAAGGGTGCTTTTCGGAAGCGCGGGGAAAAAATCGGAAACTTCCGAGCATAAACCGAATTTCGGCAACAAAACCGCAGGTCGCGGAAGGCTGAAACGGGGCCTGGTCGACCTATCTCAGGTTTTCACCGCACTTCCGGAATTGCTCGACGGAAGTATGCGGCAAATTTCGGAACCCTCGAGCGCATCGTCCTCTTCATGAAAAGAACCCACAGGTAGAAGCGTTGCCACTATCCAGTGTGGTTGACGTGTCTAGAATTTGCCGCACACTTCCGGATTTTGCATAAGCTCGACTGGTTTGTTTATCGATTGGGGTAGAGGAATCTTGTTTGGGCCTCGTTATATGTATTTAAATGGATGAACTTAACCTATAAGTTAAGTTCATCTAGAAATGAGAGGTGCACTTTGGCAGAAGGATATGATCTTGTCGAATATAGAGACCTCAAGGGTCGACCGTTTTGGGAATTGACGGCTTCTCCCGACAACTCTCAATTCCAGAAAATGTTGTCAGACCCTAAGCGGAAATTAACCGCTCGAACAATGATCGGCCAGAATAGCGCGTCAGCTTCTGGAATCTGAACGCTGACTTTTATACTTGGCTTTCGAAACGGAGAACACAATGAATAAAGTTGATTTATCTGATTTTTACGCCGAGACAGAAACTAGCGAAACACGTGCTTATGAACACGCGCTAGATATCGAGTTTATCGTTCATCGCGAGATGAAGCATTTGGGTTTAAGCAAAAGCGATTTGGCAAAGCGTATGGGCGTGAGCCTTCAGTCGCTTTCGAAGCTGTTGAATTCTCAGCCCAATATGACGCTGAAAACGATCGCTAGGTTCGAGCTTGCTTTGGGTATTAGGATCGTTCCGCAGGTTATCGTCAGCTATTCCAAAGAACTGCCGTCTCTTTCATCCAACTATTCCGTGCGAGAGTAATGTACATCGCCTGGCATTCTCCCCGCAGAGCTGCCAGCAGATTGCGATTTGCCTTTTCAGGGCGAATAGCATTTCTTCGATGAATTTAAGTCGAATGAATTACCATTCCCTCATTCCCTAAAAAAGTTCTTAAAACAGCCTTAAAGGCGCCTTGGCTCGCGTTGACAGCGTACAATACGCATGTTTGACTATGACAAATGTGGATTTTAGGGGAGGGGTGCGCCATGGAGGTGCTGGTTGTTGGCAACACCGCATATGTTGACGATGACTTTTGTGCCAAGGCGTTCCCCGGGGACCATGTCCAGGTTGTCGCCGCGCAGGACACGCGTCGCGACGAGTCGTCGCCCCATGCCTCGTGGAAAGAGCTTCTGCAGCACTTGGATCAGGCCTACGAGTTCGACTGCGTGGTCTACCTGTCTAATTACCTTACCCCGCATACCGATACCGTGGGCGATATCGAGCTACTACGTTCGGTCTTTCGCGCGTGCATGGGTCGCCGGATCCAGCTGTTGTATATAGCAGGTCCCGCAGGTGCCGAGGATGCCGCCGATGCCGCGGGGCGAACGGGCAAGGGCATTATCGCGCGCGCAGCCAACGACCTTTGCCGCTACTACGCTGCTCGCGAGGGCGTTCAAACCAAGATCCTGCGCGTGCCGTTCCTGTATACCGCGTCTGCCGCGCTGGAGGACCCGTTTTTGGCGCCGCTGTTCGACGCGTGCTTAACCGGATCGGTTGCTCTACATGGCGCGGAGGATGCGGCGTTTCCCTTGCTGTGTGCCGAGGAGCTTGCGGTGCTGGTGCGCCGCATCTTCGATAGCTGGGATGGTAACTTTGAGACGCTCGACGTTGCCGATACCTTCCATCACACGGCGGGTGAGGTGGGCGACGCCCTCAAGGCACTGTTCCCCGGTCTTGCCGTTGCCTATGGCGATTCTGCCGGCTACGCCTTGCCTGCCAGCGACGTCGCTCGCGTTCGTTATGGTTGGTTTCAGCGCTACGACTTGCTGCGCGATCTTTCGACCATTCAAGCGCGTTGGGATGCTGGCCGCGCAAAGAAGGTTAACCCCTTGCGCGCCGCCATCGACCGCATCCAGATGTGCACGCTGCCTATTAAATGCCTGGAGACGGCAGCCGCCTGGGTTCTGTTCGAGGTGCTGGAGCATCTGTTCTCACAATCGGCCCAGCTCAACGTGCTCGATTATCGCCTGCTCTACGTGGTGCTGATCGGCACGCTGTATGGCTTGGACTTTGGCCTGGTTGCGGCGCTGCTGGCGTCGGTGGGTTTGGCCGCGAGCTACTTTACCCAGTATGGCTAGACCTTCCAGGGCCTGTTCTACGAGCCGTCCAACTGGCTGCCGTTTATTGCGTACTTTGTTGTGGGTGCCGTGTGCGGCTATGTGCAGCTGCGCAACAGCGAAGCCATTAGGGCGGAGCGCGATCAAAACGAGCTCGTGCGCAACCGCAATACGTTCCTTACGCAGCTCTACCACGACGCGATCGAGGACAAGCGCGCGTACAGGCGCCAGATCGATCTTTGCCGTGACGCAGGAGCTCGACGTATTCAACCCACGCGACATCTATCGCAAGTGCTGCGAGCTTTTGGGCGAGATCCTCGAGAACGATTCGGTGGCGATCTACCATGTTTCGGGCGGGGCATTTGCACGCCTGGTGGCAGCAAGTCCCGCGATTGCCGAAGATGCCGCGCGCTCGCTCACGCTTGAGCAGCTTGCACCTCTTTTGGGCGACGGGGGTCGTTCGAACCTGTGGGTGAACCGCGAGCTGACGCCGGGGCTTCCCATGTTTGGATACACGATCGAGCGCGACGGGGCACCCGCTGTGTTGATCTTTGTGCGTAGTGCGGCCGAAAACCAAATGACCCTCTATTATCAAAACCTGTTCCGCATCTTGTGCGGGTTGGTCGAAAGCGCGCTGGGCCGTGCCTTTGACTATGAGGCGGTGGCGCAGGATAAACGCTGCGTTGACGGCACGTGCGTACTCAAGCAGGCTGCCTTTGGCCAAGAGCTCGCGGCGGAGCAGGCGCTGGCAGATAGCAAGATGGGGAGTTTTTTGCTCCTGCGCGTGGTACCGGGCATGGAGCCTGTCGGCGAGCTGGTGGGCGCAATTGGGTCGGCAATCCGCGAGAGCGACGCGGCGGGCTTGGTCGACGGCGACGTGCTCTACCTGCTTATGCGCCAGGCAAAGGCATGCGATCTGCCCATTATCCGCGAGCGCCTGAGCGCAAAGCAGATTGCGGTGGAGCCCGTCGACGGCGAGGACATCGTGGAGCTGCTGCAGCACATCTCTTACACCGGTGACGGTGAGGGGGGTGCCGCTTGATCTCGCTTGTCGTTGCTGCCGTCTTGCTGCTGATTCATGCGCTGGTTTGCCTGATGCTGTGGACGCTCATGAAACTGGGCCTGCTGCCGGTGCGCGGGCACATGCTGGCTGTGATAGTGCTGGTGCCGCTGTGGGGCCCGTTGCTGGTGGTTTTGCTATCGGTGTGCAGCGCGGTGTTTGGCGAGGGGCTGAAAGGGTCTGCGCTGGAGTCGCTGCGCTTCAACGATGACCTGCATCGCAGTATGTCGGTACCGAGTGGTGAGGACGATTCAGGCGTAGTGCCGCTCGAGGAGGCACTCATCGTCAACGAGCCGGCATACCGGCGCCGCCTAATGCTCTCCATGCTCACCGAGGAGCCCGACGCGTACCTGGCGCAGCTGCAGGCGGCTAAGCTTAACGACGACGTTGAGGTGGCGCACTATGCCGCGACGGCGGTGGCGCAGATCTCCAAGGAGTCCGACCTTAAACTGCAGCAGCTGGAGCGCGCCTTTAAGACGGACCCGAGCGCGCAAAACCTCATCGAATACTGTGATTTTCTTGGTGAATACTTAGGCTCGGGCTTGGCCGAGGGGCGCGTGGCTCTGATTCAGCGCCAACAGTACGCGCGCCTGCTTGCGCGTCGCTGCGAGCGCGAGGACACCTTTGAGCTGCGCATTCGATATGCGACGGCGCTGGCCGATGTCGGACAGATCGACGAGGCGCAGGCCGTGATCGACCAGCTAGTGCTCGACGTGCCCGAGGAGCAGGAGGTTTGGATGCTCTGCCTGCGCCTGGCCGTGATGCGCCGCGACGGTGACGAGGTTCACCGTGTGATCGATGCGATTGACAAGCAACATGTATATTTGAGCGCCGACAACCGCGAAAAGTTGGCGTTTTGGCGCGACGGGGAGGAGGCCAGATGAGCGTGGCGCAACATATCCGCGACCGTGCAGGCCGCTTTCGTTGGATGGGACTCCTCGTGGTGTGGGCGGTCTTTATTGCCATGGCCGCCGTGCTGCTGGTGGAGCGTGCCGGCGTGCAGTACAGTGCGGGCCAGCATAAGCTGGGGATGCTTGCCGCCAACGATGCGGTGCCTGCCTCCTCGGCAATCTTTGGCCAAAAGCCCACGTGCCTGGTCATTACCGATTCCGATCAAGCTGGCGTCGAGGACGTAAAGGAACAGTTCGACCAGATCCTGCTCGACATGAAGATCGCCCATCGCGATGTTGATATTGCCACCGACGGTGCGGACGCGATCCCATCGCTCACGTCGTTTGATCGCGTGATTGTGCTTATGCCCTCGCTTGACGGGCTGGGTACGCATCTGACCGATCTGATGAGTTGGGTGAGTGCGGGCGGCTCACTCATGCTGGGCATGACGCCAGATAACTCGAACTACCTGCAGGCTGTTGCTTCCAGGCTTGGGATCGAATCGGCCGGATATGACTATGCGACAGCCGAAAGTATTGTTCCGAGCGATGACTTTATGTTGGGCGGAG
>CALFDL010000236.1 GCA_937950415.1 uncultured Collinsella sp. | reverse complement strand
GGCGTGGTGGATGCCTCCGGTGCGGTAGCACCGCATGTGGTGATTGAGCCCGATGTCGCCACGCCTCCGGCGGGGGAGACCGATGGGGTCGTTGTGCCTGGCGATAGCGTGGATAAGTCTCCTGCCGACGCTAACCCCGCCGCCGGAGAGCCCACCACAGGGCCCACGGCAAATCCCACGCTGAAACCCGCGGCCGCGACAACCAAGACAACAACGACAGTGACCAAGACCACGGTCGCCAAAGTCCCCAAGCCCAAAGCTGCCACCGCGACAACTGCGACACTCCCCAAGACCGGCGACACCAATTGGATCGCCGCGTCCTTTGCGTTTTCCCTGCTTGGAACAACGCTCCTAGCCGCCGCATATCGCTGCTGAGGCGGCGCGACGCACCTGGCTGCAATACAAGAACTCTACTGAAGCTATGAGGGCAACGCTTCCGGATAGGGAGCGTTGCTATTTTCGTGCATGCAACATCTAACGTGCTAGCCATATGCGTTTTCGCGCTGGGAATGGAGCCAAGTGCCTTTCTTTAAAATATGATCACCCCAATACCTTTCCTCCGGACCGGCGCTAACTTGCACTATTTGGTGCTGTGAGATTCTGAGACTAATGGGCGGCATTCACACTTGC
Source organism: uncultured Collinsella sp. (assembly GCA_937950415.1). GTDB lineage: Bacteria > Actinomycetota > Coriobacteriia > Coriobacteriales > Coriobacteriaceae > Collinsella. The sequence continues at coordinate 7,765 of CALFDL010000236.1, read as the reverse complement.
TTGGGGACCATTGGGGGAGCCGTCGGATGAAGTCGTCATCAAGGGCGGAAGCCGCCGTCATCGAGGTTATCAGCAATGAGGTTAGAAGCCGATTAGTATCTAACCCACATCGAGGGATGGGATTAACATAGGGATGAAGGAATTTTGCTTGAGAGGTTCATATAACCGGCCCTCGACCAAGACGGGCAATGGGCCATCTGATATCAACGTTGGGCGATATGCAATTCGCCTGGACAGCATAGGAGGTGCAATTGGAACGCATAGTCACGAAGCCAACCAGAATCGATCTGCATATCCATTCTGCTGCAAGCATCACCACAAAGGACAAAGGCAAGAAGGAACTTGCCGGCTGCGATAAAGGCCATGTTGATGCGCTGCTTCGCGGTTTGAAGGCGCATGACATCAACATGTGCGCAATCACCGACCACGACTGCTTTGACAAGGACCTCTACTTCGCTTTGAAAGAGAGGGAGGGGGATGGTTGCCTGAACAAAGTGCTTCCTGGTATTGAGTTCAGCGTGTCCATTCGCGCCGGTGGCAAGAAGCCGACCGTCGTCCATATCGTTGCCATCTTCGATGACCGGCACCCCGATCTGATCGACGGAATCGCCGAAGTCGTCTGTGATGAGAAAGGGAAACCGCGCTACGACGATCTCAATATTGGCGCTTTCACCGAAGACGGTTTCACCAAGGTCCTGAGGGACATCGGCCTCAACGCTGTCCTCATCGGGCACGAGAAATCGGCCGGCCAAGAAGCAAAGCGGGACGTGAGCAGCCTAGGCGCGGATTGCGACAGCAAAGTGATTTTAACCGAGTTTGTCGACGCGGTCGAAATACGCAACAAGCGGCGAGAGCTCGACATCAAGAGGCTCATCGAAACCTATCCCAAAGATGCCGTTCCGTTTGTTGTCGGGAGCGATTGCCATGATTGGGCGACCTATCCAGGGAGAGAAGGCGGTGAGATTTGGTTTCCAGCCTAAAATGCCTGCCGACCTTCGAAGGCTTGCTCATGGCGGTCACTGATCCTTCAAGAATAAAGGTCGGCGACTGCTCGTTCTTCAGCGCCAGCTCCTCGAAGCTCGACTCGCTTGAACTCTCAATTGACGGCAAGCGCTTTGACATACCGCTTTCGCCCGGAATCAACGCGATTATCGGCGACAACTCCATTGGCAAGTCAATGATGATTCACCGCATAACGGGTTGCCGGCATGTGGGCGATTCCAAGTTGGTCGACGGATACGAAGCCTATTGCGCGAAGGAGGGCATAAACGTCGATACTCTTCTCCCAGATGCGGCTGAGTTCAAGTTTGACGACCAAGACAGTGTTCGTAAAACCCTCGAAGAGCTGCATTCGGGGCAGGGGCAAGACGATTATTTCGGTAAGTATTTTCAATCCCACGTTGATGCCAGCTCAATCAAAGAGTCGCTCAAGCGCTTCTTTGACGAGTGCGTTGTCGCCCTCGAGTCAAAAGCGCGCTTCAACGATGCACGCCGTCGACTTGATAAGCAAGAGATGGTTTTGCGCGACCTGCCAAAGTCCGAGAAGCTTACCATCTCCCGATTTACGAAGACGATCTCTTTTAAGGACATCGATGACCTCTGCTCTAAGTTGCTCTCCTGCAGGAGCGACCTTGTCACCGCCAGAGCAGATTACTCGAAACTTTTCACAGAGATGGGGCTTGAGGCTGCCGAGGCCCATTCCGATGCAATGGAGGCGATGGATAGGCTTCTCAAGCTTGTCGAGAAACATAGGCTAGTCTACGAACGCGACGACGTGAAGACCCGAGCAGTCAAGGGCACTGCGAGCGAGGAGCGCAGAGTTCTTTCGAAGAGGAAGACTGACGAGCAGAAAACTATCGATGATTATTCGGCGACTCTTGACGATGTCTCTGGAAAAATTGCCGACGCAGTGTTGCTTGCCGCAAAGCGACGCGACAGGAAGCTCGAGTATGCCGTTCCTGTTGACATTAGGGTTCCTAATCCTATGGGGAAATTCATATTTGTCTCCGAACTCACTTCTGGTAGTACCGACATAAGCTACTGCAACGACGTCTTTGGGGAGGTGTTCAACAAGCCTAAGCTATCGCTTCTGCTAGATGGCATTCAGTCCGAGACCAATCTGACTACGGAGGAAATAGCTGCAGCGGTAACAGGTGAAAAACCTTCCATGGCGACGTGCTACGATCAGATTCGCAACAAGCTTCATGCGGTGGTTGACCGTGTAACCGAGAGAAGGAAAATCACTAACAAGTCCATTGGCATCGACGCTGAACCGTCGCCTGGTCTGTACGGGACCCTGTACTTCGATCTTTTGGCGGAGGAAGACACTAAATCAGGGGTCTACATTATCGACCAGCCAGAGGATCAAATCTCACAAGTAGCGATTAAGGAGCACGTCCTTGGCGCCTTTAAGAGGATGAGCGCCAACCGGCAGGTACTGATGATCACGCACAACCCGCTCTTTGTCGTAAACCTCGACGTCGATAACGTCATTGTGCTCGCGCGCGGACAAGATGGGAAAATTGACGTGAAGAGTGGGGCTTTGGAATACGAATGCGACGACTACAAGGTGCTCGACCTTGTGGCCAAGACTGTTGAAGGAGGAGCTGACGTTGTTAGGAAACGACTCAAACGCTATGGCTCAGAAGGCATATAAGGTCGGGCTGAAGGATGGGAAGATCGCGATCGAGGGTGTTGACGACTTTTCCATTGATATCGAAGACCCGAAGCTGAACGTAGGGAAGTTGTACTCGGCCCTTTTCGCTGGAATCGACGAACCTACAACGATTTCCCTCGAGCCCGCGACAGAACTTAAACAGGATCGCAAAGCCTTCTCTTTCTTTGAAAGCTTGAAAAAGATAGTGGACGGCGCTTGCGAAAAGATGAATCCGGGTCTGGCTGATATCGCCAAGAAGGCTGAAGGGCTCGACGCCGACGACGAGGCAAAGCGGAGTTGATGACCTGTTGCTTGTTCGCGAAAGCCAAGGGCAATAGGGGCTTGTATGGATACTTCTGTTTGCGATAAGCGCGATTGGGCGTGAATACAAGTGAATTGTCTAGGGGAATCTGGATTTCTAGATATGTACGGTCAAGATTGAGGGCCTAATTAAGGCCAAATTTTATCCTTCATATTTCGAAATCCCAATCATTTCCTCCGTTGCTTGGGTATACTTACATCAGAAATTGGTCGTAGGGCGCGACCAACGGAATCAAAAGAAAGCCCACTGAGAAGATTTTGGTCGTAGGGCGCGACCAACGGAATCAAAAGAAAGCCCACTGCGAAGATGCCTTCAATCTCTTTGGGTTGGAGGCATTTTCTTTTTCGGAGGGTCTGCATGAATTCTAAAATCGTCTTTTTGACAAACTCGTTTTACCAAGATCATCCAAACCCGCCGTTCAAAGAGATGGAACAAAAGCAAAATCGTCCTTACATTGTCTTTTTGGTCGAAATCGAGGGTCATACGTGGGCCATACCTTTTCGCTCGCATATTCGCCATAGGCACGTATTCTTTACCGATGCCAAAAATAAATGCGGAATTGATTATTCGAAAGCCGTTGTTGTAGACAAGCCAGAATATATAGATCAACAGGTGCGTCCACACTTGCGCCAGAACGAATATGAAGCTCTTCGCGGAAATGAATTCGCAGTTCAAAAGGGATTTGAAAAATATATCAAGCTTTACAAGCGGGCTGTTCGATCGGGACATCCGCGCTATCAATCGCTTATCAAGTATTCTACGTTGCAGAATTATGATTTGTAGCCAAGTTGGAGCATAGTGGATTCAGGCTCCGCCGTATGCTTAAATCATATTCACACGATAATTTGAGGAAGGGACGCTATGTGAAGGCCACAAAGCGTCCCTTCTTTCCCCGCTTGGCAGCCGGGGCCAGGCTCTCAGTGCGTCGAGCCTCGGCTGGGTCTGGACCGAAGCCGACCACCTGGAGCTTAACGGCTACGTCGCCCAAGACAAACATAACGATCAAGACTACGGTGACCAAGACTACGCTGCCCGCGTCCTCCAAGCAAAGAGCCGCCACTGCGACCGTAGCGACGATCCCCAAGCCCGCAGACAACAACTGGATGGCCGCTTCCTTAATGTTTTTCCTTCTTGGAACAGCGCTCCTGGCTGCCGTATAACGCTGCTAATTCCCCGTTTAGTGAGACCAGGGGAGAAGTGAATGCAGCCATTGCAGAAGTCTTTAGCCTTCTACTAAATCAAATTCTTAGAGATTGGTGCCGTATCAGCTATCGCTGCGACGGCACTATTATGTTCAGCTCGACTGCCTCTCGATCTATTACCGATGTTGAGCCTTATACCCCATCTGCCAGAGCGATAAGATAATTGCAATTCAAATACTGCCGTTTATAAAGCTCCATTTGGATCCAATTACCTATATCACTGGAGTCATACCATGAGGAACTACTATCAAATCAAAACCGTCGCATCGGCCCCTCCAAGGAGGCTCATCCCGATCGGAAAAGTCATCAGCGCTACTGGTCTTGTATTGGTAATTGTCAGTCTCATTTCCGCTCTGTCATCGAGTGCCAACATATATGGTTCGCTTTCTTTTCTTTTCTTGCTCTTTGGCTTGTTCTTTTTTGTGGACGGGCTCCTTCTTGTTATCACAGCATCGAAGCAACAAGAAAAACTACTGGGGCTACGCCAATCGCTCCTAGAAGATGATCCTCAAATCGTCGCAAGCGCCGAAGAGTTTATGGCTCAGCGAAAGTCCCTGACACAGCAAGGCGAAATTACTGGCATCTTCATTGTCCATAATGCAACCAAAGATCTGTACTACGTAGGCCAAAGCGCAAAAGCGATTGACCGGGCGGCCATACAGTTTCTCGGTAGGGGCAATTGCGATGTGTATGCCGACTACAAGTACGGCGACTCATTCAGCGTGCGCATTATCCCGCTGTCAGAAAGCGGCTACGAAAGTCTCAATGAGCTCAAACGCACAGCGATACAAGCGCTCGAGGCTGCTGGCGAGGAGCTATATTGAGGACGAATGTTAGGATAAATGAAATGGCAAGTTCAAATAACACAAGCAACAACGAGAAATTAACGCCGTCCGTCGAAGAAACGCTTCTTAACGAATCCGGCTCGATTGCCAGGGTCAAATCGTTCTCATGGATTTGGTTTATCAATAAGGAACGAATCCACGACATAGATCCCGTCCAATGCGGCAAATGGATGTTCTTCTTCTCTCCATTCAAAACAGCCCTCATGGACGACATTGTCGGAACCGCAGTTCTTGATGGCGTCGTCGTAGAAGCCAAATACTCGAATCCCGAAACGCTCATCGCGGCAGGATCGAAACAAGGTGTCTGTTGCTTTTACCTAAACGGCAACGATAGAGAAAGCCATAAGAGGGTACTGAGCTACATGCTGGAAAACGGGCTGATCAGGAAGACAAAGACCGGAAAGCTTTATAACATTTCGTTCAAGTTCGACTCTGAGACCTATGCAGGAAAGTATAAGGGGAGCGGCTTCTCCGGAAAGATAAAGCTCGCGGATTTCGTAGACCTGGAATCGGGAGAGTTTATTTAGGACAGCGGGCGGAATGATGAACTAGGCGCCATGAGAACTCGGTATCCTCGGCATTGGCGCTCTCAAAAACCTTACACTGCAGCATCGAAGACCTCGTCTGGCAACCTTGCGTACGCTCTTGCCAAAATAGCGATTCTGATAGCACAAATTTATTTTTAGAATCACTCTTGGTTTCAAAAATAAAAAAGGTCAAAGGCTCTAAACCTCTGACCTGATCTTTAGATGGTGGGCGATACAAGATTCGAACTTGTGACCCCATCCGTGTGAAGGATATGCTCTACCCCTGAGCCAATCGCCCGTCGCCTTTCGGCAAAAGAGATACTAACATAGCCGCGCCCGGTTTTCCAAGAACTTTTTGCCTTCGATTTTAAATTCGTGACCATTCGCAACGACTCGTTGGCTACATCCAACTTTTAACGCATATCCACCCTGCAGACGTCATCGAACGTTTTCCCCAAAATGATTACGTTCATTCGTTGAATTATTCACTCTATTAGCGAACAATTATGGAGACAGGGACCCTCAAGCTCTGAGCAAACACCTGCGGTTTTACTGCACACTTCATCTATTTAGCAAAACCCGTCAAGCTTTTGGTCAGCATTTGGTTTGCTTCCCGTACTTACCCGCATGATGCCCCGGTAGATAATCGGCCATGCCCGCAATCCGCACGGCCTACGGTCGAAACCAGGGGAGGCCACATGGACGAAATCGTCTGCGCAAACACCGCATTCCGCTACTGGCGCTGCCCACCGCAGGTGCATGACCTCTACCCGCGCCTACCCAGCTCCGATGACGGCTGGCGGACCCTATCCCAAGCCCCTTTCGTAACCGATGTCCTCAAGACCCCGGTTATCGCTGTTGCTTCGCCAGGTTGTTGTAATCACCACTCGGGATTGCGCTCCACTATTCGCTGGGAAGGGGCTTCGGATACCGGCACAACAACCGACACTCATTTAGGCTTTAGCGTCACCAATCCGCTTAACACGTTATTTACTATGACACGCTTTGTGTCCCAAATAGATCTCGTACTGGCTATGTACGAACTTTGCGGCTGGTTTTCTGTTTTCGAGCCGACCCCCGCTGTCGAAATGCAGTTAAAAATCGCGTTAAAGGAGAATCGCAATTCCAGCACGCAGGATCTGTTCGAACTTGGAGAAGGCGAAGACGAGATTCCTTGGAAACGAGTTTATGCCCGCACAACCGTAAAGGTCCCAGCAAATGAAGGTCAAACGAACAATCGCGAGGATGGAAGAGAGGTTACGAAACTCAAAGGTACTTCGCTTTGGATGAGAAAGCCACTCATCGAACTGAGGGACTTGCATCGATTCGCCGAAAAGGTCAAAAGTCAAATGTGGGGAAAGCAGTTTTATGATGCCGCTCAGCAGGTTATCGGCATTGCTGCATCTCCACTCGAGGTCGCGGGGGTCCTGCTTCTAAGTCGTTCTCGACGTCTAGGTGGTTCAGGATTCAGATACGTATACCTCAACGATTTAACCCCTCTATCCGAGGAAGCCCAAAGCATCGCAGGTCAAAAGGTTTGCTACGGTGACATCGTGATTGTAAACCCAATCCTAATGAAGGCAGCAATTATCGAAATCCAAGGTGAGGTCATCCATGGGTCAGGCGCGGTACTTGACCAAGATGCGGAGCGCATGACTGCGCTCCAGAGCATGGGTTTCGATGTGTTCCTGGTAACCCACGATATGCTTAACGACAAAAAACAGCTAGACGCCATAGTCAAAAGCGTCTGCAGTCGTTTGGGGATTCGATATAAAGCCAAATCCGAGGCAATGAAGCGCGCCGAGACGCGACTGCGAGCAAATGTTCTGTGCAACTGGTTGGAACTCGGAAATTAGCCGGCAACAAGGCGCTAGAACGACCTAGTTTTCATGCTAGTGAATTAGTATCATTTCAAAACTACGCCGGATTACGGGGCTGGACCCGGACCGGCCGTCCATACCCTGCATTTCGCTGAATGCGCAAGTCGTCTACCTGCGGTTTTGATTTTACCGATTACGGCATGCTCGGGGGTTCCCGGCCTGGCCCCGTAAACCGGCATGGTTTTGAAATCGCCGGGTCGGCGGGAGCGCGATTGGCCCCGATAATGGGCCCGGCGCCGGCGGGATGGTCGTTGGGCGGATGGCGGCCCGTGGGGTGGAAGCGAAAACCGGCGAGCGGCGGAACCCGAGATGCCCTGGGCGCGCCCCGCGGGC
>CALFDL010000235.1 GCA_937950415.1 uncultured Collinsella sp. | reverse complement strand
CGCAGGTCATCAATGGCGTGCTACTGCCCGTGGTTCTGGTGTTCCAGGTGGTTATCGCCGCCGACCGTCACATTATGGGTGCCAACCGCAACGGCCGCGTGTGGAATGTGCTCACGTGGGCGACTATCGCCGTGATTACGGTGCTCACGGTCGTCATGTTTGTCCTGCAGGCGATGGGTTACAGCGCTTAGCGCCTCTTTTGGACTCCAAACAGGCCGCTGCCATGGGTTGCGGCCTGTTTTTTGCCCGCGACCTCTTGGGGCCGACTCTAAAAGAGTGATTTTGGGTTGTTTGCTGCGGGCTACTTGTCGGTGCCTAGCTTGTGCGGTTTGAAGGCGAGGGCGTTAACGAGCGCGTCGGTGGCAGACTTGACGGCCGCCGGCTGCGGATCGTTGACGTGGTCCTCGGGATGCACAGGCAGGTCCTTCTTGACTGCATCGTGGATCAAGTTGAGGTACTCAGTCACGCCAGTGGTCGACAGGTGCGTGCCATCGCCATCGAACAGGTCGTTGCGGTTAGCACTGTATCCGTACCAATCGATAACGCGCACGTTCTTGTAGCGCGTAGCGGCGTTGGCGATGGCCTGGTTGGTAGAGCCAACCCACGGCTGCGGGCTGCGCGTGTTCACAAACACCACAATACGCTTATCTCCTGCATCGGCCATGATGGCGTCGATCTGGTCGTCGGTTACCAAGCCGTTGGTGCCCAGTGCAAAGACCACGATCTTGCCGGCAAGGTTCTGCTGGATATAGCCCTCAAATGTCGCACGGCCCGCATCAAACTGGCGGCCCTTTTCGGCATCGATATGGCTGTGCGGGAACACACCGTCAAAGGTGTCTACGGCACGCAGCGACACGGAGTCGCCGATCATAAGCAGATCGTAGGAGCCATCGGGGAAGCCGTCGTTGTCCTTGTCGGTGTCGTCGGCCGCCTGCTGGTCGGTGGGCGCGGTGTTTTTGGCTTCCTTGTTGAGGACTTCGGCGCCCTCACCGCTCAGTGCGGAGGTCTCCGGCACAAAGATCAGGCCGCCCAGCGCAACGACCAACACGACAGCGCAGGCTGCGCAGACAGGGACGTGCGCGCGCACCCAGTTGGTGGGCGTGGTGGTGCCGTCGCGGAACTCGGATACGGTGCGCCCAAAGGCGCCCTTTCTAAACGGCGTCTCGATAAAGCGATATGAGCATTCGGCCACGGCGACCACCAACAACACCTGCAAAATGTACTGCCACCACGGCGTATCGTTGATGTTGGCGACCGGGTTCATGAGCAACAGTAGCGGATAGTGCCACAAGTAGATGCTGTACGAGCGTTTGCCAACCCACACGAGCGGCTCGGCGGACAGTGCGCGGGCAACCATTCCCTGGGGCTGCACACAGGCCGCGATGACCATGAGCGTGAGGATGGAGCATAACAGCGTGCCGCCGCGATACTGGAACGCGGTGTAGCCGTTGGTGAGCGCGACCATGGCGGCAAGGCCAACCAGACCCACGACGCCCAGCACATCGATGGATGCGGGCGAGGACCAAAAGCGCACGAGGGCGCTCGGCTGTGCCGGGACGGTCTCGGCTGCGTTGTCGGCCTTCTCGCCAAGCTTGCCCTCGGCGTTCCTGCCGTGCTTGGCGGCGCCAGCCAGGCGATTGAGCCCCAAACGATGAGCGAGACGCACCGGCGCCAGGTCGCGATCGGGGATAAAGGCCATCCAGGCACCCAGCAGCAGCGAGAACACGCGGGTGTCGGTGCCGTAGTACACGCGGCTGGGGTCGGCGGCGGGGTTATAGAGCACCATCATGGCGATGGCGGAGACAGCAGCCAGGCCCAGAACCACGCGGCGCGTGTTGGGTTTGCTCACATGCATGGATACCATGGCAAACAGCAGTGGCGGCCAAATCAGGTAGAACTGTTCCTCGATGGCAAGCGACCAAAAGTGCGTGAGCGGCGAGGGGTCGCCCAGAGCATTGAAGTACGAGACGTTTTGGGCAATCTGCCACCAGTTGTTGAAGAACAGCAGCGACGGCAGGATGTCGGGGCGCATCTTGGTGAGCATCACGTGGTTAAAGATGGTGCACAGCGCGCAGGTCACGAACACTACCGTTACCACGGCGGGGACCAGGCGACGGATGCGGCGAATCCAGAAGCTCTTAAGGTCGATGCGTCCGGTCTTAGCGACTTCGTTGAGCAGCAAGCGCGTGATCAGATAGCCCGAAAGCACAAAGAAGATCGTGACGCCAAGCAGGCCGCCCTGAGCCCACGTGAGGTTGAGGTGATAGAGCACCACCGCGACGACGGCGAGCGTACGCAGGCCGTCAAGGGCAGGGATGTAGCGGGATTTGGGGCGAGCAGGCGTCTGCTCCGCGGCGGGAGTGTTGGCGCGGCCCGCGTTGTTGGCAGAAGCACGATGGGGGCTCACGGTGCGTCGCGGTTCGTTGGCACGGCGTTCGCCCTTCACGCGTTCGTGCGGCGCCGGCTCGTTGCCCGTGCGGCGTCGACCGCGCGAGTCCGATTGCGAGAGTTGTTCCATAAAACATCATCCAATGACGAGAATAATCAGCACGTATTCATTGTAGCTGCCTGCCCCTGTGAATGCTTGCTGCTGGCGCAAGCTCAAGCGCGCGTCCACATCAAAGTGGACTAAAGTTATAGGGGGTGCGAGAGTGCACAATCGTTGGTCGACGGTGGGCGCAAAGCCTGAAGACGAGGAGGTTTCCATGGCGGATCACAGCATCGTTGCGGTGTTCGGCAGCATGAACATGGACCTTTCGGTGGCGTGCGAGCGCATGCCGCGTGCGGGCGAGACGGTCGATGGCAGCGGTTTTATCACCAACGCCGGCGGTAAGGGAGCCAATCAGGCCGTTACTGCTGCGCGCATGGGTGCGCGCACGTGCATGATCGGCGCTGTTGGGCGCGATACCTTTGGTGATGCGCTTGTGGCAGGGCTCCAGGATGCCGGCGTGGGCGTTGAGTTTGTGGCGCGTCGCGATGACGTGGAGACCGGTACCGCGACTATCATTCGCTGCGAGAGCGACAACCGCATCGTGCTGTCGCCGGGCGCCAACCACGCGCTTACGGGTGAGGATGTGGCCTGCGCGCTGAGGCACCTGGTGGCCGATGGGCTCGACGGAGACGCCAGCGAGATTGCCCCGGCTGCCGGAAGCGTCTTTATCGCCCAGGGCGAATGCGATCTGATGGCAACGGCCGCGGCGCTCTCTTGCGCTCACGAGCTGGGGTTCTATACGGTCTTTAATCCAGCGCCTGCTTGTGAGTTGCCTGCGGAGGTCTGGTCTGCGGTCGACTTGGTCTGTCCCAACGAGACCGAGTGCCAGGTTCTGACGGGCATTCTGCCCACGGATGATGTGAGTTGCGTCGCCGCGCTCAAAGCCCTGCTTGCCAAGGGCGCCGGCACCGCGGTCATCACGTTGGGCGGTGCCGGCTCGGTTACGCTCGGCGATGGCGGTGAGCTGCTGCGCATGCCGGCACTTTCGAGTACGGCAGTCGATACCACGGCCGCCGGCGATACGTTTATCGGCGCGTTGGCGGCGGCTCGTCTGGAGGGCCTGCCGCTCTTTGAGTGCATGGCGGCGGGCGCTCGCGCCTCGGCGGTGACGGTGTCACGCCTGGGCGCTCAGCAATCAATTCCCACGCGTGCGGAAGTCGAGCGCAAGTTTGGTTTAGACGGTTTGGATGTAGACGGAGAAGCGGAGTAGAACAATGGCAACCAAGAAGCTGATCCTTGATCTGGATATGGGTGTGGACGATGCGATGGCGCTCGCCTATGCCATCGCGAGCCCCGAGGTGGAGCTCGTCGGCATCACCACGTGCTTTGGCAACGTGCGCGTCGAGCAGTCGGCGCACAACTGCTTGGCGGTGCTCGACCTGTTGGGTCGTCCCGAGGTGCCGGTGTACCTGGGCGCCGATCGTCCCATGAAGGCAACCGAACCCTACACGCCGCCGGCGTCCACCACGCTTATCCACGGCAAGAACGGCATTGGCGGCGCAAGCGTGCCCGCCTCGCCGTACGAGCCGGTGGGCGCGACGTCGGCCGATGGCAATGCGGCGGTCGATTACCTGATTGATGCCGCGCGTACCTATGGTCCCGATCTGGTCTACGTTGCGACCGGCCCGCTCACCAATCTGGCGCTTGCCCTGGAGCGCGATGCGGCGGCGATGATGTCCATCGGCCGCGTGGTCGTGATGGGCGGTGCGCTTACCGTGCCCGGCAACGTGAGCGCGGGCGCCGAGGCCAATATGGCAAGTGATCCCGAGGCGGCCGATGACGTGCTGCGTTCGGGCCGCAAGCTCACTATGGTGGGGCTGGATGTGACGCATCGCGTGGTGCTCACACGTCGCGACATTGCCGGCTGGACGGGCTCGGGCACTATGGCTGGCTGCGCGTTTGCGAGCATGGTCGAGCACTACATTGGTTCGTACGAGATGAACGCGCCCTACCTGGGCGGCTGCGCGCTGCACGATCCGCTGGCGGTTGCCGTGGCGATTGATCCCACGCTCGTGGGTGCGCTCGGCTGTAACCTGCGTGTTGACTTGCTGGGCGAGTATCGCGGCCGCACCATCTGCGACGAGCACCGTCTGTCCGATCCAGATAAGAGCGCGCTCGTGGCGCTCACCGTGGACGCCCCACGTTTCCTGTCCGAGTTCAGGGCGCGTATGGCCCGCGTCCTGGGCTAAATGATTTTCACGCCCCGTCCCATGTAGTCAATTTGGGACGGGGCTTTTTTAGCTACCGAGTAAATGTGCCCGTTGGGGGAATAGTTGCACCGCTTTGCTTGACAACAGGCTAAACTAGCTATTAAACATTTACTATTCTGTTTAGATTGAATTTGCGGTCGTTTAGTTGTCGAGTCACGGGGCGGTCAGGCCACGATGCTCGACCGCGACCGTTACTAGGGGGAACAATGGCCAAAGCAAGCGTCCGCGAGATCAGCCGCATCACCGGTTTTTCGCCCGCAACCGTGTCCAATGCGCTCAACCGCAAGCGCAGCGTGAGCGAGGAGACCGCCAAGGTCATCCTGGAGTGTGCGCAGTCGCTCGGCTACCAGCAGTCGACGCAGCTCGAGAGCATCCAGTTTGTGCTCGCGCGCAAGACGGGCGCCATCCTGGACGAGAGCACCTTCCATCCCGCGGTCATCGAGGGCGTGGAGCGTCAGGCTCGTCGCCACGGTATGAGCACGAGCTTTGTCTCGCTCGACTTTAGCGACTTGGACGCCGTGCGTCCGCAGGTCGAGGGCCTGATCGCCGATCCATCGGCCGCCATCGTGCTGATGGGTACCGAGCTGGGCGAGGAGGACTACGCCCTGTTCGCTAACGCGGCGGCCCACCTGATTGTGCTCGACGGCTGGAGTGATCGCCAGTACTTCGACGCCGTGGTCATCGCCAACACCGATTCGGTGCTGCGCGCCGTGGACTACCTTATCGAGAAGGGCCACAAGCAAATCGGCTATCTGGCGGGCGACCTTCGTATCCGCAACTTTAAGGACCGCGAGCGCGGCTACCGCCAAGCGCTTGAGGATGCGGGCCTTGAGGCCAACCCGGCATGGCGCGTCACGCTGGGTACCACGCTCGAGGGCGCTTATCGCGACATGGGTGTGTGGCTCGACAATGTCTCGCGCGACGACTTGCCGACGGCCTTCTTTGCCGAGAACGACGTGCTCGCCGTGGGTGCCATGCGCGCGCTCAACGAGCACGGTATTCGCGTGCCCGAGGATGTCTCGATCATCGGCTTTGACGACCTGTCTTTGGGCGCCTTCTCCAACCCGCCGCTCACCACGGTACATGTTCCCAAACACGAGGTGGGCGAGATTGCGGTGCGCCGTCTGGTAGGCAACATCCGCAACCCCAAGAGCTACACCTGCAAGACGGCCGTGTCGACCTACTTTGTCGAGCGCCAGAGCGTGCGCGAGCTCTAGGCTGAGCGGCGCTTGATCAGCGATGCCCCCAGCTCAATTTTGAGCGGGTGGTGTTCGGTCTCGTCGATGATCTCGACGATGCGCCGCGCGGCGACAGTGCCCATATACTGCGACGGTACGTTGAGCGTGGTCAGCTGCGGCTGCACGTAGGTGCCGCCCACGTGGTTGTCGAAACCGACGATGCACACATCATCGGGCACGCGATAACCGCGCTCTATAAGCGCCTTCATGGCACCTATGGCAATATCGTCAAAAACGGCGACGTAGCTTTGGGCAAGGGGCTCGCCCGCATCGATGATGTTGAGCATGCTTGCGTATGCGTCGTCTGGAGTGGTGGCGAGTTCGTGGACGATACCGCACTTTTCCGATCCGGCTAACTGACCGACGGCGTGCTCGTAGGCAAAACGCCGTTCGGTGAAGTTGCCCAAGGTGACAGGTGCCGTTAAGAGCCCGGGGGCAGATCCAAGCTTCGAATACAGGTACTGCACGGCAAGCGTCATGCTCGCGACGTTGTCGATCTTGACCGTATCGACTCCAACACTCATGCATGAATCCAGCAGCAACAGAGGGCAGTCCAGCGACGCGAACGGCATAAAATCCGACTCGAACATCTCTGTCGCAAGGATGATGACGCCGTCGTATCGCGCCTCGGCGATGTTGGCAATCTGCTCCTGTGTATTCTCGTATGGCGAGTAGTTAACCAGTGAAAACGAGAACCCCGCGTGCCTCAGGGCACCTTCGACTCCGGCAAGCATGTCGGAAAAGAAAGGGCTCGAGAAGATGCGGCGTCGATTAAAGGCAACCAGTGCGACGATTCCGCTCTTTTGGCGTTCAAACTTAATCTTGCTAAAGTCGTAACCTAGGGCCTCGGCGGTGCTAAGTACTAGCTGGCGAGTCTTTTCGCTTACGCCGCGTCGGTTGTTAAGCGCGAGGGAGACGGCCGCTGCCGAGATTCCCAGCTGGTCGGCGATTTGTTTTGCAGTAACGGCCATGGTGATTCCTAACGATTGGTAACTAAAAGTGAGCTTAACACTCAGCTGTTCATTAAGCTAAACATTTAGTAATTCAACTTAAGAATCGATAGAAGTTAAGTTGCGTCCCCAGTAGAGTTTGTCTCAACAAACGCAACAGCAAAGGGGGACGAGATGATCAGCGGTATTTCCGAAATGCCCATCACGGATGAAAGCTATCCGTTTTCGAGCGCCGAGCGCTACTGTCATCTGAGCGCGTACGGCTACGTCGAGCGTGAGTATCGCGTTGACGGCACGGCCAACGTATACCGCACTGCCGATGAAGACGGCGGCGTGGAGGTTATGACCGCCGACGCCCCCTATTCCAACCGCATCGTTGTTCGCGCCCCGAAAGACCCGGCGCAGGCGAGCGGCAATGTGGTGGTCGAGATCATCAACCCCACGTCGTTCATGGAAATCGAGCGCATGTGGATCTTGGGCTACGGCGAGTTTGTGCGCTCCGGCGACATCTATGTTGGCATTACCAGCAAGCCCAACACCATCGCCAAGCTCAAGGAATTCAATCCCGATCGCTATGGCTTTATGAGCTGGGCAAACCCGACTCCCGAGCGCCCCTTCGACTACGATCCGAAGCAGCTCGAGCGCGGCGGCGCGCTTCCCGATATGGACATCTCCTACGAGACGGGCCTGTTTTGGGACATGCTGACCGATCTTGCCTGGTTACTGCGCGGAGACTCCGACCTCAACCCCATTCGCGATTATCCTCGCCAGACGATCTGCCTTACGGGATGGTCGCAGTCCGGCGCCTACCTGTTCCGCTACCTCAACAGCTTTGCCTATCGCGAGGACGTGTGCCGTGACGGTCGCGTGTTTGACGGATATCTGTCCGGCGGTGGTATCCACTCGATGTGCATTCCCGTCAACCAGTACGAGAGCGACCGAGGGTATGCGCACCACCTGCTGCGCGTCGAGCATGCCGAGGAGCCGTTTATCGCCCTTCAGACCGAGAGTGAGAATGGTCGCTTTGAGAGCTGGCGCACGCTTATACCCGATAGCGACGATCCCGATTTTAAGTACCGACTGTATGAGGTGACGGGATCCTCCCACGATACGCAGTGGAGCTATGTCGACTATTACCAGGACGACGAGGACCTCAAGCGCATCGATCATTTGCCGGTGTACGTCGGCAAGCACGCCGAGGCAAACGCCTACCCGTCGCAGTACCTCTTCCACGCCGCCTTCCGCAACCTGTTCCGCTGGGTTCGCACGGGGGCCGCACCGGCGACGTGCCCACGCATTGAGCTGGATACGAACGGCGAGAACGTAAAGGATGCCTTGGGCAACACCAAGGGCGGCCTTCGCACTTGCCTGCTCGAGCATCCGTTTGCCCGCTATTCCAACACGAGTCTGGTGGAGCCGGGCCAGGGCACGGTCGACAAGACGAGCGACAAGGATGGACTGTTTGGCCATATGGAGTCGTTTTCGGCATCGATGCTCAAGGAGCTGTACGGATCGCTTGATAACTACCGTGCCCTGTGCGAGCGCGATACGGCAATCGAAGTGTCGCAAGGCTTCATTTGCGCTGAGGACGCCCAGGCGATCGTTGACTTTGCCGTGACGTCCGCCAGCGAGCGAGGACTGAACTAGTAGGTACCAAGACCAGAAAGGGGTCTGCAATGGATATGACGTTGAATCAAGATGCTGCTACCGAGATGTGGCGTCCGGTTGTTCTGACGTTCGAGAGCGCCTGTTCGTTCGACAACCCGTTTTTGGATGTTGAGATTTGGGCGGAGTTTACCGGTCCGAGCGGCAGGGTAATCCGCCGTGAGGCCTACTGGGACGGCGAGTGTATCTATCGCGTGTCGTTTGCCCCGACCGAGCTCGGCGCTTGGAGCTACGTTATCGAGGCTCCCGAGCAGACCGGCCTTAATGGCTGCACGGGCAACGTCGAGGCCGTGCCATACACCGGCGAACTCGATCTGTACCGCCACGGTTTTATCCGCGTTGCGGACAATCCGCATATGTTTGCCTATGCGGATGGCACGCCGTTCTTTTGGCTGGGCGATACTCATTGGGAGTTTGCCTATCGCGAGAGCTGGGACAAGTCGAACCACCCCGGTATGACGAGTCAGTTCCGCGGCATGGTCGACCTGCGCGTTGAGCAGGGCTTTACCGTCTATCAGACCAACCTGCGCTCTGACATGGGCGCGCGTGACCGCTATTGGATTGACGGTGGCATGGCCAAGGGCGCGGAGGATCTGCCCAATGTGGCGTTCTATCAGCAGGAGCTCGACCGCCGCATGGCCTATATCGCCGATGCCGGCTTGGTCAACGCGCTTGGACAGGCATGGGCATTTTCCATCCGCGGTGAGAACGCGGTCGAACACCAAAAGCATCTTGCCCGCTATCTGGTGGCGCGCTATGGCGCGTACCCCATGGTGTGGACACTTGCCGGCGAGGTCGCCGGGTATGGCAAAGAAGACCGAGCCGCTTTGATCGACAGTTGGCGCGAGGTTGCCCTGGAGATCGAGGCCCGCGACGGCTATGGCCACCTGGCGACGGCGCACTATACCAACGAGCGACCTTTTGCCGACTACTACCAGGACGAGTCCTGGATGGATTTTACGCTCAACCAGGCCGGTCACGGAGATTACCTGATCAAGGCGAGCGATTACTTTGACTATCTGGAGGCTCATGGCGACAAGCCCTTCGTCGAGGGCGAGGCGCTCTACGAGTTCTGTTCGACGCTTGAGGAAATGGGCACGCGCCTGTGTACTGCAGACATGCTGCGCCGTGTGGCATACATCTGCATGCAGGCCGGCGGCGCCGGCTATACCTACGGAGCCCAAGGTATCTGGGACAACGTGTGGGAGAGCCCCAAAGAGCTCGATCCCTTCATGGCGATCTTCAACCGCTTTGGCATTACGTGGGCCCAAGCGGTAGATGGAGAGGGCGCGGTCCAGATGGGCTACATGCGCTCCTTCTACGAAGACAATCACTTCTGGGAGCTCGCTCCCTACGAAACGACCGATGTGGGTAACCTGTTTGCCAACAAGGCTCCGCTGGCAACCGCCAATCAGGACCTTTCGCGCATCGTCGCGTACTTTGGCGATACCGTGCGCCGAAAGCTTGCTATCGAGGGCGTGCCGACGGGCGCTGCCTATGCAAGCCGATGGTTTAACCCCTGCACGGGCGCATACCGTGACGGCGAGGACATCCTTGCCGTCGCGGACAGCATCACGCTGCCAGAAAAGCCTGAGGTCGGGGATTGGCTCCTCGTCCTCGAGCTCAAGGCATAACCATATTTTTCTTTGGTCATAGGCGGGAAAGAGTCGGCCGCAATTTCCCGCTTGACAACTACGTGAACCGTTAAGAGAGGATCAGTGGACACGAAATGAGCGTTCTCGATTCGATGCAGGGCTTCCTCGAGAAGCATGTGGGCCCCATTGCCCACAAGGTGAGCAGCTTTAAGGTCGTAAAGGGTCTTATGTCCGGCATGATGTCGACCATGCCCGTTACGTTGGGCGTGGCGCTGCTGTCAATTATCAACGGACTGCCGATTCCGCCGCTGCAGGCGTTCCTTACCAGCACCGGCATGTCGGCGACGATTAGCGATGTGCTGGTCGTTACCATGAACCTCGGCGCCATCTACATGTGTGCCTCGGTCTCGTACGCCTACGGCAAGGTGCTCGAGAACAAGGGCCTTACGTCGACGGTTGCGGCCATCGGTGTCTTGCTCCTCCTGATCCCGCTGGGTCATGCCGAGGACGGCTCCACGTTTATCGCCACCAGCTATCTGGGAAGCTCGGGTCTGTTCGTGGCGCTGCTCGTGGCACTGATCGTGCCCAAGGCGCTCAACTTCCTTATGAAGCATATGGCTATTCCCATGCCCGATTCCGTCCCGCAGTTTGTTACCGATTCGCTGTCTCCGATGTTCTGCGCCATCGTCATCTTCACCACGGCTGCTCTGGTTAAGTGGGGCATGGGCATGACGAACTTCGGCGATGTCTTTAACCTCATCAACAGCACCATTGCCACTCCCGTTATGTTCCTGGGCTCCAGCCCCTGGGCCGTTGTCATTTTCTTTACGCTGTGCAACCTGCTGTTCTTCTTTGGTATCCACCCCAGCGTCCTGATGGGCGTGTACATGCCGGTTATCCAGGCCTGCGCTCTTGCCAACACCGAGGCATTCGTTGCCGGCCAGCCACTGCCGTACCTGTCGTTCATCATCATGTTCTCTGTCGGTTCTGTTGACGCCCTTGGCATGGAGCTTGCGCTGCTCACGGCCAAGTCCGAGCGCTACAAGGCCCTCTCCAAGATTGCCCTGGTGCCCGCACTCTTCAACATCTCCGAGCCCATCATCTTCGGTACGCCCATTGCCATGAACCCTTATATGTTCATCCCCTACATCCTGCTCAAGCCCGTGGCCTGCATTGCTGCCGCCGTCGGCCTGATGCTCGGTCTGGGCAATGCATTTAACCCGACCATTTCCATGCCGTTTGTCGTGCCGCTGCCCATCAGCAACTTCTTTACGGGCGGCATTGGCCTGGTCGCAATCGTCCTCGCCGCAATCCTGCTGGTCGGACTGCTGTTTATCCCGTTCGTCAAGATGGCCGATAAGGAGGCGCTGGCCGAGGAAGCTGCTGCAAAGGCTTCTGCCGAGTAGGTCATTGTCCACAAGTTCGAAGGTTCGGCCGATCGCGTTGATCGCCGAAACATATAAGTCCCTGTGAGGGGTTACAGGAAAGGAACTGCAATGAAAAACATCGTTCTAATGTGCGCCGGCGGCATGTCCACGAGCATCATCATGAAGAACATCAAGAAGGCTGCTGACGCCGAGGGTCTGGAGTGCGAGGTCTCCGCCCACGCCGTCAACGAGGCCGCGACCATTGGCCGCAATGCCGACTGCATCCTGCTTGGGCCGCAGGTTGGCTATGCCAAGGACGAGGTCTGCGCCGCATGTCCCGAGGTGCCGGTGGGCGTGATCCCCATGACCACCTACGGCATGATGGACGGCGTTAAGGCGCTAGCCCAAGCCAAGGAACTGATGAGGCTGTAAGCATGACGACGGAAGAGATTCAGCTTCAGAGCTTTCAGATCATTGCAGGCGTCGGCTGCGCGCGTAGCTGCTATATCGATGCGATTCACCTGGCCCGCGACGGTAAGTTCGAAGAGGCCGAGGCAAAGATCGCCGAGGGCCAGCAGCATTATGCCGAGGGTCACGCGGCTCACGGCGGCCTTGTCCAGCAGACGGCTGCCGGCGAGGACCTGAGCATCGACCTTTTGGTCGTTCATGCCGAGGACCAGCTTATGAGTGCCGAGGGCTTTGGCATCCTGGCCAAGGAGTTCGTGGACGTCTATCGCAAGATGGGTGCTTAGCCACCGGCTTTGCCGACAGGCCATTGTCGCGGCACATACTTGCGCCGAAGAGACGGCAACGAGCCCGTTCACATACAGGTACGGATAGAGAGGGTCCTTCGGGACCCTCTTTTTGTTCCCCTTGTATGTTCAGATTGTTTACATACCGTTTAGGCTGATTTCACTACTGTTTACGGGACTTTCGCGTTAAACTACTAAACAAAAGAGTATAACATTTAGTAAACAGAACAAAACGAAACATGCGTCTGTTTACTGAACATGTGACTAGGGGAGGACGTACATGGATAAGATCAAGCTCGGTTTTGTGCCCACGCGCCGCAGTATCTTTAGCGCGCCGGACGCGATCAAGTATCGCGG
Source organism: uncultured Collinsella sp. (assembly GCA_937950415.1). Taxonomy (GTDB): domain Bacteria; phylum Actinomycetota; class Coriobacteriia; order Coriobacteriales; family Coriobacteriaceae; genus Collinsella. Next base: position 3,504 of record CALFDL010000235.1, on the reverse strand, counting down.
TCTGACGGCTGACCGCCTGCGCGAGATCGGCGTTGACATCGTCGATATCGACGACATCAACGACGAGGGCCTGCTGTTCGACGACAGCCATATCGCGCCTATCGTCGAGAAGTTCCGCGCCGAGGGCGTCGACGGCATCATGCTGTGCCACGCCAACTTTGGTACCGAGTATGTCTGCGCCCGCCTTGCCCGCGAGCTCGGCTTGCCCGTGCTGCTGTGGGGCCCGCGCGACGAGCGCCCCGAGCCCGACGGCACTCGTCTGCGCGACAGCCAGTGCGGTCTGTTCGCGACCGGCAAGGTCCTGCGTCGCTTCCAGGTTCCCTTCACCTACATGACCAACTGCCGTCTGACCGATCCCGAGTTCGAGCGCGGTGTCTGGGACTTTTTGGCCGTGTGCAACGTGGTCAAGACTTTCAAGCACACCCGCATCCTGCAGATGGCCACTCGCCCGTTCGACTTCTGGTCCACCATGTGCAACGAGGGCGAGCTGCTCGAGAAGTTCAACATTCAGCTTTCGCCTATCCCCATGACCGAGCTTGTCCAGGCTGTGCGCGACGCCCAGGCCGACGAGCAGGCCATGGCCTCCATGCTTGCCCACATCAACGACAGCTTTGAGATCTGCATTCCCGAGGACAAGGTCCCCGCGGTCGCCGGTCTTGCTATCGCCATGAAGCGCTTGGTCGAGAAGTATGGCTGCAACGCCGGTGCCATTCAGTGCTGGAACGCTCTGCAGGACGAGCTGGGCATTATGCCCTGCGCCGCCAACGCCATCCTCAACGAGATGGGCATTCCTATCGTATGCGAGACCGATATCCACGGCGCCATCACCGCGCTGATGGTCGAGGCCGCCGACCTGGGCCGTCACCGCGGCATGTTTGCCGACTGGACCGTGCGTCATCCCGACAACGAGAACGGCGAGCTGCTGCAGCACTGCGGCCCCTGGCCCTGCAGCTGCGCGGCCGTCAAGCCCAAGCTCACTTACCCGCTGGCTTTCGATCACCCCGGCGCGCTGACGGCCGAGGCCAAGCACGGCGACCTCACCCTTGCCCGCTTTGACGGCGACAACGGCGAGTACTCGCTGCTGCTGGGCAACGCCCGCGGCATCGACGGCCCGGCCGGCATGGGCACCTACCTGTGGGTCGAGGTCGAAAACCTCAAGCGCCTCGAGGCCAAGATCGTCGAGGGTCCCTACATCCACCACTGTGTCGCCATCCACGCCAACGTGGTGCCGGTGCTATACGAGGCGTGCAAGTACATCGGCATTGTCCCCGACCTGTACGATCCCATCGAAGAAGACGTCAAAGCTTACCTGCGAGGAGAGTAGAAATGGCAACTATCGAAGAGCTTGAATCCCTGCGTTGGGACCTTCGCCGCGATTGCGTCGATATCATCATGGCTGGCGCCGGCGGGCACATCGGCGGCGACATGTCGGTCATCGATGCCCTCATGACCCTCTACGCCAACCACCTCAACATTTCTCCCGAGACCGTCGACGATCCCAACCGCGATCGCTTCGTGCTCTCCAAGGGCCACGCCATGGAGGCCTACTACGCGGTGCTCTGCCACGAGGGCTATCTTGACCTCGATGACGTCAAGGCCCGCTTCTCCAAGTTCGGCAGCCCCTACATCGGCCACCCCAACAACAAGCTCAAGGGCATCGAGATGAACTCGGGCTCGCTGGGTCACGGCCTGCCCGTGGCCGTCGGGATGGCGCTTGCCGGCAAGATGGATGGCCGCGACTACCGCGTCTACACCATCATGGGCGACGGCGAGCTTGCCGAGGGCTCGGTCTGGGAGGGCGCCATGAGCGGCGGCAACTACCAGCTCGATAACCTGTGCGCGCTCGTGGACCGCAACCGCCTGCAGATCAGCGGCAGCACCGAGGACGTCATGAAGCAGGATTCGCAGGAGGAGCGCTGGGCCGCCTTCGGTTGGAACGTGCTGTCCATTCCGGGCAACGACGTCCAGGCCATCGACGCCGCGCTGACGCTGGCCGCCGAGACCAAGGGTAAGCCCACGGTCATCATCCTCAACACGGTGAAGGGCTACGGCTCGCCGGTTATGGAGGACAAGGCCGCCTGGCATCATCACCTGCCCAACGATGAGGAATATGCCCAGATCATCGCCGATTTCGCTGCCCATAAGGAGGCTATCAATGGCTAACAAGATCGCCAACCGCAAGGTTATCTGCGACACGCTGCTCGAGGCCGCCGCAACCGATAAAGACATCGTCGTCCTGTGCTCCGACTCCCGCGGCTCCGCGTCGCTCACGCCGTTCTTTGACCAGTATCCCCAGCAGTCCATTGAGGTCGGCATTGCCGAGCAGGACCTGGTGAGCATCGCCGCCGGCATGGCCTCGTGCGGCAAGAAGACCTGGGCCGCCTCGCCGGCGTCCTTTGTGACCACGCGTTCGTATGAACAGTGCAAGGTCGACGTTTCGTACTCCAACACCAACGTCAAGCTCATCGGCATCTCGGGCGGCGTGTCCTATGGCGCCCTGGGTATGAGCCACCATTCTGCGCAGGATATCGCCGCTATGAGCGCGATTCCCAACATGCGCGTGTATCTGCCGAGCGACCGCTTCCAGACCGCCGAGCTTGTGCGCGCCCTGGTAGCCGACAACAAGCCGGCCTACATCCGCGTGGGGCGCAACCCGGTCGAGGACGTGTACACCGAGGACGAGTGTCCGTTCCAGATGGATCGCGCCACCTGGGTGCGTCGCGGCACCGATGTGACGCTCGTCGCCACCGGCGAGATGGTCCGCCACGCCGTGGACGCCGCCGATCTGCTGGCCGAGCAGGGAATCTCGGCAACGGTGCTCGACATGTACTGCGTCAAGCCGCTCGACGCCGAGGCCGTGATCGAGGCCGCCGGCGCCACGCGCGCCGTCGTGACCGTCGAGGAGCACAGCCCCTTCGGCGGCCTGGGTTCCATGGTCGCGCAGGTCGTGGGCGAGCATTGCCCGCGTCCGGTCAAGTGCCTCTCCCTGCCCGACGCGCCGGTCATCACCGGTACGAGCCCCGAGGTCTTTGCGCACTACGGACTTACGGGCACCGGAATTGCCGAGGCCGTCAAGGACTTTCTGCCCGCAGAGTAATTGGAATGTGACAAAGGGACCGTCCCTTTGTCACATTCATTTTGAAAGGGGTGGCCATGGGCCGCTACATCATCGGAATCGATCAGTCCACGCAGGGCACCAAGGCGCTGCTGGTGGACGAGGGCGGCCATCTGATCCATCGTGCCGACCGCTCGCATCGCCAGATCGTCAACGAGGCCGGCTGGGTGAGCCATGATCCGGCCGAGATCGCGGCCAACGTTTTGGCCGTGGCGCGTGCCGTGGTGGAGGAGACCGGGGTTAACCCGGCCGACGTCGCCGGCATCGGCATTTCCAACCAGCGCGAGACCACCGTTGCCTGGAACCGCGCGACGGGCGAGCCGCTGTGCGATGCCGTGGTGTGGCAGTGCGCCCGCGCCCGCGAGCTGTGCGACGAGCTGGCCGCGCGC
>CALFDL010000234.1 GCA_937950415.1 uncultured Collinsella sp. | reverse complement strand
CGGCGATGTTAAACCATGCATAGAGACATGGCACGATGATCAGGCCCATCACGACGACCATGCCGATCACGGAGCGAGACACGTTTTGGACATCGCGCTTAAACAGGTGCAGGATGTTTTTCATTTATGCCTCACCTCCTTTAGAGTGCTTGCCAAGCGAGGTGGTGTCCCCGTCGTTTCCGTTTACGTTGTCAGCGCCGTCGGCATCTTGAGCCTTACGATGCGCACCGATATGCGACAGACGGCTCGTAGGCTGTTCGCCTCCCTTGGCGCCACGCTCGCTGGCGTTGAGACCAAACATGCGACGGGCGGCAGGGATGGCAGCCGTGTGCTCGCGCATCTCGCGGCGAAGGTCCTCGTCCGAAAGCGCCGAGATACGCATCTGGGTATTGAGGCTCGCACGGATGTATTCGATGTTGATGAGCCAGCCGCAGATGGCGATAACCGAAATGATCCAGATAACGAGCAGGATGATCTTGCCGTTATTGTCGATATCGAGCACCGTCGAAAGCACAAAGAGCAGAACCTGCACGCCTACCACGGCGGCAAAACCGCCCTTGATGTAGTACGGGTAGCGATGCTCAAACGCCACGGCATGATCGAGCAGCTCGCGACGGTACGAATCCGAATCGAGCATGACGCGCATGGCCGTGCGCAGCGAATAGCGCTGGCGCGGCAGGTCGTTGGACTCGCAGATCATGAGGCCCGTCGTGGAAAGCTGCTTGTCAAAGAGCAGGTTGAGGTTGAGCAGCAGCGGACGCAGCTGCAAGCCAATAAAGAGTGCGATGGCAAGGAACACGCCCAGGATGCACAGGTTGAACAGGTAGTTGAACGAATACATGCCACCGACGGTCTCGCGCAGCAGGTTGATGCCATAGGTGAAGGGCAGCAGCGGATGCAGCCATTGGAAGAAGCCGGGCATCATCTCGATGGGATACATGCCCGACGAGCCGGGGATCTGCACAATGACGAGGATGACGCCAATGGCTTTACCGATATGCTTAAACGTGGTGGACAGCGCATAGATGATGTTGACGTAGGTGAACGAAATAGCGATGCCGCCCAGTACAAAGAGCAGCGGATTGACGCACTGAACGCCAATGACCAGGTCGCCCACCGTAACGATAATGGCCTGGAACGCGCCCAGGATCACCAGCAGCAGCCAGCGGCCAAAGTAGCCCTGACGCGCCGTAAAGCTACCGATGCCCTCGCGGTCGACCTCGAGTTTATAGATAGCGATGAGCACATAGCCGCCTACCCACAGCGCCAGATTGGTGTAGAAGGGCGCGATGCCCGAGCCAAAGCTCTTGACCGGATAGATTGACTTGGACGTCAGTTCAACCGGAGATGCCATGAAATCTGCCACGTCATTGACGTCGACGTCCATGAGGTCGGCTAACTCGCCCATAGACTCAGAGGTCTGCAGCGCCGCAATGTCATTGGCGGCGGTCGCGAGCTTGTCCTGAACCTTGGCAAGGGAGGCGTCGGTTTGGGACAGCGTGGTCTTTGCCTGCTTGAGCGTGGCATCGAGCTGCGCCAGCGTGCCGCGCGCGCTCGCTATCGTGGGGGTCATACCCGACACAATGCCGGTCAAATCGCCCGAAACGGCGGCAAAGGAGTCAAGCGCGCTCGAAGCCTTCGGAAGTGCGTTCTGACCCAGATCGGTCTGAGCCTGACCGAGGTTAGCCGTACCGGTCTGAATTGCCGCGTTGAGTGCGTTGCTCGCGTTCGAGATTGCCGTAGCGTCGTTTGCCATGGCGCTCGACTGTGCAGAAAGGCCATCCTTGATGCTCTGCAGCTTCTGGTTTTGCTCGCGAAGCGAATCGATGGTCGATACAATGCGCGCGTCA
>CALFDL010000233.1 GCA_937950415.1 uncultured Collinsella sp. | reverse complement strand
GCTCACCCACGACCACCACGTGGTAGCCCTCGCGCACCAGGCGCTCGGCTGCCACGTGAACCTTCTTGACGTAAGGGCAGGTGGCGTCGATGACGTTAAGGCCACGCTCGCGAGCGGCATCGATGACCTGCGGCACCACACCGTGGGCGCGGATGATCACGGTGCCGGTTGCGGCATTATCCAGGTTCTCGGCCAAGCCAACGCCTGCCTCAGCGAGCTCGCGTACCACGATGGGGTTATGAATGAGCGGACCCAAAGTATGGACCTGAGTGCTCTCCCCTGCCTGCGGCGCGGCGGCCAGCGCCATATCGAGCGCACGCTGTACGCCGTAGCAGGTGCCGGCGTGGGCTGCGATTTCGATTGTCGGCGCGGTTGCCTGGTCGGACGTAGCCGCGGCGGTGTTCGTCACGTTCTCGCTCATGGCTAGAACCTGCCCGGATGCTCGGCACACAGCTCGTCTCGCATGGCGTAGACGCGGTTCATGGCCTCGGATTCAAACCAGGCCAAGCGCTCCGTGCGTTTAAGCCCGGCCGGTGCGTCGGAAAGCGAGACGGCCTTGCCAGCACGGATCCAGCATTTCTTGGGACGCATGAGCTTTTTGCCCGCGGGCGTGATGTCGGACCAGCCGCAGATGGCGAGCGGGTTGACGGGCGCCTTGCCCATCTGGGCGATGAGCGCAAAGCCGCCGTGGACCTCGGGCTTGATCTCGCGCGAGCGGATGCGCGTGCCCTCGGGGAAGATCAGGACGTCCTCGCCGCGCTGCAGCGCATGCTGAGCGGCGCGCAAGCACTTCATGTCGGCGGTACCGCGCTCGACGGGGATGCCGCCAACGCGGCTAAAGGCCCAGCGCACAATCTTGCTCTTGGCGAACTCGGACTTAAAAATGGGTCGAATGCGGCGGCCGCCAAAGAACAGCGCCGTCTCCACGGCCAAGAGCTCGGCCATCGAGGTGTGGTTGCAGATGACCACGCTGCCGCGGCCTTCCTGGCGCTCAAACAGCAGGTCGGCGTCCTCGACCTTCCAGCGCCACATGAGCTTGGAGAAGACCCACAGGATGCCCATGACCACGACGCCGGTGCCGCGGATGAGCGCCGGGAACTCGGCGTAGGGGGCGTTGTAGTAATCCTCGGGCGTCTGCTTAAACAGGCGCATGTGCTACCTCCTTTGGTTGATGAGGTCCTCGATGATCGAGACGACCTCATCGATGGTGTGAGCGGTGGAGTCGACGTGCACGGCGTCCTCGGCGGGAACGAGCGGCGCGACCTCGCGGCTGCTGTCGAGCTTATCGCGCTGCTTGAGGGCGTCGAGGGTCTCGTCGACTTCGGTCTCGAGCTGCTCGGTGGTGAGCGGCTGCGCATCGTTCTGGTGGCGCTGCAGCACGCGGCGACGGGCGCGCTCGCGCGGGTCGGCGGTCAGGAACACCTTGACCTGCGCGTTGGGAAACACGACGGTGCCGATGTCGCGACCCTCGGCGACGATATCGCGGTCCTCGGCGGCGCGGCGCTGGTGGATGAGCATGGCGGCACGCACGCCCGGGTAGGCCGAGACCTTGGATACGTTGGCGTCGACCTGCGGGGTGCGGATGGCGGCTGAGGCGTCCTTACCGTCGATGGTCAGGCGCGTGTCCTCGCCGGTGCCGTTGGTAAAGCGGATCTCAATCTGCTCGGCGAGAGCGTCGATGGCCGCCTCGTTATCCAGATCGATGCCGCGGTCGAGCGCGGCGAAGGTGACGGCGCGATACATGGCGCCCGTGTCGAGCTTGTTAAAGCCAAGCTGACGGGCGATCTCCTTGGCGATGGTGGACTTGCCGGATCCGGCGGGGCCGTCGATGGCGACGATCATGCAATGCTTCCTTTCAATGGTTGACGTGCTGGTATGGTTCGCGGGCGTTGGGGCGCGGCGGGTTTGCCTAGCCCGTGTAGCGCTCGCGGTAGGTGTTGCGCTTGGGTGCTGAGCCATGGCTGCCGTGGTGACGCGTGCGGCTGGCAGGCGTGTCTTGGGGCTTGCCGCCGTTGCGCTTGGAGCTCGCCTGCTTGGGCGGGATGCCGCCGGCCTTGAGGATCTGCACCTCGCGGTCGGTGAGCTCGCGCCACGAGCCCTTGGCCACGTCCTTGAGCTCCAGGCCGGCAAAGTTGCAGCGGTGCAGGCGGATCACCGGGTGGTGGATCTTGCTCAGCATGCGCTTGACCTGGTTCTTGCGGCCTTCGCGGATGATGACCTCCACGGCGGTGGTACCGGGCTTCACACCCTGCGGGGCCACGGCTTCAGCCTCGCGCGCGTTGATGATGCGACAGATTGCCGGCTGGCACGGGCCGTCGTCGAGCTCGATGCCGCGGCGGAGTGGTTCCAGATCGCGGTCGGTCAGCTGCCCGTCCACGAGTGCCTGGTAAGTTTTATAGACATGCTTGCTGGGGTGCAGCAGGTCCTGTGACAGGTCGCCGTCGGTGGTAAAGAGCAAAAGGCCCGTGGTGTCACGGTCCAGGCGGCCCACCGGGAACAGTCCCGGAAAGCGGTCGCGGGGGACCAGATCGGCCACACAAGGGCGCTCCTGCGGGTCGCTCATGGTGGTGAGGTAGCCGGTCGGCTTGTAGAGCATCAAGTACACGGCGCCCTGGTTGAGTTTGACGGGCATGCCGTCGACCTCAATGTGATCGTGGTCGACATCGACCTTGGTGCCCAGCTCGGTCGCGACCTGGCCGTTGACGGTCACGCGGCCAGCGGTCATCAGGTCCTCTGAGCCGCGACGGCTCGCCACGCCCGCGCGTGCCAAAAAGCGCTGCAGGCGCATGGTGTGCGGATAGACGGGCTGGGCGTCGGTTGCGGGTGCTTCGTTGCCCACGGCGCGCGTCTCCCCTACTTCGTTAGTCCTCGTCATGCAAATCCTCCGAGGTCTCGTCGACGTCCAGGGTTTCCAAGTCCTCGACTGCATCAACATCTTCAAAATCGGTATCGAGCAGTTCGCACTCTTCGTCCAGGTCCTCGGCCTGCTCCTCGAGCGTGGACTGAATACTGCGGCCACTCAGACGCTCGCGGATAAACTGGCGCGACTGCTCGTCGGGGGCAAACTGCTCCAGGTCGGGCAGGTCGCGGGTGGAGCGCAGGCCGAACTTTTCCAAGAAGGCGTTGGTCGTGCCGTAAATGATGGCCTGACCGTGCTGGGGGTCACGGCCAAGCTCGCGCACCAGACCCTTGTCCACGAGCGACGCGATGACGCCGTCTGAGTTGACGCCGCGGATGCCCTTGACCACCTCGCGCGTTACGGGCTGGTGGTATGCGATGACGGCCAGGGTTTCGAGCGCCGCCTGCGACAGCTTTTGCGTGTCCCAGCTCAGCACATAGGCCTCGACCACATCGTGGTAGGCGGGGTGTGTAAACAGGCGCCAGCCACCGGCGACCTCGCGCAGCTGAAAACCGCGGTTGGCCTCCTCGTACTCAACCTTGAGCTCGGCCAAAAGCGACGCGCACTCGCCCGGGGCGATATCCAGCGCACCTGCCAGCGCGGGTGCGCTCACGGGGTCGCTCGACACCAGCAGCAGCGCCTCGAGGGCGCCTTTAAGGCTGTTTGCCTCCAGCGTGGAAAGGGTTGACATGGTTGGCGCTCCTATTCGGTGAGCTCGGGGCCCTCGCCGGGCACGTATGCCTCGGCTCCCTCGACTCGGTTGATGCAGATGGTTCCGAAGATCTCGTCCTGGCTCAGCGTGAGCGAGCCGCGCTTGGCGAGCTCAAGCATGGCCAGGAAGGTGACGACGAGCTGCTCGGTGGTGGCGTCGCCGTCCAGCAGCTCGCGGAAGGTGCAGGCTTGGTGTGCCATGGTAAAGCGGTCGACCGAGGCCACCGTCAGGTCGAGCGGCACGCGATGCGGCGCCACATGCTCGGCCTCCAGCAGGAAGGTCTGGCGCTTGCCGTCCAGGTCGGCACAGATGACGGCGAGACCGCGCAGCGTGATGCCGGCCAGATAGTCGGGCATGAGGCCCAAGAACTCGGGGTCGGGGCCGGCCACACGCGGGTGCATGCGGCTTTCGGCCTGCATGCGGGCACCGAGGGCCGCAGCCGCGCCCTTAAACTGCTTGTAGGCAATCAGACGCTGGATCAGGACCTCGCGCAAGGCGTCGCCGTCGAGCGTGCTGAGCTCCTCGAGGTCTTCGTCGAACTCGTCATCGTCGTCGGCTTTGCGCGGGGCCTCCTGCGGTACCAGCGATGCGGCTTTGATGTCCAAAAGGGTTGCCGCGACCAGCAAAAAGTCGCTCGCCACGTCTAGGTCCAGCGCCTCGATACGCTCGGCCTCGGCAAGGTACTGCTCGGCCACCTCGCTGATGGAGATGGCGCCGATATCAACTTTTTGGCGGGTTACCAGCTGCAGCAGCAGGTCGAACGGTCCGCTGTAGACCTGCGTCGACACGCGATACGACATATTCGACCTCCTTTGACGGCGCCTTCGCGGCGCGGTTTGGGTGCATGTTACGACCGCTTTGCACGGTCGACCTGTTAGTTTACCTTAGATGCCGGCGATTGCGAAGTTGAGCAGCCACTCGGCCAGCGGATACACGGTAACGTCGAAATACCGCCCGATCACGTCGATGCCGGTCCACATGGGCAGTAGGTACAGCACGATGATAAGGATCGGCATGGCGTATTGTTGTAGACGGTAATAGTTGTTGAGCGCCTTGCCATTGAGGAACGGCACGATGATCGACGAGCCATCGAGCGGCGGAATCGGGATGAGGTTGAAGAACGCAAGCGACAGGTTGACCACGATGAACGTGGCGCCGAAGTTCATGATCTGTGATGCCACGGCAAAGGACATGCTGGTGTAGAGGCTGCCATAGGCCAGGCGCATGAGGACCGCGGCAAGACACGCGAGTGCGATGTTGGACGCGGGGCCGGCCACGCTCACCAGGACCTCGTCGCGCTTGGGGTGCTTGAGGTTGTTGAGGTAGACGGGCACGGGCTTTGCGAAGGCGAATACCGGGCCGCCGGCCGCGAGCATAAGCAGCGGCAGGAGAATGGTGCCAAACGGGTCGATATGGTTGAGCGGGTTGAGTGAGACGCGGCCGCGCGAGCGGGCCGTCTTGTCGCCGAGCGCCCAGGCCGCCGCGGCGTGTGCGCTCTCGTGGATAACGATGCCCACGATGACGGCGACGGCGCTAGCGAGCAGGTTCATGAGGTAGCTGCTGGACATATCGATCCCCTAGCGGACGCGGCGCGAGGCGCGCGTGAGCAGGTAGTCGGCCACAAAGAGGATTACCGCGACGATGGCGTAATCCAGGCGGAACACGCCGCCAAAGGGCGATGTGATGACGCCGTAGCCGGCGATGGCGCTCGGCAACGCGCGCGAAAGCTCAACGACAAAGCCCACGATCTGCAGCTTGGCGGTGAGGCCGCTAAAGCACAGCAGCACGGTCATCGCGCTCATAAAGATGCCGCAGATGCGGCACGCGATGGCGATGATGCTCATCGCCACGGCAGCGGCCTTACGAGAGTTCACGCGCGGTCTCCTCTTCGATCTGGGTGGAAAGCTCCAGCCATTCGTCTTCGAGCTTGGGCAGCTCTTGCTTAAGGCCGTTATATTCCCCCAGCGCGGCGTTGAACTTATCCTGATCGGCATAAAGCTCTTCGCTTGCCATCAATTCCATAAGCTCGTCATAGCGGGCGCGCTTTTTATCGAGCTCCGTCTCGATCTTCTTGAGCTGGTTGCGCACGCCCTTGAGCTTTTTGTTGAGTGCGGCACGGGCCTGGGCCTCGGCGCGCTTTTGCTCCTTGGTCTTTTTGCCCTCGGCAGGCTTGGGGGCGGCGACGCTGGGCTGGGCGGAACTGGTCGGCTTGGCTGCCTTGGTCGTGGCCGGTGTGTCCTCCCCTGCCGCCTCGGCGGCGGCGCGGGCCGCGAGGTCCTCGCGCTTGTAGAGGTAATAGTCGTAGTCGCCGTCATAGACCGTGACCTTGCCGTCGCGGATGTCGATCACGCGGTTGGCCACGGCGCGCACCAGGTGCTCGTCGTGGCTGATTAGCACGATGGTACCGGGGAAGTTTTGCAGGGCGTTCTCGAGCATGTCCACCGAGTCGATGTCCAAGTGGTTGGTGGGCTCGTCCAGGCACAGGAGCGCCTCGGGGGCCACGAGCATCTTTGCCAGGGCCAGACGCGCCTTTTCGCCGCCGGAGAGGACACGGACCTGCTTTTCAATTGCGTCGTTGTCGCTAAATAGGAAGGCGCCCAGCAGGCTGCGCTGCTGCGGCACGGTCCACTTGGGCGTGACGGTGTCGATTTCTTGCAGTACGGTATTGGACTCGGTCATGCCCTCGAGCGCGTGCTGGGCGTAGTAGGCCACGCCCACGTTGGTGCCCAGATCGCGGGTGCCGGTGGTGGGAGGCTCCAGGCCGGCGAGGATCTTCATGAGCGTGGACTTGCCGGCGCCGTTGGGGCCGACGAGCGCCACGTGCTCGCCGCGGTAGAGCTTGAGGTCGATGTCGCTGTAAATGTGCTTGTTGCCGTAGGACTTGGATACACCTTCGAGGCCCACGACCATGTCGCCGGAGCGCGGCGGATCGGGGAACTTAAAGTCGATGTGCTTGTGACCCTCGGGCAGGATGACAAGCTCCTTTTTGATCTGCTCGATCTTGCGGATTCGCTCCTGAGCCTGGGCAGCCTTGGTGGGCTTGTAGCGGAACTTGTCGACGAAGACCTGCATGTGGGCGATGTCGCGCTCCTGGGCGGCACGCTTGGCGCGCATCTGCTCCAGGTTGTCTTCGCGCTGCTTGAGGTAGCTGCTGTAGTTGCCGGTGTAGGTGGTCACGCGACGGTTTTCGAGTGCGGCGACGTGGTCGACGCAGGCGTCCATGAAGGCGCGGTCGTGGCTGACGATGAGGACGGCGCCGTCGTAGTTGGCGATAAAGCCGCGCAGCCACTGGACGCTCTCGAGGTCCAGGTGGTTGGTGGGCTCGTCTAGAAGCAGCAGGTCGGGGTGGCGCAGGAAGAGCTTTGCCAGCGCGATACGCATCTGCCAGCCGCCCGAGAACTCGGAGCACGGGCGCTCAAAGTCGGTGACCTTAAAGCCCAGGCCGGACAGGATTTTGCGGGCGTTGCTCTCGAGCTCGTAGCCGCCCAGGTGCTCAAAGCGGTCCTGGACCTGGCCATACTCGTTAAGGAGTGCGTCGACGTCCTTCCCCTGTTCGGAGAGCTCGGTGATCTGGGCCTGCAGCTCGTTGGCGCGCTCGCCCATGCGGCGGATTTCCTTGGCAGCGGCCATGACCTCGGCGAGAATGGTGGTGTCCTTTTGCTCCAGGTTGGTTTCCTGCTCTAGGTAGCCCACCTGGCAGTCCTTGGCGTACTGGACCTGGCCGGCGTCTGGGCTGTCGATGCCCATGACGATTTTGAGCATGGTGGTTTTGCCGGCGCCGTTGGGTCCCACGAGCGCGAAGCGCTCGCCGGGGTTGATCTGGAAGGACGCGCCGCTAAAGAGGACGCGTGCGCCGAAGCTTTTTTCGATCTTGTCGACCAGGAGGATCATGGTGCCGCCTTTGACCTTGTGTTCCTATATGAAAAAAGGCCCCAACTTGCGTTGGAGCCTCATTCAATGCTCGGGTGGAGACGAGGGGGATCGAACCCCTGACCTCTTGACTGCCAGTCAAGCGCTCT
>CALFDL010000232.1 GCA_937950415.1 uncultured Collinsella sp. | reverse complement strand
ATGGCCCGCAGGAAGGCGAGCCACGAGTCGTAGGACTCGGTGTCGACCACGTCGACGCCCAGGACGCGCCTCCAGCCGCCCGCATCGCAGCCGATGGCGGTGACCACGGCGGTGGAGGCGACGCGCCCCTCGCGGCGGCACTTGACGTAGGTCGCGTCGAGCCAGACGTAGGGCACCGGCGAGCCGCCGAGCGGCCTTGCGCACAGGTCCTCGATGTCCGCGTCCAGGCTCGAGGCGATGGCGCTCACCTGGTCCTTCGAGAGTCTGGAGACGCCCATCTTCTCGGCCACCCTCTGCACCTTGCGGGTGCTGGTGCCCGTGGCGTACATCTCGGCCACGGCGGCCACGAGGGCGCGGTCGACGCGCTGGTAGCGCTCGAGCACGTCCTCGGGGAAGAAGCTGCCGGAGCGCAGCTTGGGGATGCGCAGCGTCAGCGTGCCGACGCAGGTGGCGAGCGACCTCTCGCGGTAGCCGTTTCGGCTGTTCCCCCCGCCACCGCAGAGCTGGTCGGCCTCGGCGTCCATCACGGCGTTCACGACCTGCTCGGCGAGACGCCTGAGCAGCTCCTGCATGTCGATGGCGCCGTCGTCGAAACGGGGCATGGCGAGCATGTCCGGCGTCGGGTCTGATAAGATTCCCATAGCGGTCTTCGTCCTTTCCTAGAACCTGTTGTTGTGGTGATTTCAGATTCTAGGACGAAGGCCGTTCTTCGTTAAACGGGCGCTAGGGCGTCACCCTTACACCAACATTTTCGACGCGATCTGTCTTCCCTACTTGCAGATCTTGCTGAACTTGCACATTCGGAATCCGTTGTTGTAATTGCTGATAACTACGAAAGACGGGGGTGTATCGGCGCTAGCCGATACACCCCCGTCCTAAGCTAAGGTGACTTCGCCGTCAGCCAGGTCCTACCTAGCACAGGCAACTCTCCCCTAGTTCCTCTTAAAAAGATTCCTCGTGTACACCTTGTCCGCCACATCTGCGAGCTCGTCGCCCCAGCGGTTGGCGACGATCACGTCGCAGCCGATATTGAAGGCCTCCAGGTCGTGGGTCACCTCGGAGCCGAAGAACTCCGCCGCGTCCAGCGTGGGCTCATTAACCACCACGGACAGTTCTTGGCCTTCACGCGCTTCATGATACCCTGGATGGAACTCACTCGGAGGGAATCGGAGCTGAGCTCCATTAACAGGCAGCGCACGCCCAAGACAGGATTCCCCTTTCCGGCATCCATGTGATCCCACCCCATCTGCAGCATCACGCCGGCCGCGAATTCCTTGCGGATGCGGTTGGCCTCCACGATGGCCTCGATCTTGCTCTGCGGCACGTACTTGTAGTTCGTCAGCAGCTGCGTGGCGCCCTTTGGCAGGCAGCTGCCGCCGCAACCGAAACTAGAATCCGGTGAGGAGAATCCGAATCAACGACTGTGCTGTAATTAATCACTGAATAATAATTCAGTTGCAGCAAAATTAGTTAAATTGAAATGAATAGACCCTTTTGAATCAGGGGTTACAAATAAGAAATTTATCCAACCTTGAACACCGCTTCGCCAAGGCTTCATCGAAGTTCAGTTAATGAACGAAATCAACTTTAATGTCATCGAGGATGCCGACAGGATAGCCGGCACCCTCCCCTGCGACTAAATGGGCCTCGCAGTGATAGTGCAAAGGTCGTCGGTAGGTTCCTGAAAAACAGTTCAAGGGCGCACGTTATCCACATCTCACAATCGGTCACTTCCCAATCAGTTTCAGCAACTTGTGCTTCTTGGTGCGAAGCCAGAATCGTTTCCAGGCCCAAGTCTTCCGAACGGCCGATTCGAACCCAACCTTCCCATATGCCTTAAGAAACCGAGACCTGTCCCTTGTCCTTGGGGAGGGTTCGTGGAGGTTAGTCTGTTCCACATTGTCGGCCTCGCTGAAGAGGCGCTCCTCGCGGTAGACGGTCTCAGGCAAATCGGCGAGAGCGTCGATGCCAGTCTCCGTATTGCACAGTACTACGGAGACCTTGCCGGGCGGCGCAGACCCCAGTGTTGACTTGTCTAGCCCCCAAAAATCTCCGAGAGTGATGTCTCCCGCCCGCTGGTTGCACGCGTAAGGACATTCGTAACAGACGTCACGATGGATGGCACCTGTTACGAAGACGGAAAAATATTCGTCTTCGTAACAGGGCTCGTCGAAGACGAGCTCACCGTCGCGATATGCGCACATGTGGAAATCGTTCGCCCCACGAAACGAGAACGAATCCCAGCCTCCTTTGACCTTAAGGTCCAAATGTTCGCGAAGGAATGCAATCGGAGGGGTGCCGTGGCATATGAGATCGATGCAAATCAAGCCCTCGCGCGTATCGCCAACGATAGAGCGCAAGGCAGCGACCTGGCATGGTGTCGAGATGAAGAGTACTTTCCTGCCGTCAGCGAGATACTTTTTGACGTCATTGTATGCGCCGCCGGGATCACTGTAGACGTACTTGGATCCACGTAGGCTCTCCAAGTCGACTTCTCGATCGACTGAAACGCAGCGCGCCGCCCCGTTCACAGAAGCCGTTCCGTAAACGACGCCGCCCCCGTTGATGACCTTCCTTGCAAGCGCTGTGGCAATGCCGCCCGATGAAGAGAGCGCAACGTCACTCGGTTCACTGCTCCAAGCAGCATAGGTCTTTAGGGGCTTCCTGAGCTCGACGGGAGCGCATGCGGGGCAAACAGCATGACATCGCCCACAATCCCTGCAATTTGAGGGGTCGACAGTCGGCACGGGCTCGCCACAAAGGCCGCTTTCCTTCATGCTAAGCGCATGGAAGGGGCACGCTTCGACGCATGCTCCGCACCCAGAGCACGTCAAGTCACCGCAAACGAAGTTAGCCGACATTTCCCCTCCTAAAGCCAAGTTTATCTCGCAAGATGTCGAAAATTACAAAACGTTCTCCCTTGTCAAACAAAGTGAGCAGCTCGAAGGTATAACCGATGACGGCAGCAGCAAAAGCAACGGCTACGAGCGTAGCCCAATTTGTGCACAGACCCACCTGGTCAACAAGCGCGTAGCCGAACCAAAGGACCACGAAAACGGATACCTCTCGCATAAGCGGCTTGTAGAACGTCCGCCTGCGCACGCCGATGACGACCGCACAATATAATGGTTGGACAAGCGCGTGACGGACAAACATCAGAATCGAACTTGTCCCGGCGATGACGGTGAGCTTGTCGAGCGAGGTGAATAAGATCAAAGGAAACTCTATGGCGAGCGTTGCCAAACTGAACCCGAAGGCGATGAGGACTGAACCCTTAATTTTTGTGGTCAGCGTGTTCGCATAATATAGGGGCTCGACAAGAGCGCTCGCAATGAGCGTAATGACGGTCAAAACCGAAAGAAGCTGAATATCGCCTAATTCGGCAACAGAACGGCCAGGCAGCCATAGGGAGTAGAACGACGGCCCGAAGCCGATGAACCCGGCAAGCGGTACGATCATGAACGCTGAGGTGAAACGCATAGCGAAATCGAATCTGCTCACCAGTTCTACCTTGTCCCCACGGGCATAGGCTTGGGCCATCTTAGGGTAAAAGAGGTTCGCTATACTTCCGGAAAGATTAGTCAAAGCCTGGGGGACCGTCTTAGCAATGGACAGGAGTCCCATGGCGGCCCCGCTAATGAAGATATTGGCAACCAGGAGGTCGAGGCCGGTCTGGATGAGGTTGTTGACGTTCTGGAGGCTGTTCCACACACCGATTTTGAGAAGCTCCCAGACTTTGCTGGGACTGAACCGCGAAAGCGACAGCTTGAGTTCGGGAAGGAGCCTGCGTGTCACAGCAACTTGCGCCGCGCCGGTCACGACTGTCGCCACGAGGCCCGCGACGCTGAAGTACCACATATGAGGGAAGGCTACCCAGAACAGGACGAACAGGAAGATGACACGAAGGACCGAACCGAGAAGCTGGCCGATGGAATTTAGGAATAACTCGTTTTTTATGAACGCCGCAACACCAAATACGACCGTAAGCAGCCCTATCCCAGCATTCATGAACGCGAGCAGAACGGTGATTCTCAAGTCGCTGACCAATTCCGGCGTCACACTGACAAGGGTCTCTATGTTAGCAGCGAGGAACACCGATCCCACGAAAATTGCAAATGCCATAATACAGTTCGAGAAAAAGACCGAAGAGAAATACTCTTCGGTCCTTTCGGTATCCCCCTCATGGTAGGAGACCGTGATGAACCGGCTTGCCATGGCATTAAGTGCTGCAGTGATGATTGCGACATAGCTGACGAAGTTGTTGACCAGCCCTACGAACCCATATGCCTCGTCGCCGAGCTTCTGGAGCACGATCGGCGTGAGAACGAAGCTAATGATGAACTGAGTGCCGAGTACCGCGATTTGCGCGGCGAAGTTAAGGGCGAATTTCTTTTTGTCTCCCATCGGTTTTGGCAGAACGCCTAACGCACCCCCCTGCCAACGGAAATGTTGCACCTTAAATAAGACAGGGAGCTTTCGCGAGCGGCCGCTCTGACGGCATCGGCAACTTCAAACTCCAGGGGCTTGTCGAGAATAAACGAGAGGTCTTCTGGTGTCGTCGCGAGTCTCTCCTTGAGCGACAACCTATCGAGAAGGTCAACAAGCTTGTTTGCATTCTGTCCGCGCTTTATCACCGCGAAAGGGACGTGCGTTATGGCGGAGAATATCGTTCCGTGGAAGGTGTCAGTCGCCACGAAATCGGCTCCTTTGAAGTAATTCAGAATTTCATCAGGGCCGCAATCGACGTTCTCATCGCAGAAATCTTGATGTCCGTAGACCGCAAGGAGCTTGACGCCCCTTTTCTCGGCGATGGCCCTGATGGCCTCGGCCTCGTCCTGGGTGAAACGGTTGCCGTATCCGTAAACTAGAGCATAACGTTCTGGTGTCGCTACGGGCTTCCATTCAACATTTTCGACACCGGAGACAAGAACTGGGTCGAGATGCGTGCTAACGCCATCGATTCCAAGGGCCTCGAGGATGGCACGGGAGTTTGCGTCCCTAACGGAAATGGCGTCGAAGCATCGGAAGCAATTCCTCACGTCGTCGGCCACGTGGTACTTCTCAAGGTCGGACAAAGTCGTGTGCCCGAAAGACCCGGCATAGCTGATTACGGATTCGCAGTTGTTCCCCCAACCAAGAAGCTGGCGGCAGAAACCGACATTTGGTCCCGCCTGTGTACAGTTGAAGACCTCATCGCTTCCGATGACAAGAACGTCGACATGCTCCCCGATGTTGCGCTTGCACGGGTCGACGCCGAGAAGACCGAGGCATCGCTCATATTCGACGTCCATCGGAGTTCGCTTATAAATTCCTGCGGCAATGAGGGCACGCCTTCCCGCGCCAGTAAACCTGACATCGGCCTTAATCCTTCCAAGAAAGTCCTTGAGCCTTCCTCGTGCGTCCCTGAGCCCCGGCACGCACGAGGAAGGTTTGTAGTCAACGAAAAGGACCTCGTGTCCCAGCGACTCGATCATTGACTTTAATCCGTATGCTTGCATGAAGGAGCCGTGGTTCACGACTCTCTGCATTGACATAATGCCAACGCGCATGTTTACCTCCTTGTGAGCGCCCCATTGACACAACAGACACTCTGCTTCTCGTCTTTTTCGATTCCTCCACTCTGGATATCCTCGCTAGCCACGAAAATAGCCATGAGCGCAATGAAAAAGTAGTAGTTGTACGTAATTTCGACGATAGATCCTGCGATCATCGCGTAAAGCATGATGTACATGCCCCAGCTCCAAGAAGGCTTATCTCCTTTTACGCTAGTCCAGGCCATATAGAAGACGGCGAATAGACCCACGACACCATAGTTGACGAGCGTCTCCATGATAGAGTTCTGAGCGTTTCCATACCCGACGTACATGGCCACGGCTGCGTTTCCATAGCCGTACCCGAAGATAGGAGATTCGCTGATGACGGCCCGAAGCCCACTGTAAATCAAATCCCTGCCCGTCAACGTCAAGTTCTCACCGAGGACGTCTACGACAATATGCTTCACAAACGGCACCTGGAGGAGCTGTAATAAGAAGGCAAGAATAACGCCCGTCAAGACCATTGCCGCTATGACGACTGCAGGCTTTTCTAGAATACGCTGGGCTTTCCGTGGGAGGATCACTAAAGCAATCAAGAGGGCAGACATTGCGACGGCCGTCGAGCAGTAGACCGTATGAGCCACGACGAGAGCAAGCAAACCAAGGCCCGCGGTGACCAGGACAACTAAATCTTTGCTCCTGCCTTCGCGACGAAGCTTGGCGTAAGCCAGACATGCCAACATGATGAAGTAATAGCTCGTTGAGAACTTGTTGCCTGCAAAATAGTAGAGTAGGGGCCCATCGGCTGTACCCACCCTTGCAATGAATACAATAGATAGAACGCAGTAGATGACGGTCATCCAGAAAAAGACGCTCATGAAAGTCTCGAGCCTGCCACGTCTGCTGCATGTAGTAATTAGAAGGGCGAGGGCGTAGAGACAGATGGCGTAGAGAAGCGCGTCGGTGCAGTTGGAGGAGTCTACGTACCCAGCCAGATAGCCCGCGATGCTCGAGATCACGACCATGATGCAAAACAGGGCCGACGGGTGTTTGTACTCTCTTCCTTTGAGGTTGGTGATGAGAAAGAGAAGGACGAAGAACACGCAGCTGACTTTAAGGCCTTGCTGCAGCACCTTCGGGATGCAGACCAACTTGAAGACCGCAAAGTAGATAGCAACGAGCGACGCCGTGAGCCAATCGAAGCGTATCCGTTTCGACAAGATAGAATCTCGCGTCCATGACAATTGATGATGCATATGCCGGCCCACCTAAAGGTAGCTGTAGAAGCGCGGCGAAGCAGCGAACAACAGCGCCTTGGCCTTCTCTTTTGTGTTCGTGCCGTATTCGAACAAAAACTTCTTGTCTACGCCCGGCACCTCAAGGCCGCCCCGAAGTCCAAGCTCGCGGCAAGTGTGTAGATAGCACTTCGCAAGATAGCCATATAAAGCGTGGCGAAGCTCCAAATCGTTGATTGCGTCAAATTGAGTCTTCCAGCGCCCTAGGATCTCGCACATGGAAACCGCACGTTCGGAAGAATTTTGCGATTTCATGATGGAGCCCGGCCGTTGAATGTAGTTGTAGAACTTGTATTTCAGGCAGACGACGGTATCCGCTGCAAGAAAGACTCTAGGCTGCATCTCCATGTCTTCATGCAGCAACCCCACGGCAAACCTGAGCCCGTTATCATTAAACAACGAGAGCTTGCAAAACATGAAGCATGCGCACGGGTACCATTCTCCCGCTTTTAGAGCTGTGAGAATGAAATCCTTAGTGGGATACGCCTTTCCCTCCTCAAGCGACGCGTAGTGATCGGGCCTGTCCGGACCCGGGGTTACCCTCCAATCCCCAAGGACGATGTCAGCGCGGGAATCGGTTGCCAAGCGCAGCAGCCTCTCGCAAGCATCGAGCTCGATAGAATCGTCTGAATCAACGAACATGATGTAATCCCCAGTCGCCTCGGCCAGACCGAAGTTGCGCGCATCCGAAAGCCCTCCGTTCTGCTTGTGGACAACTTTTACCCTCGAATCCGCAAGGGCGTAATCATCGCAGATTCGAGGGCAGTCATCCGGACTCCCGTCATCGACGAGAATCACCTCGATATCGCCCAACGTCTGGCAAAGGACACTGTCAACGCAGCGGCCAAGTTCTTTTTCGACCTTATAGGCTGGAATAATTATGCTTACAAGCGGCACAAGCAACCTCCGTTTATATCTTGTCCCCAGGCCCAACGTCCTTCGTAACTATTCGGGCCGCCTTCACAATCGCGCCGTCCCCAACGTATATCGGTCCGAAAATGCAGGAGTTCGTGTACACGATAACGTTGCTCCCGAAATGGGGCTGCCAGAAGACCCCCCCCCGACCATCTTCGCGATGATGTCCATGAGAGCCGCCGATGGTTACACCCTGATACACTGTGAGCGGCCCCTCGCTGACGACCCCAGCGCCTATAACAACGCCGAGCCCGTGGACGAGGCGAAACCCCGGTGCCAACTTCGCTTTGTAATCCAAATCGACGTGGTAAAGCATCCTGTTCAAACACCAAACAATCTTTGCCAGTGGCTCAAGATGGCAACGGTAGAGCAGGGCGGACAGGCGGAAAAGAGCCACAGCGTGGAAGCAGGGGTTCAAAAGAAACGTCCCGAGCGAACGAGGGAAGCCCTTTCCACCGGCGGCTTCGGCAAAGTCGACGTTGATGTTCATTCCCGTCCTCCTTTACGATCCAATGCGGCCTCGTATGCGCCCTCAAGAAGGTGGTAGCTCGAGGAGATGTCGAAAGGCTCCAGGCTCCCCGCACGGAAGGAGTCTTTGCTCCTATCATGTGGCCAAAAGGCCATCGCAGCTATCTCGCCCGCCCATCTTTCAGCGGTTTCTGTAAGGGAAATCGCGTGGAACCTGTCACTCACGCAAGCGTCCTGCGGCACATTGGACGATACGAAGCATTCAAGGCCGGCGAGTTGTGCCTCCACGAGGACGATACCAAGTCCCTCGTGAATTGAGGGAAACACAAAGCAATCCATCGCCGAATAGAGCTTAGCTGGGTCTTTTACGTTGCCAAGCAGCATAATCGAATCATGGGCAGGCGATGCCTCAACCAAGGCCCTAACATCCTTCTCTCCAGGTCCCCCACCAGCAATCATCAGAATCGATTCGGGGTTCTCAGCATGAAATGCCTCGAAAACCTTGATTAGGAACGCATGATTTTTCTCAGGGTTCAACCTTGCCACGTTGCCAAGAATATAGACGTCCTCGTCGATACCGTAGGCTCCGCGCAGTTCGAGGCGAGCTTGCGGATCGAACCTGAACTTGTCAAGGTCGAAGGAATTAGGGATGACGGAAAAGCCCGCATTTCCAAAAAGCCATTTGCCCGCCTCGTCACTGCACGCGAACATGCAGTCGCAAAGTCGAGGCACGAAAGGCCTCAGCACCCTGTGCAGCACGGGATGTTCGCATCCCGTGTTGTGACAGTGGCAGGCCACCACTACAACACGGGAGCACTTCGCTATAACCAACTCAGGGAAGACCATACCACTGTTGCCGTGGACATGGCAGATGTCGAATTGTCCCTCGTCGAGGGCTTTGCTCAGCGCCTCGAAATAGCCAAGGGTGTCGGACCTCTTATCGGGAAGCTGTGTGACCGCGATGCCGTGAGCTACGGCCTCATCAACTTTCTCTTGTTCGCATGGACCACCGACGAGCAAGGTCACCGTGTGCCCATGCCGGATAAGTTCGAACGAATATGTGAGCACCACCTTGCCAATGCCATTATTGACGAGATTGTATGTAATCATGCAGACGTTCACTTGGCTACCTCACCGTAGAGCAGCTTCAACCAGGCTTCTGTAGCATAATCCAGGGCAATCATTCGCTTTTCGCAACATGTTCTTGAATGTTCAAAGCCCATGGGATTTCTATCTTTCATTCCAAATGCAATCTTTGATGTAAGCCAGGGCTTACTGAGTGAATTAGATCGGGCGGAGTCTGGACCATGTTCTTCTCGGGATTATCCACACTCGCTAGATAACACTACCTACGACGCTACATTCGCAGTTACGAATTCTGCTTAGGCAAAACGAATAGCTCTCCGAGCTCGCAATCGAGCCTGTCCGGCTGCTTCTCATCAGCGTAGAAGGGGTCGAAACCGCCCCCGGTGTAAAAAGTCATCTCGCCGAAGAAAGGATTGCCCGCGATGTTGTAAAGATCGACTCGTACATGCGGAAGATCCGACGCCAACGTCTCAGCAAGTCTGAGCATCAAATCGTAGTTCTCGGGCTTTTCGGTGGGTTTACGATTGGATACTTCGTGATTGATGTCTCCACGTTGCTCCCAGCATGGAGTGAAATACTGCATATCGTGCGCGGTAAATCGATCGGCATCGGTCTGCACGAGCGCCGCCTTACCATCGAAGCAGTAGAACTTATAGTCAGTCGGGGTCTGCCTACCCGGTTCGTCGAGGTACGCCTCGGCAACCACACGAGGAGCTATATCCTTGTAGGCCCACTCCCGACCCTGCCAGTACCAGTTCCGTTGGAGTGCAGTACGCAGGCGTTTCTTAGCGACCTCAAAATCGAATATTGATTTGTCCGTACACACGATTGTGCTCTGCGAGTCGTGAGTGCACTTCAGCACGAACTTTTCCGGCAACTCATCAATGTCGATTTCTTCCACCGAATCGTAGACGCCATAAAGCGGAACAAGGTACTCATCGCCGATACGCTCCCTTACAAAGGATCGCACTTCAAACTTGTCAACAAGCGTGGTCAAGACTGGATTGTGATAATGCAGCTTGCACCACTGGAGCTTCTCATTAAAGGTCCTGGGATGATCGAGATCGAGCTTATAGTGCAGCTTTGCTCTGAAGCACATGCGAATAAAATCCTCGTCGGGGATAAAGCGCAAGTTGTTCCTCAGAGAAAGCGCGAATCTTTTCTTAAGTTTCATCGTACGCCTCCAACGCCATCGATGTAATCGGAAAGGTCGGCGCAGAACCGCGCCGCGTTGCTCTTGTAGGGCAGGTAATCCTTGGAAAGCACCCGCGCATAAGCGGCGGGCAGGTCGGCAGGGTCCATACACGGCTCAATCAGCCCCATGTCCCCGAACTGTCGAACAATCTCAATCTGGTGATCATCCACATGTTCGCCGTATTTTGCTAGACGCGGAACAGCGATGACTTTCTTGTTGTCCTTAACGGCGCCGATGATGGCGCCGGTACCTCCATGGGTTACCACGACATCGCAAGCATCCATATGAACGCGGAAGGAATCACGATCGAGAAATGCCTCGTGTTCCAAATACTCAGGAATGTAAGTGCACGCACCCGTCTGAGCAAAAGCTCCATCCTCAGCAACACCGCTCGCAACGAGAGCATCTACCGCCCTGACCAATCTGTCGAATTGGAACTTCTGGGAGCCTACGGTAACGAATATCATGCGACCACCTCCCTAGTACACGCCGCCGACAAAGCGGGCATTGGGGTACACGGATAGCATCGACTCCCACTGCACGTAAAAACGATCGGCGCGTTTGCTCAGCAGCTTTCCCGTCATGGTTGGTGAGTCAGTTTTCGCGAAAGACTCGACATACACAAGCTTGGCGCCCATTGCATGCCCGATCAGGCAAAACGGTATGGTAGCCAGTACCCCCGTACACACAATCACGTCGGGGTGTTCGGTGAACCAATAACGAAGAGACGTCACGGCATTGAACGCCATTCGAGGAAGAAAGCTTGCCTCGTGTCGATTCACCTGGCGCACATAGCGAGCCCGCACAGGTAGCTTGGCATCGTAGGCAGTCTTCTCGGTGAGGATGAAACTGTCGTAGCGCTCCATCAAAGGCTTAAGCGCAAGTAACTGCTCCAGATGCCCACCAGATGACGCAGCAAAGCACACTTTTATGTCCTTGCGACACCCCGTCATGAACTAAT
>CALFDL010000231.1 GCA_937950415.1 uncultured Collinsella sp. | reverse complement strand
CCGCCGCAGACGCCCACTCCACAGCACAGACCACCACAAAGGTGCCTGTCTCCTTCCTCAGTTGTGATTCGAACACTTGTTCTATACGCACACATGTTCTATAGTAGAGGTGCTTGCATCGAACTGAAATTGCAACTAGAATATAGTTGCAGAATGTGAGGCGGGATGACTCGATCCGATAAACTCATCGCCCAGCTGCTTAGCTGTCCTTCAACGTATAGATTCGCTGACTTTCTTAAAGTTATGGCTTCATATGGCTTTGAAATGGACAGCAAAGGCAAGACATCCGGATCGCGCGTTCGCTTCTACAGGCCATCAGATGGCAGGATGTTCGTAATGCACGCGCCTCATCCATCTGACGAATTGACAGCGGGGACCATTCGAAACATCGTTCGCTTTCTGCAAGATGTCGGAGGTAGTCATGAGTAACGTTTTGGCATACAAGGGTTATTTCGCCCCGGTCGAGTTCGATGCCGAACAGCATGTGCTAACAGGTATGGTCGCCGGCATTAGAGACGCAATCGTATTTGAAGGCTCCACGGCTGAAGAAGTGGAGCAATGCTTCCACGACGCCGTCGACGATTACCTTGAGTTTTGCGCCGAGAAGGGCAAGGAACCCGAGCGGGCTTTTAAGGGCTCGTTCAACGTAAGAACGGGCTCTGAGCTCCACAAGCAAGCAGCGCTGGCGGCGGCAAAGAAGGGTGAGTCACTCAATAAGTTTGTGACTGAAGCGATCGCTGCGGCGCTGTGAAGCCAACGTCGAGTCGAAGCCGCCACAAAGGGCGCCTTTGCGGCGGCTTTGACGTTTGCCCAGATAAAACCTGCCAAAATAAACCTGTCCCTTTTTGGTAGGTTTGGGAGAGGGGGCTAGGATGGACAAGGCTGAGTTGCGGCGGGCGGTGATTGCTCGGCGCGATGCTCTTGATTTGGACTTGCGGGCAGCGAAGTCTGCCGTTATCTGCGCGCGGCTTGTTGAGCTGTTGGATCGCTTGGATGCCGCGGCGCCGCACACCGTTGCCGTCTATGCCGCGATGGGTTCCGAGGCAGATCCCGCCGCCTTTGCCGCTGCGGCCGCCGCGCGCGGCTGGCGCGTAGCCTATCCGTGCATGCTCTCGGCAATTGATGCCGCAGCTTGTGGCCAGCGCATGTGCATGCGGGCAGTTGCCGCCGACGATGCGTCCGCGGCTCCGTTTATCGCCCACCCCACACGGGCTTTCGCGGCCATAAACATCGACAGCGGCCGCTTCCCTATCGTGCCTGCCGAAGCTCTCGACATGATCGTCGTGCCGCTCGTAGCATTCGACCGCGCCGGCACGCGCCTAGGCTACGGCGGCGGCTGCTATGACCGCTACCTGCCCATGCTCTCGCCCGTATGTCAAATCGTCGGCATCGCCTTTGACGAACAGCGCGTCGGCCACGTTCCCACCGACGCCCACGACCTGCCGCTGCCCCACATCGTCAGCGCCTAACGGCTGGCGCACCTCCCGACGGCCTAGTGCTCCTCGCCGGCGCGGGCCAGGTCGTAGGGCGTGGTCTGGTAGACGTAGTAGTTGAGCCAGTTGGTGTAGAACAGCTGAGCCTGGCTGCGCCAGACGTTGCGCGGCTCGGCCGTGGGGTCGTCATTCGGGAAGTAATGCGCCGGAACCTGGGGGTTGAGTCCGCGCTTCACGTCGCGCTCGTACTCCAGGCGCAACGTGTCGGTATCGTACTCGGGATGGCCAAAGACAAAGAAGCGGCGGCTGTCGGTCGACTTGACGATGTACAGGCCCACCTCGTCGGACACGGCCACGACCTCAAGCTGCGGCTCGGCCTCCACGTCCTCGCGGCGCACATCGGTGTTGCGCGAATGCACGGCATAGAAACGGTCGTCAAAGCCGCGGACCAGAGGGCTTTGCGGCTTCACCAGATAATGCTCGAACACGCCGCTCGCCTTTGCCGGCAGATCGTACTTCTGGATACCGTAATGATGGTACAGACCGGCCTGCGCGCCCCAACAAATGTGCAGCGTAGAGTGCACGTGTGTGGTGGACCAA
This sequence comes from uncultured Collinsella sp., assembly GCA_937950415.1. Lineage (GTDB taxonomy): Bacteria > Actinomycetota > Coriobacteriia > Coriobacteriales > Coriobacteriaceae > Collinsella. The sequence goes on along the minus strand of CALFDL010000231.1, from coordinate 5,092 downwards.
TCCATGATCTGGCAGAGTTCGGGCCAGTAGTCGACCTCCTCGAACGGCATCTGCTCCACCGGCGCGCCCGTGATGATCAGGCCGTCGTAGTGGATGTCGCGGATGTCGTCGAACGTGCGATAGAACGTCTCCAGGTGGCCGGCGCTCACGTGCGTGGCCTCGTGCGTTTTGGTGCGCAGCAGGTCCACCTCCACCTGCAGCGGCGTGTTGGAGAGCTTGCGCATGATCTGCGTCTCGGTGGCGATCTTGGTGGGCATGAGGTTGAGGATGAGCACGCGCAGCGGACGAATGTCCTGGTGCAGCGCGCGGTACTCGGTCATGACAAAGATGTTCTCGCTCTCGAGCTGCGCGGCGGCAGGGAGGGCGTCGGGAATGCGAATGGGCATGGATGCTCCTTACGAGTCAGTTGCAGCTATGGTACAACGACCGCCCCATCCGCGCGAGTGCATCGCCCCGAGACACCACCAGTGGTCCAAATCACTCCAAAAGTAGAGATTAAGGCATGTCCCAAAAATCTATGGCGCTTTAGCCTAGCAAAGTGACGGCAGGACGCTACAATGGTTCGACGCGAAAAACTCGGCCGAAAGGATACATATATGTACCAGACGCGTAAAATCGGTGTGGTCGGCCAGGGCCACGTAGGAGCACATGTCGCCAACAGCCTGCTTATGCAGGGCATTGCCGACGAGCTGTACCTGTGCGATATCAACGAGGCCAAGGTGACGTCCGAGGTCCAGGACCTGCGCGACTCCCTTTCGTTTGTCCCGTATAACACCAAGATCGTCAACTGCTACGACCACTACGAGGAGCTTGCCTGCTGCGACGTCATCGTCAACGCTGCCGGCAAGGTCGCGCTGGCCGCCGGCAACCGTGACGGTGAGCTGTTCTTTACCACCGACGCCGCCCGCACCTTTGCCAAACGCATCGTCGACGCCGACTTCGACGGCATCTTCGTGAGCATCTCCAACCCCTGCGACGTCGTATGCACCGAGCTGTGGCACCTGACCGGCTACGATCCCAAGAAGATCATCGGCTCGGGCTGCGGTCTGGACTCTGCCCGCCTGCGCACCGAGATCTCCAAAAAGGTCGGCGTGAGCCCCAAGTCCGTCGACGCCTACATGATCGGCGAGCACGGCTTTAGCCAGCTGGCCGCCTTTAAGGCCGCGACCATCGCCGGCAAGAGCCTCAACGAGCTTCAGGCCGAGAACCCCGACAAGTACGCCTTTGACCACATGGAGGTCGAGGAGCTCGCGCGCAAGGGCGGCTATGTGACCTACCAGGGCAAGCAGTGCACCGAGTACGCCGTCGCCAACTCCGCCGCGCGCGTCTGCGCCGCCGTGCTGCACAACGAGCACGCCGTGCTTTCCGCCTCCACGCTCATGACCGGTCAGTATGGCGAGGAGGGCATCTTTACCTCCCTGCCGTGCGTGATCGGCGCCGAGGGCGTCGAGGAGGTTTACGCGCTCGACCTGTCCGAGTACGAGCTCGAGGGATTCCACAAGAGCTGCCAGCACATCCGTGACAACATCGCCCAGCTCGACTGGTGGGACGCCGAGGCCTACGACGCAAAGTAGGCCGCTGGCTGCCGCAACCTTGCGAATCTAAACGCGATGCCAAGCGGGCCGCGCCGGAAATCCCCGGCGCGGCCCGCTTTTTTGACTCACGCAATGCCCTTGCGAATCTAAGGTAAATGCTTTTCCCGTTACCTAGTACTGTTCGATGCCCATGTAGCGACGAATCTCGGGGCTGTGGTCGAACACCTTACCGCGGGCTGCGCGCAGCTCGCAGCTCATCGCGTAGAAGAAGATCGGCTCCAGGTACGAACGCACGCTGGCAGGTACCTCGCCCACGCCGTACTCGAGCGCGTCGAGCACCATAATCGTGTCGGTGTGCGTGTTGAGGAACGCAAGGGCGCGCTCCTCCATGGGGCGGCACTCGCCCGCGCCAAGCTGCACAAAGTAGAACACGCCGGGCTCGGTGGCTTCGAACGGGCCGTGGAAGTACTCGCCGGAGTGGATGTAGCAGCAGTGCTGCCACTGCATCTCCATGAGCGAGCAGATTGCCATGGCGTAGGTCTGGCTAAAGTTGGGGCCTGAGCCCAGGATGTAGAAGAACTTGTGCTGCTGGCAGAGCTCGGCAAAACGGGCGCCCAGCTCGGCGTTGACCTTCTCGCGGGCGGCGGGCAGTAGCGCATCCATCTGCTTGAGGCCCTCGTACATGTCGGCGAGTGCCTCGTAGCCTTCCTGCTGGTCGAGCAGCTCGGCGGCGATCAGAGCGCCGATGCCCTGCGGCACCTCGGCCTGCGGCACGCCCTCGCCCCACGGGTAGACCCAGGTGATCCACTTGCCGTTGTCAATCTTGGAGCCCTCGCAGTCGGTCATGGCGACGACCTCGGCGCCGGCAGCCAACGCCATCTCGCAGCCATCGACGACCTCTTGCGTGTTGCCGCTGTGGCTGCAGGCAATAACGAGCGACTTCTCGCCAAGGCTCTTGGGGGCCATCAGGCAAAACTCGCGTGCCGTGTAGACCGTCGAGGTAAACGTGGTGGCCTCGCGCTTGAGCAGCTCGTTGGCCGGCATCAGGTCGATCATCGAACCGCCGCAGGCAATCCAAAAGACGTTCTCGATCTTGCCCTTGCGCTCGATGATTTCCTGAACCAGATCATGTGCGTTCACGGTGACGTACCTCCCTGTATGGCAGCCTTGAACGACGGCAGCTCGTACCTGCAGTCGTTCTATGTTGTTCTATATATACCACGCAAGCTATCGCAGGTGAAGTCATTTCGGCAAATTTGTTCTATGTTGTTCTATCTATGGACGTTAGATGTCGAACACGTAGCGCGAGCCCACGATCTTTTGGCGGCCGAGCAGCAAGGGGCGCTCGTCCTCATCGGTAAAGTACGCCTCCATATAGAAGAGCGGCTCACCGACCGGCACCTCCAACAGCGGGGCCGCCTGAGCATCGGCAAGCGCAATCTCCACGGTGCAGGGGTCGGACTTGAGCGGCGCGCGACCCGAATGCTCGGCAACGAGCGCAAAGATGGAATTGTCCGTGAGGTCCTTGTCGGCAAGCGTCTGCAGATAGGGATGGTCGGCGAGCACAAAGGCGTTGTTCTCAAGCATGACAGGGATGCCGTCGGCTGTGCGCACGCGTTCGACCACGATAAGCTCGCAGCCGGGCTCCGCGCCAAAGAACGCCGCATCCTCGTGCGCCGCCGCGACCACCGTGCGCGACACCAGACGCGCACCCGGCACCATGTCGTTGGCAGCACAACCCTCAGTAAAGCTCTGGACGTCACCCTTCTGGCGAATCTTGCGCTTGAGCTTGGGCGCACACACAAACGTGCCCCTCCCCTGCTGGCGGTTGAGATATCCCGCACGCGACAGCTCCTCGATGGCGCGGCGCACGGTGACGCGCCCCACGCCGTAGGACTTCGCGAGCTCCATCTCGGAAGGAATGCGCGAGCCGGCCACGTACACGCCGCGCGCGATCTCGCCCTTTAGGTCGTCCATGACCTGCTGGTACAGCGGCACGGCGGACACCTCGGCGCGCTCGGAACGTTCGGTCTTGCTATCGGCTACCATCGTTACGCTCCATCCCGCGCATGCTCGGACTCAAACTCTTCAATCGCCGCCATAAACTGCTCGCCAAAGGCGTCGGCTTTTTTCTCGCCAATGCCGTTGACCTGGATCAGCTCGTCGCGCGTCTGCGGGCGCAGGCGGCACAGGCCGCGCAGGGCCTTGTCGGAAAAGACCATATACGGCGCCATCTCCAGCTCCGCAGAGATCTCCTTGCGGAGGGCGCGCAGGCGCTCGAACAGCTCGGCATCGTCACCCACGCGCGGGCGCTGATCCAGCTCGGCCTCCTCGCGCAGCAGATCAACCGCACGGCGGGCGCGGGCCGAGGCCTTGCGCTTGGACGCGCGACGTTTAACGGTAAAGGCGAACGCCTCGTCCTCGACCTCACCGGCGCGCGGGCCCAGGCCCACGACCGGGTACTGCCCCTGCGAGGTGGCCAGATAGCCGCGGCCGCACAGCTGGCCGACGATGTCCTTGATGCGCCCGACCGATTCGCTCGACAGCTCACCGTAGCCGCGGTCCTCGTCCAGATGCATCTGGCGAATGCGCTCGGTATTGCCGCCGTGGAGCACATCGGCGATCAGCGACTTGCCAAAGCGCATAGGGCGCATGGCAACGTAGCGCACGGCGGCGCGGGCCATGTCGGTGACGTCCTCGACCTCGAACTGCGTGAGGCAGTTGCTGCAGTTGCCGCAGCCCTCGGCCTCTTCCGCCGCGCCAACCGCGCCCGCAGCCGCATGCTCGGCCGCCGCCTCGTCGCCAAAGTAACGCAGCATGTATTCGCGCAGGCAGCCGGTGGTGTTGCAGTAACCCTCCATCTGGCTGAGCAAACGGTAGCGGTTCTGGAGCGCCCACGCGCGCTGCTCGTCGTCGAGCGCTTCGTCGGCCGCATCGCCGCGGTCGATCAAAAAGCGGCGCATGCGGAAATCGTTACCATTCCACAGCAGGTGGCAGCTCGCCGGATCGCCATCGCGACCGGCGCGACCCGCCTCCTGATAGTAGGCCTCGATGCTCTCGGGCACGTTGTTGTGGATCACGTAGCGCACGTTGGGCTTGTCGATGCCCATGCCAAAGGCGTTGGTGGCGACCATCACCTGGATGTCGTCGTCGATAAAGGCGCGCTGGCTCTGGCGACGGGCGTCGTTGCCCATGCCGGCGTGATAACGGCCCACGCGAATTCCGCTGGGGCCCAGCGCCTCGGCAAGCTCGCCTGCCAGGGCATCGACCGTCTTGCGGGTGGAGCAATACACGATGCCGCTCTCGCTCGAATGCGCGATCACGTAGTCGCGCACCCATGCGGTCTTGGCTTTGTCGCCCATCTCCTCGCAACCAAAGTAGAGGTTCTTGCGATCGAAGCCCGTCACCACGGTCGCGGGATTTTGCAGGCCGAGCATCTGCTGAATATCCGCACGCACGCGCTCGGTCGCCGTAGCGGTAAAGGCCGCCACGATGGGGCGCTGCGGCAGCGAATCGATAAACTCGCGAATCTGCAGGTAGGCGGGACGGAAATCCTG
>CALFDL010000230.1 GCA_937950415.1 uncultured Collinsella sp. | reverse complement strand
CTCCCTGGCTCTACCGCCGACTGTTCTGCCGATAGCAAGCCATATACTATCGAGGCCGGACGCCTGGCTCTGCAGCGTCACTTTGACTCGCTGGGCATTCGCGGAACGGTCGAGGAGTCCGAGACGCCGTTTGTCTACCGCATGCGCTATGCGCTGCCGGAGTCTGCGCCGCTGGTGAGCATTGTGATTCCCACCAAGGACCACGTCGAGACGCTCGATGCCTGCGTGATGTCGATCGCCCAGAAGGCCACGTACGCCAACTACGAGATCGTCTTGGTGGAAAACAACAGCGAAGACCAGGAGACCTTTGCGTATTACGAAACCCTGCCGGAGCGCGTAGCCGCTGCGTCTGGTGGCAAGGGTGCAGCACGCGTTGAGTGGTGGCCGGGCGAGTTTAATTACTCCCAGATCATTAACTTTGGCGTTGAGCATGCCAAGGGCGATTACCTGCTGCTTCTCAATAATGACACTGAAGTCATCTCATCCGACTTTATCGAGGAGATGATGGGCTATCTTCAGCGTCCCGACGCGGGCGTTGTGGGCGCCAAGCTCTATTTTGCCGATCATCTGGTGCAGCATGCCGGCATTTTGGTTGGCGTGCGCGGCGCGCTTGCCCATGCCAACCAGGATTTCTCGGCAAAACGTGAGGGCTACCTTGCCCGTGCTGTGCGTCCGGGCAACTTTAGCGCCGTAACGGGCGCCTGCCAGATGGTCCGTCGCGACGTGTTTGAGCAAGTCGGAGGCTACAACGAGGAATTCGCCGTCGGCTTTAACGATGCAGATTTTTGTTTGCGCGTGTGGGAGGCGGGCTATCGCACCATCTTTACGCCCTATGCCGAGCTGTATCACTACGAGTTCACCTCGCGCGGCAGGGAAGAGGCCAACGAGGAAAAGATGCGCCGCTGGAAACGCGAGCAAGCGCTGTTCATGCAGCGCTGGCCGGAGTTCTTCCTTAACGGTGATCCGTGGTTGGGGCCGAACTTATCCGCTGAGAGCGAGTATTTCTCGTATTAAGGCAATGGTTTTAGGAAGTCCTTAACCTTCTTTCGCTATGAGCTTGGAAGAAAGCAACGTTGTACTACTAAATTAAACAAATTACGAAAGCTCGATACTTCCGCGATAAGTTTATATAGGCTTATATAACTCGATATTATCCGATACAGTCTACGATAAAAAAATAAGCAATGATTGACTGTTAATCGATTCTCCAGAAAGGTAAACAAGTGAGCGTCACAGCATTCCATAATCCGTTTCGTCCCACTGCCGGTGCTGAGCCTCCGCGCATAATTGGTCGTGATGATATTGCCCTTGAGTTTACCGAGAGTTTGAATGCGGGAATTGGTGCACCTGCGAGGCTCATGCGCATTGCTGGACCGAGGGGCTCCGGAAAAACTGTTTTGCTCTGCGATCTTAGGGATCGTGCTCGAGAGCTTGGATGGAAGACCGCTATTGTCTCTGCTGGCCCTAACCTATTGCTGGACTTGAGGGATCAGGTTGCTGATCCTTCCCTTGCGACCAATGCTTCGGTCGGCGTAAACGCCGGCTTTGTTTCCGCGAAAGTCGACGTTGTGCCCAAAGAGTCGAGCCTTAGAAAGTTGCTGAGTTCGGCAGCGAAATCATCCAAGGGTCTTTTTATTGCCATCGATGAAGTTCAGGACGCCCCGATTGACGATATGCGTGCCATTGCGTCTACGGTTCAGCTTTTGATAGGGGAAAGAGTAGATATCGCACTTGCCTTTGCCGGTTTACCCGCCGGTGTTATGGATCTTATTAACGGCAAGGCGCTTACGTTCTTGCGTCGTGCCCTCCCCGAAGATCTGGCGCCTATCAACCAGGTGGAGGTAGCGCTCTCTATGGGCGATAGCTTTGTCGCGACTGGCTTGACCATAGAGGACAATCTCCTGTCGAGAGCCGCTAAGGCCACTAAGGGCTATGCCTATCTGGTGCAACTGGTCGGTTATTCCATTTGGCAGCGCGCCAACTTGCATCGTGCCAAAAGTGCCATTGTGAGCGAGCGCGACGTCACTGAAGGCATTGCGCTGGCAGAGGCTCGTTTTCACGATGTTGTTCACGAGCCCGCGATTTCTGGACTGGGGCTCAACGATATCAAATACCTTTTGGCCATGTGCGAGGATAAACAACAGTCCAAATCAGCCGAGATTGCTAGGCGCATGGGTAAAAAGACCAATGAGATCAGCTCTATTAGGGCCAAATTGCTACAAAGAGAGGTTATTCAGGCACCACAGAGGGGCTACGTGCAGTTTGCCGTGCCGGATCTAGATATTTATCTGCGAGATAATGCCGAGGAAATTCTCGAACGGTTCTAGGTCGAGGTATTATTAGTTTTTTCTACAATATCTTTTTCTATCCAATTGGAAGAACTACGGTCGGCTGCTTTGCTGCCATAACAATCTGGTTTGTTGCGGGGAAAGTCGAATACTCCATAAACAAGGCTGTTTAACAGATAGCTTCAATCGAAGGCTTGTATTTTGCTGCCCTTTATACTTCCGGCTTTGCATGCGTTGGACCAGAAGCTACATCTGTATCTAATAGTTTTTCTTGTCTCTGTCTTTGGATTCCTGCGTTATGTGCCGCTCTTTTGGATTCCCATCGACGGGCTGCTAGTGGATTTTATTATAATTTGCGTTATTATTTGCTATATTAGCTGGTATGTAGACTTGTCAACAGTGAATTTCGCATTCTCCCATGTGGCTTATTGGTTCGTATTGAGGATCGGAACGGTCATATCTGTTGTCTTGTTAAACCATCGTCGTCGTTATATTTTGCTTGTTGCTATGGCCTATCTATACGTTTTGCAGGGCGGGCCTTCTTATGTCGCTCGCGCGGAAAGCCTGTTTATGGACATCGCTACCGTCATGGCCGGTCGTCTCGGGTGCTGGCCGGGCTTTGCTCGATGCTGATCATTTGGAGCTGATCGGCTATGTGGGCGAGACTATTGGCGCCGAAGGAACCCCGGTGGTAGCGCTTATGGGGCAAAACGCTGCGGTCGAGACGCGTATGCCCGATACGGACACGTCCATGACCAGTATGGTGGTTTGGATCGATTCAACGGATACTGAGGCGCCAGTGGGGGAGGCTAATCCGACCGGGTGTCGAGCGCAAGCTCGTCCGCAAGTACGGCGCGTTCGGCCTGCTCGTGGTCGACGAGTGGCTTCTGGACAAGCCGGACACTGAGTTCAGGTCGATGCTGCTGGAGCTGATTGAGCTGAGGTGCGGCACGGCCTCGACCGTCTTCTACACCCAGTTCAAGAAGAAGGACTGGCACCCGAGGCTCGGCGGCGGGGTACACGCGGACGCGATTGTGGACAGGATCGTGCACAGCGCGGTCTGGTTCGACATGGGCGAGGCCAACATGCGGCAGCGCCGCGGATAGACCGGTAGCGATAAAAAGGCACCGGGGCCAGTGTCGGCCCCGGTGCCCAGGCGCGATATCGGCGGTGCTGTTTCGCGATATTCAGCAGTGCTCAAGCGAGCAAATACTCAACTTGAGTTCCGTTGATACCGGTATTTCGCCTTGTCCAGCCAAGTATTTGGGCATAGCTCCGACTCTAGGAGTATATTGCTTTCGATAGTCGATCATTTACTTCATCTGCTTAGGTATCGATGCAATATTTAGTTTGAGAATATCGGTGACTCCTATGCGTGCCCCCAAATTGTGATACGGCTTAGTTGCCTGTCGACTGTGAATCGTCCCAATTATTATGTTTTCTCCTTGAGAGGAAGTAGGGGCCACGCTCCTAAGAGCGCCTGTTTACTTATTTTCGCGGCAAACGAAACCCATCACGCCTTTGGTGGAAATGCTGTCGACTCCACGCGATGGTACATTAGTTTGGAAATGAATATCTCCAAATTGACCACCTCCTCCCTCAAACAAAAAAGAAGGATTCATGGCATTAAAAATTGTTGACAGATATAGTATTGAGAACAAGTGTCATATAAGTGTTAAGAAGTATCTTATGGATATTGTCGATTACGTTTCTTTCAAAGAAGTATTTTGCTCCATCATGGGAATCAAGAGCTCTCCAAATAACGCCAGTGATGATTTGACATGTCATTTAAATCTCAGTTATCGAATTGAAGAAGAGTTTGACCCCGAGATTTCGGATTTTGAGAAGACAATTATTATAAATGACGACGACTTGAAACACGAATATGATAAAGCGGTTGAGGCCATTGGTGATTTTCATGGTATGGAATGGTTTTCAAATGGTAAGAACTATGAGTGCATGGTCGATATATCCGGATTATATGCAACTCATTTTACAGATCAAATTTCATGTAAATCGGTAAATGCAGATGCTGAATTTAGAATGGGTCCGGCGAGCGTTACATATATTTTTTGTATTATATTAATGTTATTAAATGAAGGTTGTTTTGACGGCAATACTTTCAGAGGCAGAAATCCTTTTTTGCGACGCCTGAGATCGCATTCAACCACCGGTGGAAGAACCGTATCTCATAATGCTGATGATTGGACATCTGCTTTTGTTGAAATCACAGGTATTCTCTCCTTACGAATAACTACCAAAGGGTTTAGAAAAGCGAAACAACTTCGTGAACGAGCAACTTCCTTCCAATTTAAGTACATCTCTTGTTTAGATAGGCCACTGAGGCTTATTTCATCGCTTGATGAGTTTTTAGAAAAAGGAAGTTACGGGAGGCTATCTGTTGCGAAGTTAGAAATTGATTGTGTTCCGGATGTAAAATTTGACGACAGCGCTGTTAATCATTTTTGTCTTGGCGTGTCTTCGAGAAGCCCATATTTGCAGTTTTTGTCCTTCTATCATTCGATTGAATTTTACTTTAATTCCGCCTATCGAAAAATGACGACCGAATTGTTGAGAAACGAGCTCCAGTCGGTTGAATTTGCATACAACGATCAGCATCTGTATTCGATTGTTAGTAAGTTAGAAAAAGAAATATCCCATAAGAGCGAACTTGGTTTTGGAAATGAAAAACGTGAGCTTGAATACTTGGTTGAGTCGTGTGTCCATGTGCCTCGGCTAATGAAATCCCTACGTCGCTATCGTTTCGATTGGTCTGTGTGGTATTCGAGCAATGGGGTTGAATTTGAATCTGATGCTCCAGTTATAGATTGGGAATCCGATAATGTAGCTGGATTAATAGCTTCCCGAATTTATAAAGTAAGAAATGCGATTGTTCACAGTAAAAAACAAACTTTCGGTGCGTTTATTCCTTTTAAGCACGATCGCGCACTTTCCTATGAGATTCCTTTAGTTAAATGTGTTGCCGAAGAGGTCATTGATAATAATTCTTCGTGCGTATAGCTTTCGCTTTAAACTTCCGTTTGGTTCATAGTCTTTGTGGTCAAACTTAGCATTGAGATATGAATTTCGTTTCGATTGGATGGCGATTATTTCGATACGGCCATGACGCCGGTTGCGGATGGATGAGTCAGTATTCACTGTCTCTTCTAGATCAGGATTGATGCGAGCGATCCCTCGCTTCTTCCAATATTCTTAATGCTGATCGGGTGCTGCCGTTGATTGGCCCGGGTATTCTCGTAGCTGACGCCGGGAATCTGGCGTGTTTCGTCAAGAGGATTTGAGTAAAAAGAGCATCGGGATTTGAGCTGGGCGCGCTCCGGTCGTGCGCGCCCTTTTTGAGGCATTTACCCCTCCTGCATGAGGGCGTGACGCACGTTGCAGGACTCCCTGCGGAACTGGACGAGCCTTCCGTGGTGGACGATGCAGTCTATGACGGCGGACATCTGGTCGTCGCCGAATGCCGATCCCCACCTGCTGAACTCCAGGTTCGTGGTGATCACCGCCGACTGCCTCGGCGAAGACCTGGAAGAGGGGCCTCGCGCCGTCCCGCGTCGAGCGGCGGGACACGACGTGGGCCCATTCGAGGTCGTGAATCAGTAGCGATCCCGGCGCTATCCTGCCGCCCATGGCATCCCTCACGCGCGCCGAACTGGGCTTCCCGTGGCCGCAGACGACCGCGACGGGGTTCTTGTGGATATCGATGGTGACGCAGGTGCAGAGCTCCTGGCGGGAGAGGCCGCGCTTGAGGGCTTGCCCGTAGCCCTTGGAGAGGTCGGTGTCGCTGATGCAGATCTCGTCAACCCAGACGGTGTCGCGCATCATGATTCGGTCCCGGCAGCCGGACGCCGTGGTGAGCGCACGGTGCCGCCACTCGAAGGCGGTCTTGTGGTTGACGCCGCACAGATCGGCCGCGCACTCGAC
>CALFDL010000229.1 GCA_937950415.1 uncultured Collinsella sp. | reverse complement strand
TGGTGGACGGCTGCGACCTCACGGTGCTCAAGCCTACCGACCTGGGCGAGTATCGCCGCCGTGAGCTGGGTTTTGTCTTCCAGTTCTACAACCTGGTGCCCGATCTCACCATCAAGGAGAACATCGAGGTCACGGCGCACCTGTCCAAAAACCCGCTCAATGTCGACGACCTGCTGCGTTCGCTGGGCCTCTACGAGCACCGCAACAAGTTCCCGCGCCAGGTCTCGGGCGGCCAACAGCAGCGTTGCGCCATCGGCCGCGCGCTGGTCAAAAATCCGGGTCTGCTGCTGTGCGACGAGCCCACGGGCGCGCTCGACTACAAGACATCCAAGGAAATCCTGCAGCTCATGGAGGACGTCAACCGCACCTACGGCTGCACCATCATCATCGTCACCCACAACGCCGCCATCGCGCGCATGGCCAACCGCGTGCTGCGCCTGCGCGACGGCCGCATCGTCGAGGACGAGCTCAACGAGTTGCCCGTTGCGGCCGCCGAGCTCGATTGGTAGGCGGCGCCATGACACCTCTCGCAAAACGACTCCCGCGCGAGCTGCGCCGCAATATCGGTAAGTATCTGGGCATCTTTTTGCTCATGTGCGGAAGCATCGCCCTCACGTCGGGCTTTTTGCTCGCGGCGCATTCCATCGGCTGCCTCATCGACGACATGCGCGACGAGTATACGATTGAGGACGGCCGCGTGACCACCTCCTTCGAGGCTACCAAAGACCAGCTCAAGGCCGCCGAGGATGCAGCCGGCGACGTCGGTGGCGTCACGCTCTACAAGAATTTCTCCATCGACGCCATCATCAAAAAGACCGCCGGCGACGACGGCACCAAGCGAACGCTGCGCACCTATGCGCACCGCACCAAGGTCGATATCGCGTCCTACTGTGAGGGCAAGGAGCCCAAGACGGACGATGAGGTAGCCATCGACCGTGTCTTCGCCACCAACAACGACCTCGCCGTGGGCGATAAGGTTGAGCTTGAGGGTCGCGCCTACATCATCTGCGGCATCATGACCCAGCCCGATAGCCAGGCACTGTTCCTCAACAATTCGGACTTCACGGTGAACACCATCACGTACGGCGTGGCCGAGGTCACCGATGGCGGCTTTGCCGCGCTCGAAGATGCCGGCGGCGCACCCGCCTACACCTACTCCTTCACCTTTACCGATCGCGACCTCCCCACCGCGGACCGCATCGACGCCGAGCAAGATATGGTCGAGGCACTGACCGAAGCCGATGCGCGCGTGGACGATCTGATCGATGCCGATTCCAACCAGGGCATTGGTTATGCGCGCGACGACGTGGACGGCGACTCCATGATGTGGATGACGCTGCTCGACATCATCATCGTGATTATGGCGTTCGTCTTTGTGGTCCTGACCGACGCCACCATCGAGGAGGAGAGCGCCATCATCGGCACGCTGCTCGCCAGCGGCTATCGCCGCCGCGAGATCGTGCTGCACTACCTCGCGCTTCCCGCCATCGTGGGTGTGGTCGCGGCGCTTTTGGGCACTGCGCTCGGCGTTGTGTTCTTTACCGAGCCCATGCGCGGTCTCTACTACGGCTCGTACAGCCTGCCACCCTTCCAGGTGTACTGGAGCTGGGAGATCTTTGTGAAGTGTGCCGTGGTTCCCGCCGCCGCGCTCATCCTCATCACGCTGGTGGGCCTGCTTCGCAAGATGGGCAAGACGCCGTTGCAGTTCCTTCGTCACGAGGCGAGCGGCAAGTCGGGTACCAAGCGCGGCCTGCAGCTGCCGGAGCGCGTGGGCTTTGTCTCTCGCTTCCGCCTGCGCGTCTTCCTGCGCAACCTGGGCAACTTCGCCACGCTCTTCGTGGGCATCGCGTTTGCCTCGCTGCTGCTGCTCTTTGGCCTGGCGATTCTGCCCACGATGACGCACTACGCCGACAACCTCGAGACAAGCCTGGTCGCCGAGCACCAGTACACGCTCAAGGCTCCGCTGGAGCTCGAGGGCACTGCCGAGGAGCGTGAGCAGTGGTCGGCACTCGAGCGCTTGCAGTCGGTTGACGGCGCGCTGCTTTCTGCCGCCCAGGATGCCGATGACGAGCTTGACGACGCGGCCGATGCGGCGCAGGCGGCAGCCGATGCCGCGACCGCATCTCCGTCTGCCGAGAGCCTGACCGCAGCGCAGGATGCGCTTGCCAAGGTCCAGGACAAGAAGGGTGCGCTCTACGCGCGCCTCGATGACCTTGCCGATGCTCTCGGCTGTGACCGCGACGAGGCTATCGACCTGATCGACAAGGCCTCTAAGATCGACACCGACAACGACGACATTCACCCGGTTAACACGACCGATAACGGTGCAGACAAGATTGCGCAGACCGAGAAATATGCCGTTTACCAGCTGCAATACGACCGCGGCGATGGTAATGGCGAGGAGACGATTTCTGTCTACGGCATCTCGCCCGATTCGCGCTATTGGAAAGACCTCAACGTCGGCGATGGGCGCGTCGTCTTTGGCGGCGGCCTGCTCGATAAGTTTGGCTGGAGCGAGGGGCAGAAGGTCGCGCTCAGCGACAAGTACGAGGGCGAGCATTATTCCCTTGAGTACGCGGGCAAGGACTGTGCCTGGGGTTCCAAGTCGGACATGAATATCTATATGAGTATCGACGACTTTAACGAGCTGTTCGGCAACGACGCCGCCTACTTTAACGGCTATGTGAGCGACGAGAAGCTCGACCTCGATGCTCGTTACTTTGCCGGCGACACCACGCCCGACGACATGCGCGCCGTGGGTGACCAGTTCATCGGCATGATGAGCAAAATGATCGGAATGATGATCGGGCTCGCAGTGTTTATCTTCCTGCTGTTTATGTACCTGCTGACCAAAGCGGTGATCGACCACAGCGCCCGTTCGATCAGCTACATGAAAGTCTTTGGCTATCGCGATAGCGAGATCTCGCATCTGTACATCCGCTCGACCACGCTGTGCGTGGCGGCGTCGCTCGTGCTGAGCCTGCCGGTCATTATTGGCTCGCTCACGGCCATCTTCCGCTCGATGCTGCTCGCCTACAACGGCAATATCGAGATCTACGTGCCCGCTTGGTCCATGGCTGCATGCGTCGGCATCGGCTTTGCGACCTACCTGGTCGTGGCGCTGCTGCACACGCGCTCTATCAAGCGCGTCAGCCTGGCCGAAGCTCTCAAAGTCCAAGAGTAGTCATCGGGGACGTTCTTAACCGACTGGCCATTGGGGACAGTCTTTGTCGGATCGCCGGCTCGCCGGCCGGGCTGGCGGGGACTGTCCCTGGCGGCACTCATTTAAGTCTGTCCCCAATGAGTGCCTAACGACTCGGTGTTGTGCTTGACTTCAACCCCACTTCACCGGGTACCATCCTCTTATGTCTGTAACGCCATATAGACCGAGGGGATAGATCTATGACCGCAGCCGCACCCGCCGCACCCGCTAAGGTGTACTTCACTAACCTGCGCACGCATGCTCGCGAGAGCCAGCTCGACAAACTCAAGCGCCTCATTCGCCGCGCCGGTATTGAGCAGATCGACTTCGAGAACAAGTTCGTCGCTATCAAGATTCACTTTGGCGAGCTGGGCAATCTGAGCTTTTTGCGCCCCAACTACGCCCGCGCCGTCGCGGATGTCGTGAAGGAGCTGGGAGGCAAGCCCTTCCTCACCGACTGCAATACGCTCTATGTGGGTAGCCGCAAAAACGCGCTCGAGCACATCGATACCGCCTACCAGAACGGTTTTACCCCGTATGCCACGGGCTGCCAGATCATCATCGCCGACGGCCTCAAGGGCACCGACGAGGCACTCGTCCCGGTCGAGGGCGGCGAGTACGTGCGCGAGGCCAAGATCGGTCAGGCTCTCATGGACGCCGATATCGTGATCAGCCTCACCCACTTTAAGGGCCATGAGCAGGCCGGCTTTGGCGGCGCCATGAAGAACCTGGGTATGGGAGGCGGCAGCCGTGCCGGCAAGATGGAGCAGCATGCCGCCGGCAAGCCGAACGTCTCGACCGAGCACTGCGTTGGCTGCCGTGCCTGCGAAAAGATTTGCGCGCACAACGCTGTCTCGTTCGACGGCACCCGCGAGCGCGAGCTTGCCAACGGCAACACCCGCACGGTGCACGTGGCCACCATCGACCACGATCGCTGCGTGGGCTGCGGCCGCTGCATTGCGGCATGCAACCAGGATTGCATCAAGCCCGGCTATGACGCCGCGGCCGATGTGCTCAACTGCAAGATCGCCGAGTACACCAAGGCCGTTGTCGACGGCCGCCCGAGCTTCCATATCTCGCTTGCCATGGATATTAGCCCCAACTGCGATTGCCATCCCGAAAACGACACGCCTATCGTCAACGATATCGGCATGTTCGCGAGCTTCGACCCGGTCGCCATCGACCAGGCCTGTGCCGATGCCGTCATGGCATCCGAGCCGCTGCCCAACACCGAGCTTACCGACAGCGCGGCCAAGATGGAGCACAACCACGAGCATCTGGAGGGCGATCAGGCCAAGGACCCCTTCTGCATCACGCATCCCGACACCGACTGGCGCACCTGCATCGCGCACGCCGAGAAGATCGGCCTGGGCACGAGCAAGTACGAGCTCATCGAGGTCAAGTAGCGCCTAGTTATTGGACAAATCAAGCGCTTTTCTGGCGCAAGTAGAGCAAAAGCCGCCCGTGGGCACAGCGCTCACGGGCGGCTTTTTGGAAGTATGCGGCAAATTTCGAGACCGCCGAGCACACGACGTTTTTTGGCAACAAAACCCCTGATAAATTGTTGGTAAAACTGCGGTCTGGTCGGCAGTTCCAGATTTTGCCGCATACTTCCGAAAATAGGGGGTCAGATAAAGCCCCAGACGTTGCTTTTTGCCTAAAAATACTCGTCGAGGAAGTTGTTGACTGTGTTCCAGTAGAGCTCGGGGTCAACTTGCGCACTCTTGGCGTGGGTGGCGCCATGGATGGTGAGCTTTTGCTTGACCTTGCTGGCGCACGCGTCGTAGTTTTGGTCGAGCATGCTGTACGGCACAAAGGTGTCTTGGTCACCGTGGATAAACAGCATGGGAATCGTCGCGTGTTTGAGTTGCTCCACGCTGCTCGCCTTATGAAAGTCGTAGCCTGCGCGCACGTTACACACCAAGTTTGCTACATCGAGCAAGGGAAAGCTGGGCAGGCCGAACACGTCCTTGAGCTGCAGAGAAAACTCGTCCCAAACACTCGTATAACCGCAGTCCTCGATAATGCATTTCACGTTTGCGGGCAGAGATTCCCCCGCGACGTTCATGGCGGTCGCCGCGCCCATGGATTCGCCAAAGACCAGGATGCGCGCCTTGGGATCGGCCGCAACGATCCGCCCGATCCACGCGACGACATCGAGTCGCTCGGGCCAGCCCATGCCGATATAGTCGCCGCTGGAGCGCTCGTGGGCGCGGGCGGCGGGTGCGAGTACGTTCATGCCGCGGTCGTGGAATCGCTTGACGTATCGGGCCATACCGATGGGCTCGTTGGTATATCCATGCAGGCAGACGGCGTAGTCGTGCGTGCTTTCCGACGCAGCAAAATACCAGGCGGCAAGCTCGGTTCCGTCGTCCGCGGTGAGGCTGCTGCTCTCGCGGTTTTCCTTAAACCACGCCCGCGCCTCGCCCTCCTCGGCGTCAATCTGCTCGCCCTTTTCGGCGTCCTTGCCGTCCTGCATCATCTTCATGGTGTACAGCGCTTGGGGATTCAGGGCAAAGTCGAACAAGAAGTTGCCGGCAAACCCCAACAGCGCGACAACGAGCACCAGCGCAACGACGCCGGCTATCTTGAGCTTTCGATGGGAACGTGCGTTTTGAGACATAAGAAGCTTTCCTATAAGATGTTAATACATCAACATTTAATGCAAGCGCATTATGGACGTTCGCCGTTGATGCGTCAACAGGCAAAGAATGGGTAAACAAAGGGTCACGTATGGTGCAAATTTCGCACGTACCTAGACGCTTTGATATAGTGTTGAGAACTCTTTACGTTGGAGGATGTAACCGGCATGTCCGATTCGAGCGACAGTTCTAAGCCGCGACCCAAGACCGCGGCCGTTCCACACTACACGGTGGGTGAGGAGATCATGAACTCCGTCACCCATGGTGTCGGCTGCCTGCTGGGTATCGCGGGCCTGGTGCTCCTGATCGTATTCGCCGCCCTGCGCGGCGGAGGCCCGGCCCACATGGCCGCGGCGATTGTCTATGGCGTCAGCATTATCCTCGAATACCTTGCCTCCACGCTCTACCACGCGATTCAGCCCGCGCGCGCCAAGCGCGTGTTTCGCATCATCGACCACAGCTGCATCTACCTGCTCATTGCGGGCAGCTATACGCCGTTTTGCCTTATCACGCTCGCAAACGACGGCGGCCCTGCGCTGTTCTTTGCCGTATGGGCCATCGCCATTATCGGCATCGCCCTCGAGTGCCTTATGCGCGAGCGCCAGCCGCATTGGGTAAGCGGCCTGGTCTATCTGCTGATGGGATGGCTCGTCGTCTTTAAGCTGCCCGAGCTCGTGTCGCTGCTCAACCCCGTGGCACTTGCCCTGCTCGCCGTCGGCGGCGTGTGCTACACCGCGGGCGTGCCGTTCTATATCGCCAAAAACGTGCGCTATCTTCACAGCGTGTTTCACCTGTGGGTACTCGCCGGCAGCATCTTCCAGTTCATGGCGGTGATCCTCTTCGTAATCTAGCGACCACGCCTGCGCGCCCGCGTCCTCGTTTGGGCGCCGGCGCCATTGCCGTATCCGCCATCAACGTTTTAACCTGACGTCCCGAATCTTGGAGGTTCGAGAAACTCCCGATGGACATAACCATCTCCCTTATCACCACCCTCGTTTTGACCCTCATCAACGGCTACTTCTCTATGTCTGAGATGGCGCTCACCACGGCCAAGCGCGCCGTGCTGGAGCACGAGGCCGAGGAAGGCGACAAGCGCGCCGAGCGTGCCATTAAGCTGGCTGCCGACTCCGACCAGCTGCTCGCCACCATCCAGGTCGCCATCACGCTCGTGGGCTTCGCCTCGTCCGCCGTCGCCTCGACGAGCCTGTCCGACCCGCTCGCCACGTGGCTCATGAGCTTTGGCATCGCGCCGCTCTCCGCCATCGCACGCGGCCTGGCGCCGGTCATCATCACCGTCGCGGTCGCCTTCGTGTCCATCGTGATCGGCGAGCTCGTCCCCAAGCGCATCGGCCTGGCCAATGCCGAGGGCGTGTCCAAGCAGGTCGTGGGACCGTTGTCGTTTTTCCAAAAGATCGCCCGTCCGCTCGTGTGGCTGACCGGCGCTTGCTCCGATGGCCTGGCCCGCATCCTGCGCATCAAGAGTGCCGACGACCGCCAGAACGTCTCGGAAGAAGAGATCAAGTACATGGTCTCGGAGCAGGACGACCTGCTCGACGAGGAAAAGCGCATGATCCACGAGATCTTCGACCTGGGCGACACCGTTGCCCGCGAGGTCATGGTGCCGCGCGTGGACACCACCATGTGCGAGGACGACGAGACGGTCGCCGACGTGCTGTCCACCATGCGCCAGACCGGCTTTAGCCGCATCCCCGTCTATCACGAGGATCCCGACAACGTCGCCGGCATCGCGCACATCAAGGACCTGATTCAGCCCGCGCTCGACGGCAAGGGCGACCAGCCCATCGCCGGCTTTTTGCGCGACGCCACCTTTGTGCCCGACACCAAGGACATCCTGCCGCTGCTGTCCGAGATGCAGACCTCGCACGACCAGATCGTGGTGGTCGTGGACGAGTACGGCGGCACGGCCGGCATTATCACTATCGAGGACATCGTCGAGGAGATCGTCGGCGAGATCGAGGACGAGTTCGACCCCGACAACAAGTACCTCACGCGCCTTTCGCGCCGTGAGTGGCTCGTCGATGGGCGTTTTTCGTGCGATGACGCGATTGAGCTTGGTTGGCCGCTCGAGGAAAGCGATGATTATGAGACCATCGCCGGCTGGATTTTGGAGCTTTGCGACTCGGTGCCCGACATCGGAGAGGTGTTTGAGGTCGCGGGGTACAAGTTTAAAGTGCAGTCGATGCGTGGCCAGCGCATCTCGCTCATTCGCGTGATTGCTCCGGCCGAAACCGATAAAAAGGATTCCGAGTCTTCGGTAGACGAGCCGACGACGTCGGGTGCGGGTTCCGCGAATCCGCACGACGGCGACGAGTAGGACAAGGAAGAGTAGGGGAGAGTTATGGCAGGCCTGTTCAACATCCTTAAGGTCACCGTCAGTGAGGACAAGATCTGCGCGCATGTGCTGGTGAACCCCGGCATGCCGCTCATGACCTCGGAGGACATCGAGGCCACGGCGCGCGTGTACTACCTGGTGCCCGCGATTGCCAAGCACCTGTGCCTGGGCGATTCCGGCCGCGAGTTCCAGGACTGCATGGGCCAGACCGAGCTTTGCCATCTGCTTGAGCATGTGACGGTCGAGCTCATGAACGAGACCGGTCTTGCCGGCAGCATTTCGTGCGGCCGCACGCGCGTAAGCGAGCACGACGAGCGCGTCTTTGAGATTGAGCTTTCGTGCCCCGATGATGCGCTGGCAATCGGTGCGTTGTCTTCGGCCACCTTTATGATGGACTGGGCCTACCTGCACGCCGACCAGCCGGCTCCCGACGTGGAGGGCACGGTCGCTGGCCTGCGCAACCTGGTGCTGGGCATGCGCGCCGAGGCCGAGGGCAAGGATCCTCACGAGGCCGTCGCCACTGCGAACGGCGAAGATGCTGCCGAGGACGAGGGCGCTGACGAGGGCGATGTGCCGGTCGACGCCGAGCCCGTTGCCGATGCGACCGCCGAGCCCGTTCCCGCCGAGCCTCAGGGCGTTCCCAACTTTGAAGACGAGCCCCAGGTGGCGATTGATACCGAGGGCGCGGTTGTCGAGAACCACGAGGCCTCCGCGGCCGTCTTCGGCGGCGCGGCGACGGTTCCGGCAGGACCTGCGCATGAGGGCGGCCTGCCGCTCGTGGACGGCGCCGGCGAGGACCCGGGTGCCACGGTGGCCATGCCGGCTATGCCTCAGGAGTAGGCCTACGCGTTTATCACCATCACGTACCTGCGCCTTTGCCGTACGCAGATGAGCGGAGCGGCAAGTGATGCGCTGCGGGTATAATGGACAGCATTCAAACGGTGGGCACCGACGTGCCCGCAGGAGAGGAATGATCATGGGTAAGACTTTCAGCTTTGTCTCCGGCGCACTTTTTGGTGCCGCTGCCGGCGCTATTATCGGTGTTGCTCTGGCCCCGCGCTCGGGCGCCGAGACCCGCGCCATGGCTGCCGATATCGCCAACGACGCCTGGGACAATATGCGCGACACCTACGAGCACAGCGCCGAGGAGGCCCGTGCTGCGGTGAATGACTTTGGCCCGATGGTCGACGCCAAGACCGACGACCTGCGCGCCAAGGTCGACCTGGCCCGCGAGCGCATGGACCAGCTGCGCGAGCAGCTCAACGACGCCATTTCGGGTGGCAACGTGACGCCTGCCGCCGACGTCGTGGTCGAGAACGCCGTCGAGGCTGATACCGAGGCTGCGGAGCCCTCGACCGAGGCATAATGCGCGCCGGGGATTTTGTCGGCGCCAAGATCTATCGCAAGCCTACCGAGGACAAGCGCACCAAAAAGGACGGCACGCCGCGCAGCCCTAAAAAGCTCGGAAAGATTCACTTTCCGGTCTTTACCCCGGGCGGTACGCGCGTGGTCGGCTTTATGGTGCGCCAGTCCGATATCGCGGGCATGATCGAGCGTCCCGACCGATTCGTGGCGCTCGACGCCATTGGTGTCTACGAGGGCGCCATTGCGGTTGATGACGTCAAGGACACGTACGATGCCGCCGCCGCCAAGCGCCTCGACATCAACCTGGACGATTGCATCATCTGGGTCGGTATGGACGTGCGCACGGAATCGGGCGACGTCGTGGGCTATTGCTCGGATGTTGAGTTCAAGCCACGCTCGGGCATCGTGCAGGCATTCTATGTGACCGCCGGTGCCGCTTCGAGCGTTTTGGTTGGTGACACGCAGGTGCCGCCGACGATGCTGCGCGGCTACGAGAACGGCGCGATGGTCGTCTCGGACGAGGTCAAGTCGCTCGGGTATTCGGGCGGTGCGGCTGCCAAGGCCGCCGAGGCCAGCGTCGTGGTGGGCGACAAGGTCAAAAAGGGCGCCAAGGTGCTCGACGACAAGGGATCGGTTGCCGTGGACAAGGGCAGTCGCGCACTGGGCAAGCAGCTCGGCAAGACGCGCGACATGTTCAAGGCCTTTAAGGACGAATACCAAAAGGCGAGCGGAGGCTCGTCAAAAGCTACAAAATAGCGACGTACCAAATGATGGGAGGCAAGCCGGAGACCTGTTGCTCCGGCTTGCTGTGTTTATGGGGGAGGGCACATGCGCCAAAACGGATCCAACTTAAACGGGCGTTCGGGTGCGCGTCCGACGGCGCGCCGCGATCTGGGGCAGCTGCCCAGCGGTCAGCGCAAGCGTCACCGTAAGCCCGGCGCGATGTATCTCAACCATAGCCGCGGCTTTAGCGATCGCAGCGCGCGCATCGGCAACAGCCGCACACCCCGTCGTTCGTCTCGCCTGCCCTATGCGCTCATCGCCGTGGGTTGCGCGCTCGTGCTGTTTATCGCTGCCGTCGTGGGCTACGTCAACCGCAGCGTGGACGTGGAGCTCAACGGCCAGAAGACCGCGGTGCGCGTGGGCTCTACGCTGCAGAATCTCATCGACGAACAGGATTTGACTGACACCTACGACGCAGGCGACCTGCTGGCCGTCGATGACAGCGTGCTCAAGCGCCATGGGGGCGAAAAGCTGTCGGTGAAGGTCGACGGCAAGCGCGTGAAGCAGGGCAAATGGGATAGCCGCGAACTCGAGGGCGGCGAGAAGGTGACGGTCAAGGATGGCCGTAACACCTACGAGAAGCACGAGGTTCAGGCTACGGTTATCGAGCCCAAGCTCAAGGTCGAGGGCACGGGTGCTATCGAGTATGTGCAGACGTGGGGCGTTCAGGGCCGCTCCGAGGTGTGGGTTGGTGAGCAGTCGGGCAAGACGCAAGACCGCGGCGAGGTTGTGCCCGCCACCGATTGCGTTGTTGCGTGCGCCAGCGTGGCGCCCAAGGGCAACGAAAAGTACGTGGCGCTGACGTTTGACGAGGGTCCGAGCGGCGCCACCAAACAGATCTTGCAGGTGCTCAAGGAAAAGGGCGTCACCGCGACGTTCTTCCTTTCGGGCGATGCGGTCGAGGCCTCTCCTGCCACGGCCAAGGCGATTGTCGATGCCGGGTGCGAGATCGGATCCAACAGCTACAGCGACGATTCGCTCAAGGGCCAGGACCGTGAGGCGGTACGCGAGCAGATCACGAAAGGCACCGATGCGATTAAGTCGGCGACCGGCGTGAAGACGATGCTGCTGCGTGCTCCCTACGCTGCCTTTGACGAGCAAAACTGGATTGATGCGATGGACCTGGTCTCCGCCGTAGTCTCGTGGAATATTGACTCGGGCGACTGGCTGCTCAACGGTGCCGACGAGCAGGTCTCGACGGTGCTCGATTCGGTGACGCCGGGCAATATCGTGCTGCTCACCGATAGGGACGAATGCGCCGAGCAGACGCTCGAGGCGCTGCCGCAGATTATCGACGGCCTTGTCGCCGACGGCTACAAGATCGTGACACTCAGCGACCTGGTCAAGACGGACACGGCATTGAGCAAAAAGCTCACCTCGCTCACCAAGGTTTCCATGCCCAAAAACGCCGTGTTCCCCCAACTCCCCGAGGACGACGACACCGCAGAGTAGCCATGTAAGAACGTCCCCAATGACTATGTCACGGATACGTCAGTGTTTGGTATGCCTGCAATGTGCAGCGCATAAATTCGGTGCCGCAGCGCGATGCTGATGCTATAGTTACTGCGGTTAATGAGGGTCAAGAGAAAGGTTACAGGTGAAATCCAAACCTCGACCATACAGTCGATGACCCCATGCAGGTGCTTTTTGCGCATGCACGGGGTGTAAGCGTCGAGCGGCGTGCCGCCCGCGCATGCGTATATATGTCTAAAAGTCCACGAATTGCGTGCCGGCATGGTCACGCGGTCCGCAGGAATAATGATGGGGAGCACCATTGAATTATCTGAGTGAGATGCTCAAATTGCCGGTCTTGGACGTCGATGGCGAAAAGCTCGGCGTGGTCAACGATTTTGGCATTGCTACCGGCGAAGTTTTTCCGCACGTGACGTCGCTCGCGTTCCGCGGACCCGGCAAGACGCCGTTTATGATCAGCTGGCGCAAATGGGTCGACCGTATCGACGAGACGGGTGTACACCTTAAGACGTCGGCCACCGAAATCCGTTTTTCGTACCTGCAGCCGACCGAGCTCCTGCTCGCGCGCGACGTTCTCAATAAACAGATCGTCGACACGCAGGGCATGAAGGTCGTGCGCGTCAACGACATCAAGTTTTCCATGTCGGGCGAAAACCAGCTGCGCCTGCTGGGCGCCGAGGTCGGTGCTCGCGGTCTGCTACGCGCCATCAGCCCCGCGCTCGAGCATATCGTCGAAGGCTTTATGAAGCACCTGGGCAAGCCGCTCAGCGAGGACATCATCGCTTGGTCCTACATGGACCTGCTCGACCGCTCGACTAAAAACATCCAACTCTCGGTGTCGCACAAGACGCTCGGCGAGCTGCACCCTGCCGACATCGCCGACATTATCGAGCAGCTCGACCCGCGCCTGCGTGCGCAGGTGTTTGCACAGCTCGATACTGCCCAGGCCGCCGAGGCCATCTCGGAGTTCGATGACGACGAGCTCATGACCGAGATGCTCGAGGGCCTGTCCGATACCGACGCATCGTCGATGCTGGCCATGATGGACCCGGATGACGCTGCCGACCTGATCGACGAGCTCGATTACGAGAAGGCCGAGAAGCTCCTGCGCCTGATGGGCGTCAAGGAGGAGAAGGCGATTCGTAACCTGCTGGGCTATGAGGACAACACCGCCGGCCGCATCATGACCTCGGAGTTTGTCTCCCTGCCCGCCACGGCAACGGTCGGTGACGCCATCGAGGCGATTCGCGAGCTCGACGAGGACTTCGAGAGCGTCTACTACGTCTATACCGAGGATCCGAGCGGCATGCTGACCGGCGTGCTTTCGCTGCGCACGCTGATCGTAGCCGATCGCGACGCCACGCTGGGTCAGCTGGCCTATCGCGACCTGGTCTATGTGTCGCCCGACGAGGACCAGGAAGACGTGACGGACGAGATGACCAAGTACGACCTGGTTGCCATCCCTGTCTGCGACGAGAACCGTCATATCCTGGGTATCGTGACCTTCGACGACGCCATGGACGTTATCGCTGAGGAGCATCAGGAGGACCTGCAGATCGCCGGTGTCGGCTCGGGCGATAGCGCGTCGGACGACTCGACGAACGTGCTCAGCTGGTTCGTGCATCGCCAGTACTGGGTTGTTGTATGGGGCATCGCGTCGTGCATCATGGCGACCGTGCTGGGGACGGCGCTCGGCTCCGCGCATCTGGTGGTGTTCCCCATGTGCGCCATGCCGCTCGTGCTGCTGGCGGCCTCGCGCATGGTGTCGTTCGTCAAGAACTACTTCCTGGAGTATGACGGTCACGACGACGAGCCCAAGCCGTATCTGGGGTTCTTCTTCCAGAGCACGGGCATGGGCCTGATTCTGTCACTCGTGACCTACCTGTGCGCCCAGCTGGTGCGCACCGCTGCGTTCCCCGATGCGTCCATGTTTGAGGAGCAACTCTTTACCGGGTGTTTTAATATCGCTGCTATCATTTGCCTGGTTGGCAACATGAGTGCCGTGATTTACCTGATGGTGCTGTTCTGGCGTGACGAGCATGACCTCAACACGTCGGGCACCGCCATGAACGTCATTGCCGTCATGATCTCGTGTGTGGCGTATTGCATCGCCGCGGTGCTGCTCGCCATGTCAGTCATGGGTTAGGTGGTCGCGTGCAAAATACCAAGCAAAAGTCGGGCACCAAGCAAAAGCTGACCATCGCGGCCATCTTTGGCGCTATGGGTCCCGGTCTGCTGGCGGCGCTTTCGGGCAATGACGCCGGCGGCATTGCAACGTATTCCAGCGCGGGCGCCAGCTATGGCTACAAGATGCTCTGGATGCTTCCCGTCATGACTGTGCTGCTCATCGTGACGCAGGAGACCGCGGCGCGCTGCGGCTGCGTCACGGGTAAGGGCCTGGCATCGCTCATTCGCGAGCGCTTTGGCGTGCGCAAGAGCGTACTTGCTATGACGGCGCTGTTGATCGCCAACACGGCTGTGACCATTTCGGAGTTTGCGGGCATCGCCAGCGGCCTTGCCCTTTTTGGCGTCCCGGCGAGCATCTCGGTGCCGCTTGTGGCGCTGCTGGTGTGGATGCTCACCATGTCGGGCAGCTTCCAGCGCATCGAGAAGATTTTGCTGCTGGTGAGCTGCGTTTTCGTGACCTACATCGTCGCTGCGTTTATGGCTGGCCCCAACTGGGGCGAGGTCGCGGTCGACCTGGTCGTGCCCAACATTCAAAATGACCCCAGCTACGTGTCGCTCGTGGTCGCAACGATCGGTACCACCATCGCGCCGTGGATGATTTTCTTGGCGCAGAACAACGTGGTCGATAAGAACGCGGGCGAGGACGATATCGTGCTGCAGCGCATCGATACCGTGAGCGGCTCGCTTGCCGCCGATGTCATTGCCGGCTTTATTATCATCACGACCGGTACGGTGTTGTTCCCGGCGGGTATTCAGATTAGCGATGCTGCCGATGCCGCCCGCGCGTTGGAGCCTATTGCGGGTCAGTGGTCCACGGTACTGTTTGCCTCGGGCCTGGTCGCGGCGAGCTTCTTGGCTGCCTGTGTGCTGCCGGGCGTTACGTCGAGCGCTATCTGCGAGGCATTTGGCTGGGAGCGCGGTGCCGACCGCAGCTGGGACGAGGCCCCGGTCTATCGCGGCATCATTACGGCCATCATCGGTATCTCTGCCGTGCTGGTGCTTATGCCCGGCGTCGATCTGTTCCAGATTATGATGACCTCGCAGGTCATCAATGGCGTGCTACTGCCCGTGGTTCTGGTGTTCCAGGTGGTTAT
>CALFDL010000228.1 GCA_937950415.1 uncultured Collinsella sp. | reverse complement strand
GCTCGACGGTGATTTCCTGCTTGCGCACGAGTTCGTAGTATCCCGTGAGGGCGGCAAAGGGCATAAACTGTGCGGCGCGGTTGGCGCGCACGGCACCGTTGGCAGTGAGGTTGGGGTCGGCTGCGCGGCGTCTGCCCTCGGGGTCCGCCAGGCGCTCGAAGGCGGTCGGCGGGCGCACGGGCTGCTGCTTGGGTTTAGGCACGATGTCCTCCAACTTGGCCGTTGCGTTCGCGCGCGGTGGCGCCGGCGGTAAAGCTTAATCCCTTGACGAGCGCGTTCTTGCCGTACTTGCCTTTCACGGCCAGGACGGCGCGCGCCAGGTCGCGCTCGCGCTCATCGGCCTCGATATCGCTGAACAGATCGATGGTGGCAAATTCCTCGGGCATGAGGTTGCCAAATCCCAGGTTGATGCGCTTGACCGGTCGTTTGGGATCGACCGTTTGTGCCCAAAGGTCATCGAAATACCCCATGATTTTCTTAAACGAATTAGTGCGCTCGGGCAGCTTTCGCGAGGCGTTGGAGTGCGCAAAGAGTGCGGCATAGCCACCACGCGGTTTGCCGCCATGCTCTCCCACAAAGATGCCATCGATTGCCTGCGCTTCGCGCACCAGGCGACGCCTTTCGTCATCGCGCTGGACGGGCTTGGGAGCACGGGGCGCGAGCTCGGGGCCGTCGGTCGCTGCGGGTTCGATGCCCGAGGTACTCGAGCGCAGGTGTCCGCAGCCGTCTATATACTGCGCCGTGCCGCTGGCGTTGAGCCGGCGTATGTCGGCGCGCTCGCTTGCATAGCCCACAAAGAGCGAGATGCTGTCACACGCCACGTGCTTGTCGATCAAATCCAGCACGGCGGCATCGACCATTTCGCGCAAGACGGTGTAGGCCTGCTCGTAGGCATAGCCCTTCGAGAGCACCTGCCCCGTGGTAGTCGAGGTCGCTTGCGGGCGATAAGCTTGGATATCGGCGATGGTTGTCGGCTCACGCCCGAAGGCGTGGTCGATAAGATATTCGGCATTGACGCCGAGCTCATCGTAAAGCAGGTTTTCGTCGAGCGCCGCGACGCCCATCAGATCGTAGACGCCGTACTTTTCGAGGCGGGCTGCCACGCCGGGACCGATGCCCCAGATATCGGTGATGGGACGATGGGGCCAGATCTCCTTGCGAAAGGTCTCGTCGTCGAGTATGCCGATGCGGCTGGGTACGTGCTTGGCGGTAATGTCGAGCGCTACCTTGGCCTGGAATAGGTTGGGGCCGATGCCGACCGTCGCCGTGATGCCGGTGCGCGCGAGGACCTCGTCGCGCAGCGTGCAGGCGAACCCTTCCGCATCTGTGTGATAGAGGTCCAGATAGGGCGTCACGTCGATAAAGCACTCATCGATGGAGTAGACGTGCACGTCCTGGGGGCTGACGTATTCCAGATAGATACCGTAGATTTTCGCCGACACCTCCATGTAATGCTGCATGCGCGGTACGGCCGTGATGTAGTCGATGCCATCGGGAATTTCGAACAGACGGCAGCGGTTGTGTATCCCGAGGTCCTTCATGGCCTGCGTGATGGCGAGGCAGATGGTCGTGCGCCCGCGCGATTCGTCGGCAACGACCAGGTTGGTGGTAAGCGGATCGAGCCCACGATCGACGCACTCAACGCTGGCATAAAACGTCTTGAGGTCGATGCAGATGTAGGTGTGCTGCTCGTGCGCCACACGTCCTCCCATCAAACACATGTTCTTATCGAATACCTGTTCGATAATACCCGCTTGCACGGACATCGTCAAAACCTGTCAAAAAGGGACTGGTTTGTTTTGGTAGGTATGGTCGTGCGGTTGGATTGGGTTTTAACGCAGCTCTAAAGAGCGCGAAACAGCTCGGAAAAGCTCGCTTCGTAGCATGAGCCTAACGATTGATACCGCCTATGCGCATGGAAGGGTTGTGGGAAAGATGGTCAACTATGGGTTTGGTATGCCGACGCGCCTTGTTGCGGATGGAGACGTGGCTCGCTGGTGCGGGCGATTGGTTGCCCACTATGGCGGTACCAAGGCACTGGTCGTGCTGGGCGGTGACAAGCATACGTGCGATGAGCTTGTCTCGGCGGCACTTGGCTCGCTTGATCGAGCACTACTCGAGCGTGTACTTTTCCGCTGCGGCTCGGTTGAGGGCGACGGGGAAGACGAGCTGATCGACGAAGCCGTGGCCCTGGCGACCGACGAAGGCGTGGACTTTGTCTTGGCGATTGGCGATGCCGATACTGCCGGCTTTGCACGCGAACTTGCCCGTCGCATGGCAGCGCTCGATGCCGGCGAAGACGGCTTTGTTCCTTATGGATGCATTGTCTCGGAGGGCAAGGTACCTGCCGTCGTGGGAGCCGGCGAGGTTCCCGTTTTTGCCATCATCGCGCCCGAACTGCTTGAGGACATTGGGTCTCCTCTGCGCGAGTTGCTCGGCAGTGTGTGCGCCGCGGCCTAATATCTGCCGTAAAGGGATGGGTTATTTTTGGTTGGTAAAGCGTTTGACCTGCCAAAATAAACCTGTCCCTTTTTGGTCGGTTGCCGTTTGGGGGCCGATTGGCAACGCTCGCTGATTATAGTCTTGACCTGCGCTAGAATAGTGGCATCTGAATGTCCGGGCGCATGGAGGCGTGCGCCCGTATGCTGAGGAGGACTCTATGGCAACTGTTGCCGCACCTATCGATGCTACGTCGACCGCCGCTTGGAAGGCGCTCGAGGCTCATCAGGAGAAGCTCGAGGCCGAAGGTATCGACCTCAAGGCCTGGTTCGCCGCCGATGCCGAGCGCGTGAACAAGCTGAGCTTTGACGCCGGTGACCTGCACTTCGATCTGTCGAAGAACCTGGTGACCGATGAGACCGTCAAGCTGCTGTGCGATCTTGCCCGCGAGGTGAAGCTCGAGGAGCGCCGCGATGCCATGTTCTCCGGCGAGCACATCAACACCACCGAGGACCGCGCTGTCCTGCACACCGCGCTGCGCCGCCCGGCAAGCGAGAAGGGCCAGCTCATCGTCGACGGCCAGGACGTCGTCGCCGACGTGCACGAGGTCCTCGACCGCATGTATGCCTTCGCCGAGCGCGTGCGCTCCGGTGAGTGGAAGGGTGTTACCGGCAAAAAGATCGAGCATCTGGTGTCCATCGGCATCGGCGGCTCCGACCTGGGCCCGGTCATGGCCTACGAGGCTCTGCGTCCCTATGCCGACGCCGGTATCGACTGCCGCTACATCTCCAACATCGACCCCAACGACCAGGCCGAGAAGCTCAAGGGCCTGGATCCCGAGACCACGCTCGTAATCATCGTCTCCAAGACCTTCACCACGCTCGAGACCCTCACCAACGCCCGCGAGGTCAAGACCTGGATGCTCGAGCAGCTCAAGGCTCAGGGCGCCATCGACGGCTCCGATGAGCAGAACGCCGAGGCCGTGGCAAAGCACTTCGTCGCCGTTTCCACCGCACTCGAGAAGGTCGAGGCCTTCGGTATCGACCCCGCCAACGCCTTCGGTTTCTGGAACTGGGTCGGTGGCCGCTATTCCGTTGACTCCGCCGTGGGCCTGTCGCTGATCGTCGTGCTCGGCCCCGAGCACTTCCAGCAGTTCCTCGAGGGCTTCCACGCCATCGACGAGTACTTCTGCAACACCCCGCTCGAGAACAACGCCGTCGCGCTGATGGGCCTGCTCAATGTCTGGTACGTCAACTTCTTCGGTTCCAAGAGCCACGCCGTGCTGCCGTACTGCCAGTGCCTGCACCGCTTCCCGGCCTACCTGCAGCAGCTCACCATGGAGTCCAACGGCAAGCATGTCCGCTGGGACGGCAGCGCTGTGACCTCCGACACCGGTGAGATCTTCTGGGGCGAGCCCGGCACCAACGGCCAGCATGCCTTCTATCAGCTGCTGCACCAGGGCACTGTGGTGGTTCCGGCCGACTTCATCGCCTTCGCCAATACCGCCAACCCTGCGACCGACGGCGGCCAGGATGTCCACGAGCTGTTCCTGGGCAACTTCCTGGCCCAGACCAAGGCGCTCGCCTTTGGTAAGACGGCCGATGAGGTTCGTGCCGAGGGCACGCCCGAGCAGATCGTCCCGGCCCGTTGCTTTGAGGGCAATCGCCCGACGACCTCGATCTTCGGCGACACGCTGACCCCGTTCGCACTCGGCGAGCTCATCGCCCTGTACGAGCACATCACGTTTGTCGAGGGCACGGTCTGGGGCATCGACTCCTACGACCAGTGGGGCGTCGAGCTGGGCAAGCAGCTTGCCAAGCAGATTACCCCGGCCTTCCACGATGACGCCGCCAAGGCCGAGCAGGACGCTTCGACCCAGGCGCTCATCGAGTTCTATCGCGCGCATCGCAAGTAGTCGCTGCTGTTAACGCATCGCGCCTTATAGTCAGGGGCCCGTATCCTATCGGATGCGGGCCCCTTTGCTTTGCCGTAGTCCCGGGGCGCACGGCCTTTGTGGAACATCGCTGGGGCGCCGCGCGCCGCGAGAACCCTGCGCCTAGATCTCGGCCTCCGCATGGTCTCGCTGCGCCTCGGGCAGCTCCCCGTAGAGCGGATGGTCTTCGAGCCTAAAGCGCTCGACCTGTTCGGGAGTGCGACCGCGCACAAAGAGCCACGAGCGATCGATCGGCGTCGCCATGAGCGTGCTGGGCAGCGCGTCGGCGCGGTCGGAAAACACCCGGGCACTCTCGGGATCCTGGAACGCCAGCACCAGATGCGTGTCGCAGTTGCCCATGATGGAGCGTGCGCGTGCCTCGCCATAGAGCGCATCGAGCTGGTTGGTCGACTGCAGCAGCAGCGTTGCCCAGATGTTGCGGCTTCGGATAATCGAGAGCACGTTGTCGATCTGGGGGATCTGCAGATTTGCGAAGTCATCGAGCATAAAGCGCACGGGCACGGGCAGGCTGCCGTCGGGCTGCCTATCGGCCTCACGAATGAGGCCCATAAACGCCTGCGAAATAAAGAGGCCGGTCAGCGGATCGAGATTGCGGTCAATATCGCTCACGGTTACAAACAGGACGCAGGGGGTGTGTCCCATGGAAGCGAAGTTCACCTGATGGCACTCACGATAGAGCTGTGCCGCACCGTCGAATCCCAGACACATGACCTTTTCGGCAAGGATGCCGACGATGCTCGCGTGCATGCGCTCGGCATTTTGCGTAATGGCGTAGCGCCGCCATAGCGAGAGGGCATAGCTTTGGGGGTCGGTCGTGATCAGGTCGTCAAACAATCGACCCGTGGCACCGTCCTGCAGGTGCTCGATCAGCTTGATGACCGAGCTGATCGTCTGCTCGTCGGCGGGTAGCTGTTCGGTGACGTAGGCGATAAGACACGACAGCAGGTTTGCCGCCGCATGATCCCAAAAAGGCTGGTTGTTGTCCTCGATGGGGCAGATGGCCTTTGCCACCGAGAGGATGTCCTGCTGGTTGGGCCTGCCGTCCGCCTTGCGGCGAATGTGCCTCAGGGGGTTGTAGCCGCAGCGCTCGATGCCGGGCGCAAGGGCCGGGACGGTGTTGAGGTCGGCGAAGTTGAGGCATTGCACGCGGTAACCGTGGGCTGCCAGCACGGGTCCCACTTCGCGACAGAGCGTGCCTTTGGTGTCGAGCACGATGTAGCTTGCGTTCATTTGCAGCAGGTTGGGCTTGAGGACGTTTCGGGTCTTGCCGGCTCCCGAGGGGCCGATCACAAGTGCGTTGTTGTTGAGTCCCGTTTGGCGGGTGTCGCAGGAAAGCGTTCGATCCTTGGCGAGGATGGTGGACGATGCGGACTCAGATGCGGCGAGGCGGCTGGCGAGGTTAGACATGGGCGACCTCCTTGGTGGTCGAGAGGATTTCGTGGGCAAAGCCGAGCTCGACGGCGCGCTCGGCCGAAAGGTAGGTGTCTTTTGCAGTGAGGGACTGGATGCGCTTGGGCGTGAGGCCGCTGCGGTCCGAGAGGATTTGCGTGAGGGTCTTGCGGGTCTGCATGAGACGCCGGCTGGTTTCCTGCAACGCAAGTGCCGAGCCGCCTGCCCCCTGGGGGATCAGCGGGTCATGAATCATGAGCTCTGCATGGGGCGCCATACGGCGATCGTCGCCGCCCATAAAGATCACGGCGCCCATGGACGCGGCGAATTCCAGGCAGACGGTGCGGATGGGGCACGATGCGAGGCGCATGGCGTCATAGATCGCAAGACCCGATCGCACGCTTCCGCCGGCGCTGGCGACAAATATGGTGATGGGGCGGCTGGGGTCGGTGGCATCGAGCAGACGAATCTGCTGGCATAGGTCGTGGGCCATCGGGGTTTCGATGTTTCCCATGACGGAGAGCTC
The DNA here is from genome assembly GCA_937950415.1 of uncultured Collinsella sp. Taxonomy (GTDB): domain Bacteria; phylum Actinomycetota; class Coriobacteriia; order Coriobacteriales; family Coriobacteriaceae; genus Collinsella. The sequence goes on along the minus strand of CALFDL010000228.1, from coordinate 5,730 downwards.
GCGACGGGCGAGCATCTCATCGTAAATGCTGGTGAGCGTGATACCTCGGGCGGATTCACGCATGGTGAGGGGGCTGATGATGGGGGAATGATTGGTGTCCATGAGGACTCCTTTCTGTTGGTGGTGTTGTGGAATAGAGTCGCTGCCCGCGGAGGGGCTGGCGGGCTACAGGGTTCGTCCGAGCCTGAGATCGAGCTCGGTTGTGGGGCAGGCTGCCTGTCCGTGCGGCTCGCAAGCGCCAAGGGCTCCAAAGCGATGGAGCGTTGCGACGGGCGTGGTGTAGGCGAGCCGCAGCTGATGCTCGATAGGGGCACATCCGTCATTTTTGTAATGAGCCGCGTAGTACTGCGCGATGCTGGCGTTCATCTCGCTGCCATTGCGATGGCGCTCAAACTGGCGTCTGCAGGTCTCGATGATCTTTGCTACCGACTTGGGTGCCGTCGCGGGAACAAGGGCGAGATAGCCCTCAAATAGCTCGTTGATGTTCAGGAGGCACAGCAGGTCGATCAGCGTCCTTATGGCTGCTCCCTCGGCAGAAAAGTGCGCGGTCATGCGGTTATATCGGTTGCGGTCGACGATGGCCGCATGGGGTCTTGGAGTTTTCTGCCCCGTGGTCCCGGGCTTTTGCCGCGCCTGTGTATTGAGCTCGACGTTGCAGCGCTTGAGGCCGTCCAACGGAAGGAACAGTGCGGTGCGCAGGGTGTTCCGCTTACTTTCGAGTTCATGACGCTCGTCGGGTTCCCATTCGAGCTTGAGTTTCGTGTCGAGCGCCGTAAGCATATGGGCTAGGCAGCCTACGGTAAGAACGTACGAATCGTTGTCGCGTTTTGGGGCATAGGGGTCTGTCAGCTTGCGAATGTCGGGGTCGCCCATGATCTTTGTGCAGCGCTTCAGCAGTTGAGGGTGGTCGGCCAAGATCGTCGCGAGCGGTAGCGACGCGTAGTTCTTGATGGTCGCGGCGGCAAAGGCGGCGTCATATTCGTTTGCATATGCTCGCTCAATGCGGGCATCCAGAATGCTTTTCTTATCGCCGTCTTCAGCGTGGTGGTTTGTCATAGCTTCTCCAATCGGTTGATGTTCGTGCTGTTTGTTGATGTGCTGGTTGTCGTGAGTGATGCGCTTGCCGTGGGTGATGTGCTGACGTTGGGGTGCTATGCGGTTTTCAATGAGCCCGTGAGGCAGTTGCTGCAGGGACGGGATGGAACGGCCCATGCAAGGCGGAAGGCATCGTGCTCAAAATCGAGACAGCAATGCCCCGGGTGCCTCACATGTGGCAGTTACCTCATTAAGTTGTCATTGCGTTTGGGGTTGTACTTTGCCGATCTTCCTTCTCTTACACGCTAAAACTCAAACTTCATATGCTCGATCTACTTAAAACCGCAACGGCGGTCTTTTATCAACTTATATGTCGGAACGTGGCTTTGCAAGTACTTTTTTGCGTTTGTTTCAAATGGGGTGGTTTTGCAACCGTCACGCGCGCGCTGTGCGAACGTGCCCCGGCTCGGATAAGATAGTGCGATCGAGTTCTACCGCGCTCGCCGCAAGTAGTCTTTGTTGCTGAGATAGGTCATGGCCGAAAGGGGCCCGCATCCCAACAGATACGGGCCCCTTGCTATTTAAATGGGCATGAGGGTGTATTGAGGGGGGATGCCTTGCTGTCGGCATCCGCATGCGGTGCCATTCGCTGTCCGTAAATATACGTTTACGGCTAATTTCATACCACTTATCGGAATGCGGACGCTGTCCTTGCATGCCGGGCGTACATTGAACGTGGTTTTTCGCGTGAAACCACGAATCGGTTGTCAGTCCTGAACAAGGAGGCCCAGCATGACACTTGCCAAACCCATCAATAAATACATCGACTATATCGATGCCCCCGAGGACACGTTTGAGCAGTATGTCGAGAAGGCGTTAAAGTACAACTTTCGCTGCGTATTTGCGAACCTTCAGGAGTACGAGACGGGCCGCGCCATGCTCGAGGGCTCTGACATCATCCTTGCCGGCGCCATCGACTTTCCCCAGGGCACTATGACGCTTGAGGAGAAGCTTGCGAGGTTTGAGGAATACGCTGCGTGTGGCTTTACCGAGATTGACTACGTTTTGAATCAGGGGTCGATCGAGAACCGCGATTTTGATGCCATCGAGCGCGAGATGACTACCATTGCTGATTTTTGTCGCGCGCATGGCATCACTGACAAGGTAATCGTCGAGATGTGCAAGCTGGACGGCGACGACGCCGCCAAGCGCCGTGTATGCGAGATCGCGCTGGAGGCCAAGCCGGGATTCCTTAAGACATCGACCGGCAGAAGCTTTGGCGGTGCTAAGCTCGAGGACGTGCGGCTGATGCACGAGGTACTCGGCGATGCCGTGGCAATCAAGGCGGCGGGCGGTATCCATAATTACGAAGAGGCTTGCGCATTCATCGAGGCCGGCGCCAGCGCGTTAGGCGCATCGGCGGGCATCGCGATCGTCGAGGGCGCACCGACGGATGAGCGTCGCTAGCAGACGTATTTGACCTGAGCGATAAAGCTTCACGACCACACGCCGTTCATGTTCGAGACAATATGACTTTTTGCCCGTTGTAAACGGAGTCGCGATGGGTGTTCTGTATGATGGCTCAGACAAGGTTGTTCAATGACAGGGAGGCATATATGGCAATCAAAGCCATCGCGATGGATATCGACGGTACGCTCACCAACGATCAGAAAGTGATTAGCCCGCGTACGCGCGAGAAGCTGCTCGCGGCGCAGGAGTCGGGCATTAAGCTCATCTTGGCCTCGGGCCGTCCCGCATGGGGACTGCACGCCTTGGCGCAGGAGCTCGACCTTCAAAACCATGACGGTCTGCTGGTTGCCTTTAATGGCGCGCATGTGGTCGACGCTCAGACCGATGAGGTCCTTTTTGACCAGGCTATGCCGGCTGACGAGCTGCACCGTCTGATTGATCACCTGCGTAATTTTGACGTGATCCCTATGATTTCGCTCGGTCGCGATTTGCATGTCGTGGATTCGTATCACTGCATGATCACGCTGCCTGACGGCTCGCAGAAAAACATCGTCAAATACGAGCGCGATGCGTGCGATCTTAAGATTCGCGAGGTGGAGAGCCTGCATGAGGTCGCTGATGCTTATCCCGTGGACAAGCTGCTGACGGCGGGCGATCCGGCCTACCTGCAGGCGCATTACGAGGAGATGTATGCGCCCTTTAAGCAGACGCTTTCGGGCATGTTTACGGCCGACTGGTACTTTGAGTACACGGCGCCCGGTATCGACAAGGCCCGCGCACTCGAGGGTGCCCTGCCCAAGCTCGGCATCGATGCCAGTGAGGTCGTATCGTTTGGCGACGGCCAGAACGACAAGTCCATGATTGAGTGGGCCGGCACCGGTGTTGCCATGGGTAACGCCGTCGAAGAGGTTAAGGCTGTAGCCCAGATGGTGACCGCCGATAACAACGAAGATGGCATTGCGGTGGCGCTGGATAAGCTGCTGGGTTAGAATCGCCGATTAATGCATGGCTCGGGCGCCTGCTTGCGGGCGTCCTTTTGTTAGGGAGGGTGCCGTGTCCGCATTTCCGTTCGACGCCGTTATCTTTGACATGGACGGCGTCATTGTCGATACCGAGTATTACTATCTGGGCGAGACTGCCGCGTTTGCCAAGGAGCTTGGGCTTAACCTGACTCCAGAGGAGTTGAATGGGCAAATCGGTACCTCGCATCAGTTCTTCCTGCATATGCTGGTCGATTGGTTTGAGCGCGCCGGTAAGGGACACTTCACTGGCGAGGAGGCGTTGGCCCGTTGGGACGAGTGGGCGCATAAGCGTCCGCGTGACTATCAGGCTTTGATTAACCCAGGCGCCGTGGATACGATTCGAGAGCTGCCGCGCCGCGGCGTTCGCGTGGCGCTTGCCAGCTCGTCTCCCATGGTTAGCATCGAGGAAGTGCTCAACGCATGCGGGCTGTCTGATGCCTTTGAGTATGTGGTGAGCGGCGAGCAGTTTAAGGAGAGCAAACCCGAGCCCGACATCTACCTGCATGCGCTTGACCTGCTGGGGCTGCCCGCGAATCGTTGCTGCTGCGTTGAGGATTCCGTTCCGGGCATTACCGCGGGTAAGCGAGCCGGCCTGACGGTCATTGCCAAGCGCGAGGAACGCTTTGGCTTTAGCCAGGATGCCGCGGACAAGATTATCGACCAGCTGCCGGAGCTGCTGGAACTCGCGTAGATTCTGGGCGGTACTGCTGTCACAACAGTGGTTCCGTTGGCATAAGAGAGGGGCGCGCTATGGCATTTAACGTGAGCGCACTGGGGTTTGGCGACAACGTCGTCGACCGCTACGAGCATATTCGCACGATGTATCCGGGTGGCAATGCGGTGAACTTTGCCGTGTATGCCAAGAAATGCGGAGCCGCGCGCTCCGCGTATATGGGCATCTTTGGTAATGACGCTGCTGCCGAGCACGTGATTGCGAGTCTTGAGGATGAGAACGTTGAACTAGCCAAATGCAAGCAGCTCATCGGTGAGAATGGTGCTGCGCGCGTGACCGTCGTTAACGGCGACCGTGTTTTCCTTGGCTCCAATGAGGGCGGCATCCGTGGTGATGCGCGCTATGTGCTCGATCGCTTTGACCTTGCGTACGTGAAGCAGTTCGACGTAGTCCACTCGGGCAACTATTGCTTTACCGAGCGTGAACTTCCCAAGTTGAAGGCCGCGGGCATCACGGTTTCGTTTGACTTCTCGGACGATTCGACCGACGAGTACTACGAGCAGATTGCTCCCTACGTTGACTTCGCGTTCTTTAGCGCGGCAGACGCCGCGAATGAGGATGAGATTCGCGAGCGTCTGGCATGGGTGAGGAGCCTAGGTCCGCGTTTCGTATCGGCAACGGCTGGCGCTGAGGGCTGCATTGCCTATGATGGCGATCGTTATTACCGCCAACTGGCTAAGCCGGTAACGGATATGAAGGACACCATGGGTGCGGGCGACTCATTCCTGACTTCGTTCCTGATGTGTTATCTCGATTCCGTCAAGCGTGGCGAGGATGGTGCCGAGGCCATCGAGCGTGCACTCGACTTTGCGGCGGGGTTTGCTTCGACCGTATGCGGCATGGAAGGCTCCTGGGGCCATGGAGTGCCGATTTCCGAATAGGTGAGCAGTCCCGGGGAGTCGAATTGTCGCCCCCCGGGACTCCATGGACAAAAAATGCTAAATATGAGTACTGTCACTAATTTAGTAACAGCGAAATTAAGCTATTGAGGGCCTAGTTGGGTGTCTGCGAGTGATTAAAACCTGCTAAAAATGACTTTAACCACCTTAAAGTGCCTTGATAATGGATAGCTGTACATTATCAAGGCACTATTTTGCCGTAAAATAATGTGACTGGATTTGCAACAGTACTCATATTTGGCATTTTTTGCCCACCGGGGCTAGCGAAGGTCAAAAACAGAGTGCGCATTTGCTAAAACTGCCGACTCGATGCACTCTGCGTCGCGGTTTTTGAGTGAGGTGATGCGTTCTGAGGTCCATGTGAGCGATCTGATAAGCGACTGTGCGCTTGTTTCGGTGTTTGCCTCCGCCGGCGCATCGGTCTCGAGCAGTAAACGATCGAGTGGGATCTGTCGGGCGTATTCGCGACCGCGCTTGGTGGCGAGCATCCGCTCGTTCACGGAAAAATAACAGCCCGCATTACGCGCGCGGACGAGTTCGTCCGAAGTACCGCTAAACCAGTGGAAGATGA
>CALFDL010000227.1 GCA_937950415.1 uncultured Collinsella sp. | reverse complement strand
TCTATTTTCTCAAATAACTAGAGTGAATTCAATATACGCACTATGGTGCGTTTACGAAGATGCATTTGCAGAAAACATAATTTTTTTAGCAAATACATCTTCGTAATTTCTTGTCAATTTTAAAATAGTCTCTTATTCCATTGTTTTAATACGTTCTACAAATGATTTCTTTTGGCAGTAGCGTATAGCCAGGGAAGCATAGATCTTAGCAATTATCAATAAAATTATAAAGAAAATCAATATCTGTAATATTGGAAAAGTATAATTAAGTTTTCCGAATATACCAACCTGATTAAATATTTGGCACAAAACGTATCCTGAAAAAGTGCCAAGAACAAGTGTTATGACCATAGTTCCCAATACATAATATAAACTCTCCATTTTCAACATTTGATATAATTGCTTATTTGATAGACCAATGGATTGTAATACGCCAAATTCCTGTTGCCGAGATACAAGATTTGTCATTAGTGTATTGCTGAGATTTATAATACCAAAGATCCCAATAAAAATAATTAATCCATATATCGGAAGTTGATACCCTGTCATATGCATTTTAATAGAAGATAACGCATCCTCAAAACTGAGAAACTGGATATTGGGGTTATCCCCTATTGCCTTCAGTACTGCATCTTCTGCTTCTGAAAGGTGTTTTACATCTGCGTTGATAACAAACTTTGTATTGAAATTCTCCCTTTCAGGATAAATTTCTGACAGTACGTTTTCAGGAACAAAGAAATATGTACCAGCATAATCTGTGTTTGTCATATCAATTGTTCCCACAATAGGAAGTTCAATCTTTTTTCCATCCGCAGTAGTTATTGCTATACAATCTCCCAAGGAAACACTATAATTTTCCCATGTCTTTAGCATGTTAGATGTATCATCAATTAAGACACCCCTTTTTTCAACAAACCTCTGATAATCTATACTTCCTGTTAATACATTATTAGACAAACGAGAATATTCATCATTGGATAAACCTATTATTTCGCGGAATGAAGATGGTTCATCGCTATTAGGAAGATAAATATCTGCAGAACAACCTGTTATGGAATCAACCTTGGTTATATAAGGAAATTTTGTTAAAATTTCAGCGATATAATTATCAAGCGGATTTTTTTCTAGTGGATTATTATTCTCTTCATCAGATAATGCTAATAAAAATTCTTGATTTCCAAAAGATTGACGCGCCATGTCCTCTTCATCAATAGAGGCTAAAAAGGTTGCAGCACTCATTAATAAAATTCCTGAAAAGCCTAATGAAATCAAAGTTAAGATGGCCTTTTTATGATTTCTCATGAAGCCTATTTTAGCTAAATTATCAGGAGTGAGTTTTCTTCTTAATTTTTTTGTATTAGTTGGCTTATCTCCAGTTGTTGTCGTTGCTATGCGGACTGCTTCAACAGGAGAAATATTAGAAGCAATCTTAATTGGCTTATGGATTGAAAGGAGAACTGATAATTCTGTCAATAAAGATATTATAACAATAATTACAAATGTATTTAACCAGTTCCATCCATTAGGTACAAGAACATATCCTACAATGCAACCAACTATAATTCCTATAGGGATTGATAAAAGTGATAACTGGTAACTTTCTTTTCTGACCATCCTTTTAATTTGTTTTTGAGTCATACCAATTACTTTTAAACGACCATATTCTTTTACTTTTCCGACTACCGAGATATAAAAAAGGCTATAAATTACTGTTGAACAAGCAATTACAATCAAAATACTAATAACTGATACACCTAACATATCTCTGGTGGAATTGTCTACACTTTCAAAATAAGAGGAACTATACGCTATTTGTTCTTCGTGAATTCCATAGGATTCTAAACACGATTGAATTAAATTTTTAAGTTCCTCTTCTTTAAACGAACTACTTCCGGCAATTCTAAGTGTTGCATTATAAGGAATATGATCGGTATAATATGATTGCAAAAATTCTTTTGATACAAGAACTTGATAACGCCGATTTGCTCCATCATCCTTTAAAATTCCACAAATGGTGAATTTTTCCTTACTGCCTTTTAAAGGCAATTCAATTTCTTGATTTAACTCAGCCGAAAGATTCGCATGCTTCAAATAAGCTTCTGAAACTGCTATTTCATCATATTTATCAGGTAATTTGCCAATAAACTCTGTTGAATATAAATATAAATTGTTACTGTCGCGGAAATTCACATTCAATGTATAATCATCAATACGAAAACTATCAAGTAAAACTTCTGTTCCAATTAGTTCAATATTGGAATCTTTTTCTAATTCATTGATAATTTCCGGTTCTACATCAATAACAGCTGCTTGATAACGTCCCTGTAAAAATGTTTTTAATTCATATGATTTACCGAAAGTATAAAGTGCAAGTACTGTCATTAAGCAAGAAGCAAAAACGATTGTTAAAATAATAAAAATATTTCTCCGCTTATCTGCATGAATACTCCTATTTGCTAACTTTTTCGTGATAGTACGAGTATCATTTTCAAAAGGCCATATCATAACATCATCTCCTTGATTTTTTATTCTCAATATACTGCTTTACTGAGCGTAATCATAACTATTATTTATTAAAATATTCTTTATCTTTTAAAGGTTAAATCTATCCTTAAAATCGGCGGAAACGAAAAGAAGTTAGTGATTTTCTGCGAAAGTTTATCTTCCTTTAAAGGCTGTTTTTCACAGATATATCTGCTTTATAGTAACAATGAAATCACTACTCATCCCTTATAGCAGATAATATACTGGTTTTCCTTAATTCAGATTTTACATATGCAGTAAAAATCAAATATACAATGGCTAAAATAGTGATTAAAGCCAATATGAACAGCCAAGGTAACACAAATGTAATACAATGATTTACTGCATCCAATCTCATACAAGCAATTACGCTTAAAATGCTTCCAAATACAAGAGATATTACCAGCGAACCTCCGAGGTAGATTCCAATCTCTCTATTCAGCATTACCTTCAACTGCTTTTGTGTTATTCCAATGGCTTCAAACAGACCAAATTCACGTTTTCTGTTCTGAAAATCAACCATAAGCATATTCATAAGACTAATGCCTCCAAAGATAAATAGGATGGCAGAGATCATATACAACGCCTTTATAGAGGAATCATACTGGTACTGTATATTTTTAACTGTCTGCTCAATCGTATTTACTTCTATTTTTTCATTTCTATCCACAATTCTTTGAATTGAAGCCAAAGCTTCATCAAAATACCCGTCACGATTTTTAACTGCAAGAATACCTGTTTGATTTGTTATCCCTGTTAGTTTCTTTGCCGTATCATATGTCATAATGAAATAAGGACTTCCTGGTACAATCGGACTATCTTTCATTAAATCAGCCCTGTCGTATGTCCCTACAACAATAGCATTTATATAAAAGGTACTACCATCTAATGATCTACCTTCAATTTTCAAAGTATCACCGACCTGGGCGGTACCCTCGGCAACCAATATTCCATTTTTCTCAACCATTTCGTCATAAGAAGCTGTTCCAGAAGACAAAATTGCTTGCTTCTTGTCCATCTGTTCTCGATTTAATGTCGGAAAGAAATTCGTAATGCTTGTAATAGAACCGCTTTTATCAGGAAAAGTGATTGTCATATTAATACAATTAAAAGCTGTGATTTTTTCTATTTCATCTATCTTTTCTAATTCCTGTATCAATGCTTGATTTTCAAGTGGATTTGCTTCCAGCTGCAATTTTGAACTTCCGTATGGTTCTGACTCTGTATTAAAAGAACTCCCTACTGTATTTCTTATCTGGATCAGAATATTACCAGCAGGATAATATTTGAAATTTGCCTGTTTTTCCGGGTCAATAGATCCTGCAACCGTAGAAGTAACTAGCAAAAGTGTACCACTCAATCCGAGCATAAGAAGTGTTATGATTGCCTTTTTCTTATTTCTCTGTATGTTTATTTTTGCCAAATTAAGTGGTGTAAGTTTTCGATGCAGTTTAGAACTATTTTTTACCTTTCCTGTATAGGCAAAATATTTAGCACCTTCAATAGGAGAAGTATTCATAGCCACACGAACAGGTTTGAAAATAGCAATATTAACTGTCACAAAAGCTATCGCTGCAATCAAAATTGCATAAATGATTGTTATTTTAAAATGAAATCCGTCAGGACAGCCCATAAATCCGATGATTCCACCAATAACAAGACCTAAAGGAATACCTGTCAAGGCATACAGCACCCCTTCTTTTCTCGCCATTCGTTTAATCTGCTTTTTTGTCATACCAATCGTTCGCAGTTGCCCAAACATTTGAACATTCTTTACAATCTTAGTGTAAAAGACACCATAAACAATCGTTGCTGCTAAAACAGCTGTCAACAATGCCAGTAATGGTACAGGAATCGGAATTCCCGATTTTATTGCTCCGGACATAACTGCAAAATATTCTGTAAGATTTATCTGTTCTTCAACAATGCCTGTATTTTCTATTACTTTCTCTGCAAAGTCAAGAATATCTCCTGAATTTATGGAATCTGTATTTAGTCGTGTATATGCTGTTATCTGAAAAGAATCTGGAGCCAAATTTCGAGCGAGTTCTTTGCTAATATAGATAAAATATCCATTACTTTCTTTTGCATCATCCAAAATACCGGAAAGCGTATATTTTGCTTCTTGACCCGTTCCGGTTAGGTCAAGAGAAATTATATCTCCAACCTGATATTCCTTTCCCCAAAAGTCAATGTAATTCTGGGGAAGCATAATCTCATTTATATTTTGTGGTACAGTTCCTTCTAAGGTTTTTTCTTCCTGATGAAAAAAATAATCTTCATTTCCAAAAGCAACTGTGATTGTTTTATTATCCACATAAAACGATCCAATAGCGGAATATTCACCAATCCATGAAACATCACTATTTTGACGCAACTGAGCTGTTTGTTCATCTGTAACTCCTAGAATACCAATCTGTGCTTTATTCCTCTGTGTATCCTTAAACTTCTCCTCTGTACCTGTTGATATCAGAATGATTGAAAAAACCATACAAACAGAAAGAGCGATTGTAAGAAACAAAAAAATCTTACTTCGCTTATCTGCTTTTAAACTCCTTTTCGCCAGATTTTTTACAATTCCATTTGTATTATTTTCAAAAGGCCAAGTCATATCACATCATCTCCTTGTTTTTTCTTAATATAATGTTTTACTGAGCGTAATCATAACTACCGTTTATTAAAATACTCTTTATCATTTAAAGATAAATATTTCCTTAAAATCGGCGAAAACGAGAATCAGTTAGTGATTTTATACAAGTATTTCATCGATTATTCCATTGACTTCATCTGTTCCGTCAATGAACGCTTTTGCAAATTGTTTACTGCCCATGCTGATAAAATCAACTGTAAAACAAGCAATATTAGTAAATAAATTCCGATTTGCAACACGGGAAATTTATATGGAAGATTTGACATACCGAATAAAATTCCAACACTCTTACTTACAGGAATAGCGATAGGGATGCCAATCAAAAGCACCATTCCCAATGAAGCAAGTACATACAATAATCCTTCTGTAATAAGAGATCTGTATAACTGTTTTAAGCTTAATCCAACAGAACGCAATGTACTGATTTCCTGTTTACGTGCTTGATGATTTGATAGCGTCATATTAATCAAGTTAATTATTCCAAACAACAAAATTAACAGGGATAATATCTGTAAACTTCCAAATAGTAGATCCATAGAAGATTCCATATACTTTACGACAGCATCGTAACTACAAATAGAAAGATCCATCTTTTTGGCAGCAATTTTCTGTTGAATGACATTTTCTATGTGATTGTTGTAAGTAGTATCAGTTATAATTTCCCATGAATATGCAAAATTTTCTATACTAGGAAATAACTGCTCAGCAAGTTCCTGTGTAATCATAAGATTTGCCGGATCTATAGCATCAGTACCATTTTCCGTTCCGACAAAACTCTTATCAAAAAATCCAGATACAACACATTCTATTTCTTTTCCATTATTTTTAATCTTAATAGGTGTTCCTTTTGCAATACCCAGATCCAAGTATCCATCTGTCAATAGAATTTCAAATGGATTCTTAGGCATCTGCCCATCAATCAAGTGTTGTTCTATAAAACTTGGATTACCTTCTGTGCTATGATCTGATATGATATCACACATTCCTTCTGTGGCATCTCCGTCAATAGAAAATTGGCACATTCCTGCAGATTCTCTAATCTGTATAATCTTTTGAATTCCTTCAATATTCAAAAGTTCTTCCTTCAAAGAGGCATTCAATGGATTCATTTTCTCATTCTCAACCATTTCTTCAGAAGAATATATGCGAAAACTTCCATTGTTTACAAACATCTTTTTACGGACGAATTGCTCTGGGGTGTTACTTACTGCTGCAGATGCAGATATAAGGAGAAGTAATCCACCGAATATCAAGGACAACAAAGTACTAGCAGTTTTTTTCTTATCGCGTCCAAGATTCAACAAGGCCAAAGAGTAAGGAGAAATCTTTTTACTATGTTTTCTAGATTGCATTGGAGCATTTTGATAGGTCACATAACGTATTGCTTCTATAGGTGAAGTCATTGCTGCAATTTTTAAGGGTTTATGGATAGAAAACTTTACCATAAATATGCAGATAATAGAAACACCAATCATGACCAGAAGTATATTGGCCAAGGAAAAACCGCTGGAAATTTTATTACTTCCCAAAGCAGTTCCTGCAATCGCTCCCAAAACAATACCTGGAGGAATTCCAAGCCATGATAAGTACCGACTTTCATAAGTTATCATTTTCTTTATTTGCAGTGCAGTAGTACCCAAAGTGCGTAGCTGTCCAAAATTTCTTATTTTTTCATTAACAGAAATTCTAAATATACTTTGGATTACAATTACCCCTGCAAATAATACAAGCACAGATAAACTTGCAAAAGTTAATATACTTTCAAATGATAACCCCATATTTTCTCTAAAAAAGAGAAAACTCAAGCTATACTCTGCATCTATAGTGTTTCCGATAGACGCTATTTTTTCTTTTAAATCTTCTTTTGACATTGTATCTGCATCAATAAAACAAACATAGCTGTCATAATTTGCAGGATTGTAATTAGGAATATTTTCTATGAATTTTTTTGATACATAGCAAGAATAATTACCTTGTGATTCTGTTAAACTTTCTGTAATACCAGAAACAACAAACTCCTGTTGTTTTCCCTCTATCTCCAAAGAAATTTTATCACCTATTGAAGTATTGGGAAAATAGGTTTCTATCATTTCTTTGTCAACGGAAATTTCATTTTCTTTAGAGGGCATAGTTCCACTTTTTAAAACAAATTGATTTCTGGCAATATGGCAAGCTACTTCATCCATATAGGACAAATACAAGGAATATCCTTCAGACATTTTTATTTCTCCCAGATTATAAAGTGAGCCAACCATTTCAATTTCTGATTGATGACGTAGTTTTTCAATTTTATCTTGTGTTACATCATGATAGCTGGCTTGAAAAGTAGCTATATTACTTTGGGATTCTTGAAAAGCAAAGAATAATGTTCCGCACATCGACATCAAAAATGCTGCCAATGCAATAGCAATTACTATCATTAAATTCCGACGCCTTTCACTTTTTAAACTCCTTTTCGCCAGGTTTTTTACAATTCCATTTGTATTATTTTCAAAAGGCCAAGTCATAACATTTCACCCCTCCTCAATTTACAATCTTTCCGTCTTCAATACGGACAATCCGATCTGCAAGTCGGGCAATCTCATTGTTATGTGTAATCATTACGACCGTCTGGTGAAACTCATAACTGGTCCGTTTGATCAATCCCATAACATCTGCGCTGGTTTTAGAATCGAGGTTACCTGTAGGTTCATCGGCTAACACAATTGCCGGTTTAGCAACTAGCGCTCTTGCTATCGCAACCCTCTGCTGCTGTCCTCCAGAAAGATTATTTGGCATATTCTTTAGTTTATCTTCCAGAGCCAACATATGAACTACCTCATCCATAAATCCCTGATCTACCGTATCTCCATCCAGTTCTACCGGAAGGACAATATTTTCGTAAACATTCAAAATTGGAACCAAATTATAATTTTGAAAGATGAAACCAATATTTCTTCTCCTGAAAATCGTCAGCTCTTCATCATTTTTCTTTGCTAACTCTTCTCCACGTACAATGACCTTTCCACTGGTAGGAGTGTCCAAACCTCCCATCATATGAAGCATCGTGGATTTTCCGGAACCTGAAGTTCCTACTACTGCTACAAATTCTCCTTCCTCTACTGAAAAATTCACACCGTCTAAAGCCTTTGTAATATTGGGCTCTGTGCCATAATATTTCTTTAAATCGATTGTCTGTAAAATACTCATATTTTATAAACTCCTTTCTGCCTTTTTTTATGATAGATCTATTATAAAATACAAATGTCTCAGAAATGTCCGAGAAAAGGAACAAAATTCAAGGAATTTTAACCTGAATTGTTACAAATCTCGGACATTTCAAAAAAATTACAAACGATACCAAATATGATATTCTGCTATTCTTGATTTTATCTGTGACTATAACTCTGTTTAAAATATCACAGCAAACTGCCTTTTAATCCTTTTTTGAAAACCAAGACAGCTTTTTCAGTTCCAGAAATGACATGGTTACAAGTTTGTAGCTTTGTTTTTCCATTTCCAGGAGTTTTGCGTTTATTTTTTCAGTTACATTTTCAGTAGTAATGTTTTCTATTAATACGGTTTGATACATTATTCAATTCCCTCCATATATTTCTTTCCTTTATCTTGGCAGAAAAATAGAAAATGCCGATCCCTTTCCCACCTGTGATTCCACAGTAACATAACCACCCTGCTGTGTTACAATTTCCCTGGTCAAATAAAGACCGATTCCAACACCCGGCTGATTATGAATCTCTTCTTCCCGGTAAAATCTCTTGAAAATAGATGCCTGATTGCTTTCTGAAATTCCTTTTCCGGTATCAGATACTTTTATTTCCACATACATTTCCCATTGCGCTACCGACACATTTACATGTCCACCTGTCGGGGTATATTTTACTGCATTGTCCAATAGATTAAAAATTGCTTCTTCAGTCCATTTACTGTCATGAGATACGCACAGATCCTCTGGACATTTCACCGATACATGGATCTTTTTTTGTTCTGCAGAATATAAGATTCCACTCATAGCCTGAGCCAAAGTATCATATAAGAAATGCTCTTCTTTCTCTAATTGAATCACCCCGGTTTCCAAACGGGAGGTTTTGACTAATGCCTGTATTAAAAAATCCAATTTATTGATCTGTCCTCTTACACTCTTAAGAAACTCATTTCTCTCCTGTTCTTCCAGAGGTTTTGTCAAAAGTGTATCCACAATCATCTTCATGTTGCTTACCGGAGTTCTGACCTGATGGGAAATATCTGACACCAACGACTGTAATTCCTGCCGTTCCGCTTCTACCTTCCGGTTACTTTCCTGCAAGATGTTATACAGACTTACCAGGCGATGATGGATACGGGCAAAAATCGTTTCTTTGTCTGATACACTTTCGGGTTCCTGACTACGGTTCATCATGTCATCAAGAATCTGACACAATTCAGAAGTAAAATTTGACAGTCTCATTCCCAACAGTTGTACCATAAAAAGCATCCACAGTATTGCACAGACTATCAAAGCCATCCCAACCCATAACACTACAATATTTTTGATCAGAAAGAATGCGACCAACATGATTGCTGTCATTGTAAGTGTCATTCCGGCAGTCAGCCAAAAAAACATCCTTTTTACAGAAAGTTTCTTTCCTATCATGCAGGTTCACCTCCGGTCCATTTATATCCCATGCCATATACGGTTTTGATATATACTGTTCCGTTTGTTTCAATCTTTCCCCGAATACGGCTTAATGTTGTAGTCAGCGTATGCTCGTCCACATAATTTTCTGTGCAGTCCCATATTTTTTCCAACAACTGTTTTCTTGTTAATACACGATTACGGTTCTGACAGAACAGGTTCAGCATCCGGAATTCCAAGGTGGATAAGGTTAATGGTTTTCCGTTGAGCATAGCCGTCTGCTCTGCAAAATTTAAAAACAGCCTGCCATCATCAAAGACATCCTGCATAGATACATGATGCCGCATCATACGCAGTACATTTTCTACTTTTCTCTGTAGGGAATGAATTGAAAAAGGTTTTGTAATATAATCTACTGCTCCAAGTTCATATCCCCGGATCTCATCACTTTCCCTATCATTAGCAGTCAGAAAAATTACAATGGTATCACAATATTTTTCCCGGATTGTTTTTGCAATGGCATATCCATTCCCATCCGGAAGGTTAATATCCAATAGTACCAGATCAAACTGCTGGCTTTTTAGTACTTCCATGGCTTCTTTTACCGTTTCCACAGAAACAATCCCATAGGATTCTGACTGTAAGTTGTAAACTAACATTTTATTCAAAAGTTCATCATCTTCTACAATTAAAATCTGTTTCATTTTTTTATCCTTTACGACAATTTTGCTATAATTTCAATTCTTATTTTACAACAGAAATGTCCTAGAAATGTTACATATCGAAAAAATTATGATTTTCTTTTTGAAATCTTAAAAATCTCTTCTAACGCAAAAGAAGATGCATGTCACCACACACCTTCTCCTCGCTTACTAAGATCACTTTATACTATACTAAATTGCGACATATTATTTTTTATATTGCATAAAGCTAATACTCTTTTGTTTTGAAAATAAATGTTGATAATAAATAAGAGCATACAAAAGTAATGCAGGTAATCATTGAAATTGCTGCTAAACATATAATATGTTGTATCAGACACATCTCCGCCAATAAATATATTTATTAGAAGACTTATCCCAACTATGACAGCAACTGAAATAACCAAACTTATGATTGCTGTCATTTCAATTTTTTCTACGCCAAAAAAATAATAAAGTGGATAAAAAAACGAACCAATAAATATTGCCAAGATACCACCGCCTAAAATAAGTGTAATCGCATCTCGAAAGCCATAATAAAAATATTGATTACCATGAACAATAACAGTAAGTAACATAAAGAATGTAACGATTGCCATTCCACCTATACACCAACACAAATGGCTAATATAATAGCTTTGAACAATGTCATTTCTCTTAACTGGTAATGAAAGTTTGTATTTATACCATTTGGATAAGGTTTCTTTTCTCATACATAAAACAACCAATATTGAAAGTATTGGTGCAATAGATAAAGAATAAATACTTAGTAAGGACGCATTCCCCGTAACGGAAACAATAATCCCAAATATAATAGTAAGAGGGAATAAAAGCTTTAGATTTTCTATTACACCCATAAAATTATTTTTTAAAAGTCCTTTCATCAATTTTCCCCCTTTACTAACAGCAACATAATTTCATCAATCGTTGTATGATCAATAATAATCTTAGGGTATTTTCTTTTCGCTTTCTCAATATCAGAAACTAAAACATCAATCTGATAATCTTTTTTCCGATATGCCACGATATCTTCCTTGTCCAAAGATAAAAAATTCTTGTCAGAACATCTCAAAATCGCATAATTGTAAATAAGATTATCTTTTGTTTCCGTAAGAATAATCCTACCATTATGAATAAAAGTAATATAATCAGCTATTCTCTCTAAATCGCTCGTAATGTGTGAAGATAAAAGTATGGAATGTTCTTCGTTTTCTACAAACTCTAAAAAAATATCTAATATTTCCTCACGCATTACAGGATCTAATCCGCTGGTCGCTTCATCAAGAATAAGCAAATTCGGGTGATGGGATAATGCAACAGCAATTGCCAGTTTCATCGTCATACCTTTAGAGTATTTTGAAATCTTTTGACTGCTATTTAAGGAAAATTTTTTTAAATATTTATGAAACAAAGTCATATCCCATTGTTTATAGATACCTGCCATAATATTTGAAAGTTGTTTTGCTGACAGATAATTTGGAAAATTATCGCCGTCATATACCACACCTATATTTTCTCGAATATATATATCACTATCATTCATTTCTTTTCCAAAAATCTCAATCGATCCTTTGTCCTTTTTAAGAGCATTTAGAATGCACCCGATTGTAGTTGTTTTCCCTGCACCGTTTTCCCCAACAAACCCCATAACTGTTCCAACAGGTAAGGAAAATGTAACTTTATCTAAAGCAAATTCTGAGCTATCATATTGCTTGCATACATTTGATAATTTTAAAGCATACTCCATATTATTCATCCTCCATATAAAAAAGTGTAAGTAATTCTTGTAGTTTAGAAAGTGAAATATTATTTGTACGTCCTATTTCTGCGGCAATCTGCAAATGCTCTTCCGCAATGCGTTGTTGTTCTTCTTGATAAAATTCTTTATTTTGTGCAGATACAAAGCTGCCTCTGCCTATCGTAGTTTCAATAAATCCATCACGCTGTAAATCTTCATAAGCCTTTTGAACTGTGATTACACTTACATGAAGTGACTTTGCCAAAGCTCTCATCGATGGAAGACTATCCCCTGCTTTCAATTCCTCACTCATTATCATTGCCTTCATTTGTGAAGTGATCTGTTCATATATAGGCTTATTCGCATTATTACTAATGATAATGTTCATATCTCACCTCTCTTCAAGTGTACTGTTTGTATAAGTACATTTTATACAATTTTGAAGATTTGTCAAGAACTAATCACTATTAGTAATGTTTTATGTTTTGAAAGCTTTTTATTTGTTATGATTCCAATTACGACTGATAGGAAAATATAAGAAGATTGGACTTTATATGTTAGATTTATCACAAAAGAAAAATGCCTGTAAAATCAAAATAAGACTTTACAGACACTTGAAAAGATATAAAATCCAATATATTTAGAACCAATTAATTTTTTCTTCTTTAAATTGAGGCATATCACTCCTTTGGTACGGATTATAGTTATGAAGATTACAACCAAATTCCTTCAAGGATTGGATTTTATTCTCTAACGTCCATTCAATTAAAGATATTCCATCAAATTCTTCTATATCTCCATTATCCATCACATTTTTAAAATACCATTCTACTACTGTCTGATTTTTTTTGTGAAAAAACTGTTTAATATCCCATGCAATCACGCTTCCTCTCGTATTCCATTCCTGAAACCAATGTTTTACTATTTCACGATTGCGATAACATGGTCCCCAACTTTCTGTATAAATCACGTTTTCTGCAAAAATATCATCAATTCCCAAATCCTTCTTTTCCAGCCACATGGAAAACCATAATCGGATCATTTTTTCTCTCTCATCCATATATAGAATACCTCCAACGTCAAATTCATTACTGAACCTCTACATTCTTATTCGCCTGTTTCAATTTAACATCATTCACATCTATAAAAATTACTGAGAATCTTTCTTAATTCAACCGGATTATCTTTATTTATTTCATGACCGGCGTGAGGAATAATCTTTAATTCTGCATGATTGATCTGCTGTTTCAATTCTATGGTAGCAGACATATTTACCTTATCCTTTTCGCCACATAACACAAGTACCCTGCAATTTATTTTTTCTAAATCTTTTTGAAAATCTAAATCCATCATGGATTTGGATAGACTGATAAAATCTTTTTTTCCAAATCCCATTTTGCGAAAACTCCTGTTTGGCATAAGGTGAAATATCATATTCTGAAATTTCAATAACCGCTTCGGCATGATATATTGCGTACCAATTAATACCAGAGAGGCTACTTTCTCTGCATGTTCCAATGCATAATGTAAAGTAAGGATTCCCCCCAATGAAAGACCGCATAAATGCAGAGGTCCTTCTTGCTGTTCACAATAACTCTCCAGTGCATGATATAAATTCAAATAGCTAGCTTCTTTTCCTGAAAGCCAATCAGATAAATTAGGACAGTCAACATCCAACCCCAAATCTAATCTCTTAATTGTAGTTTCCCAATCTGAAGGCACTTGTCCAAGTCCATGCAAAAATATGTATTTCATTTAATTTTTCCTCTTTCAATTTTAATCTTGTAAGATTTAGAAAAGGGACTGTCCATGCCGCAGCACTAAACATTCCCTTCTCATGGTTGCTTTTTCCGTTGTCTGCCAACCTCCCGCACCTACGTCTGGAAAATAACAGGTTTTTCCGTTGCCTGACAACCTCCGACACCTTCGTTCGGAAAACGTATCAGATTTTAGGTGGCACCCTACCGCTGATGCATAGCCTTTCTAATTACATTCTATGCAAAAAATGTGAGAAATGCAATAACCCTTTTATATGATGTTACGCTTCTACATTTTTTACATCATTCTGTCTACACTTCACCCATCGCATCACTTATACTATATTTTCCTGTCTATCAAATAAAATTAAGAATTACTATACATGGAAAATCGGATTTCAATAAGCAAAATATTTTCTTTGTAACAGACATTTTCAATTTTACCATTTATTTTTTTCAGTAATTCTTTTACAATATACAATCCCAAACCGGAACCACCTTTGGTGCGTGACTTATCAGCGGTATAAAACTTGCTGAATAATAAATTTATATCCATCTCATCAAGGGATTGCGTTGAATTTTTAATCATGAACACGCCTTCCTGGTTAATGGATACTTCAATATAGTTATCAGCATAACGGATTGCATTTGTAATTAGATTTTCGATAATACGTTTACAGACAAGATTATTGCCATATATCCACACCGGAGATTTTTCTGTTTGAATAATCGGCTGGATTTCCCCAAATTCATAATACTTTTCAATTAAGCAATCTGTAACAATTCTATTTATATCAACCTTCTCACATTCAACATCAAACTGCTCATTTTCTACCACAGATAAATCATAAAATTCTTGCACCAGATCTGTGAGATAATCTGTTTTTGCTTTAATGATTTCAATATATTGGTCTTGCTCCTGTTTATCTTCACATTCTTGTAAAAGTGTAAGATAACCCTGTATAGATGTTAATGGGGTTCTTAGATCATGGCTTATATTAGATATAGATTGCTTTAACTGTTCTTCTTCTTGCCTAATTTGAACTTGCAGTTTCTTATGCAGGGTATCTTTTTGATTGATCGCATAAGCTAACTCCTCAATATCTCTATTTGATAAAGATACTCTTATTTTTCGTTTTTCCTTTATCTGCTTATTTATATTGCGAATTGTTCTAGTAATAGAAAAAAGGGAACATGCTAATATGAATATAAAACAAATCAATAAAAAATAGAGCATATCCGCATTTCCCCTTTCTGTTGTATTTAGCGTATTTCTTGTTTTCTCAATATCAATGCTGACACCAGGAATGTAATAATTACAGTTCCTACAAAATAAAGTAAGATATTGATTTCTAAATGATTTATCATATTATAAGAACACGTATTCATCCAATAATACATCGGATTGATTTTTAAGTACGTTAGAACTCTCCACGATTGAGCAGACATATTATCCCATGTCATCATATAAATAAGAGGTCCGCTAAAAGTAAATAACGACATAGTTCCTACCACAATAGCTGTATGCTTAAATATCACACACAGCATGAGTGTAATACCGATAAAGGCTCCCATAACCATGCAATTTAGCCCTGCAATTTTCAACATTGGAAGTAATTGTATCGGAACATTGTATTTTGTACATTCAATTATAAAGGCAACCATAATAAATGAAAAATATAAAATGATGCTAGTAACCGTAATCACGATATACTTTGCAATAAAGAATTTTAGTCGGCTTTGTCCACTTGCAATCGCAATTTTAATCGTTGAATCTGTATATTCTCTGGAAAAGAAAACAACAGAAAATATAAGAACAATCAGCCAGAAAAATACCGTATAAGACGTGGCAGTCCTTATAATTTCTTCAATCATTGGATGTACCTGATCACTATATGCACGAGCAAGAAATCCTACGGTTTCTCCTATCTTCCATGTTTCATCTACGCTGGAACTAGATGCTACAAATTGTTGCTGACCTCCTATGGAAAAGATCCCAAAAACAGCTAAAATCAATGCAAATGTTAGATATAACGCCTTTGTATGAAATAATTTATAAAATTCTGCCCGTATTTGATTATACATTTTTTCTACCCCCTATTAGATTTTCAAAGTATGTTTCCAAATCTTCTCCCTGAACAGAGATTTCATCAATAATGATTTCATTGTCGGTTAGTAATTTGGAAATCATTCTTACATTATCTAAACAATCATAAATCCGAATAGAATTGTCTGGATAAACGGAATAGTTTTTAATATTAGCTTTTTGCTCTAATATGAGAGTGGTTTTCTGTATATTATCTGTTTTCAAACAAATATGCCGTTTACATTCTTCATTCAATTTTTCAGCAGAAATTTGTTTTAAAAGCTCTCCCTTATGAAGAAAGCCATAACAAGTGGCGAGCTGATGCAATTCGCTTAATATATGGCTGGATATTAAAATGGTGGTTTCTCGTTCTTTCACTAATTTTTTAAGAAGTTCCCTTAATTCGATAATTCCCGTAGGATCAAGTCCGTTGACAGGTTCATCCAATATTAAAAATTCTGGCTCGCCTAATAATGCAACGCCCAGTGCAAGCCGTTGTTTCATCCCTAATGAAAAATTCGCCACTCTTTTTTTACCTGCGTTCGATAAGCCAATCAATTCTAAAGTATCAGCAATGCAGCTTTTATTCGGAATACCTCTCTGTATTCTTTGCACTTCCAAATTTTGTGAAGCAGTCATATCTTTATATAGTGCCGGCATTTCAATCGTACACCCGATTTTTGATCGTTCATATTGCAGATTATCATTATGCCCAAATAGAATAATTTCTCCCCCACTTTTAAAATTAAGACCTGTCAATAATCTGATTAGCGTTGTTTTCCCTGCCCCATTTTCGCCCACAAGTCCATATATTTCGCCTTTTGGAATAGTTAAGTTTACATTTTTTAAAGCATAGAAATCTTTATATTTTTTGCTCAGGTTTTTTGTTTCGCATATAAATTTTGTCATCCTAAACAACTCCTTTCCATGCCACTATATATGATAACTCTAAAGAAAATCTAAAGATTATTTCATTTTATATCCAATCCCCCAAATAGTTTGTATATAATCTTCATTTGTAATTGATTTAATTTTCTTACGAATATGACTAATATGGGTATTGATTGTATCGTCATCATAAGCATAAGGTTCATTCCAAATAGATTCATATAAATTTTGTTTTGAAAATATTTTCTGAGGATATTGCAGTAGCAATTTTAAAATGCTCAATTCTGTTGATGTAAATGGTACTAATACTCCGTTTATATAAACCAAAGAGTTATTGATCTTTATATCTTTGTATACCAAAGTATTATTATTTTGATAAGGATTATCGACAGTCCGTTTTAAATTTGCCTCAATACGTGCAAGAAGCTCATACAAATCGAACGGTTTTGTCATATAGTCATCTGCACCCATTTTTAATAATTCTATTTTTGTCTGAACCATTGTTTTTGCTGATACAACAATAACAGGAGCGTTTGTGAATTTTCGCAATTTCTGTAATACATCATCCCCATTCAGCCCTGGCAACATAATGTCAAGTATTATCAAGTCCGGAACAAAAGATTTGCATAAATGTATTCCTTCTATACCATTTAAAGCATATTGAACACTATATTTGTTATTTTCCAAGAATTTTTTAATCATATTGCAAATGGCTATATCATCTTCAATAATAATGATTTTATTCATACTGTTTCATCTCCTAATGAGCATTGTTGCTTGGATGAGGCACAAGAGTTCTGTATATCTAAGCTCTCCAAATACCCCTCTCCCCAACTGCACATTGCTTCCAATACAGGAATGATACTTTTTCCAAAAGATGTTAAAGAATAGATTGTTTTAGGCGGTTTTTCAGGAATAACTTCTCTTAATACCATCCCATCGTTTTCCAAATCACGAAGCTGCTGTGAAAGCATTTTAGCCGTTGCTTTTGGAATAAGTCGTTGCAATTCCATATAATGAAGCGGGGTATCCATTAAATGCCAAAGAATAAGCGGTTTATATTTCCCACCTATCAAAGATAATGTCGCTTCTACAGGACAATTAAATGGTTCTTGTGGTCGCTGCATAATAGTTCTCTCCTTTCAGATCCAGGCACTTTCCTTTTGGGAACTATCTTCCCGGAAAGTACATTCTTGTAGATTATACTGGTGGTGTTACAATATAGTCAATGGTTGATTTGATAATCTCCCCAATATATAAAGAACGAGGAATTTAAAATTATGGAATTACTTGAAACTGCAAAGAAACGATTCTCTGTCCGTAGCTATACGGATCAGAAAGTAGAGCCGGAAAAATTAAATAAAATTCTGGAGGCTGCCCATGTTGCTCCGACAGCAGCCAACCTTCAACCGGTTCATCTAATTGTAGCCCAAAGCGATGAAGCACTCGCAAAAATAAGCATGGCAGCAAATATCTATAATGCTCCGTTAGCAATCATTGTCTGTGCAGATCACAACAAAGCGTGGGTACGTCCTTTTGACCGGAAACAAACTGGAGATATTGATGCATCCATTTTAACAGACCATATGATGCTTCAGGCAACAGAATTAGGGTTGGAAACCGTATGGGTATGCTTTTTTAAGCCAGATGTAATCAAAAAAGAATTTCAACTGCCAGATAATTTGGAACCAGTCAATATATTAGTCATCGGGTATGGAAAGGAAACCCCGGCAGACCCAGAACGTCACGTTACTACCCGTATTTCTATGAAAGAATTGGTTTCCTACGACTATCTCTAAAAAAATTTGTAATTGTAATTTTTTTAGAGAGTGTATGTAAGGGGTCGTAAAAATGCTTCACAGAATTGTGACCTGCATGATTGCGGCTCTTTTGTTATCCGTTTACTTTCAAAACTGTAAGTGTAATTGAGTCCTTCTCTTGTTATAATTTAATTGTATTCCAAAACTAATAAATGTGACAGGCAGAAAGGAGCGATTTCAATGGAACACATTTTAAATTTAGAACAGGTAAAAAAATACTATGGGAGTAATACTGGAAACATCACAAAAGCAGTAGACGGCATTTCTATGTATGTAGATAAAGGTGAATTTGTAGCGATCATGGGCGCAAGCGGATCTGGAAAAACAACTCTTCTAAACTGTATCTCAACAATTGATACCGTAACCAGCGGACACATTACGGTTAATAATCAGGATATTACAAAAATCAAGAATAAGGATTTTGCCGATTTCAGGCGTGAAAATCTGGGATTTATTTTTCAGGATTTCAACCTTTTAGATACCTTGACGATTGAAGAAAACATATCTTTGTCATTGATTATTAACAAACAGGATCCTGCTAGTATTAGAAAAAGAGTTCATGCCATTGCGGAAAAATTGGGGATTCGAGAGATTTTATCAAAATTCCCCTATGAAGTTTCCGGTGGGCAAAAACAGCGTTGTGCTTGTGCAAGGGCTTTGATCAATAAACCAAAACTAATTTTAGCCGATGAACCAACAGGAGCTCTGGATTCAAAATCTTCCAGATTGTTATTGGAAACTATGTCTGACATCAATAAGAAAATGCAGGCAACGATTTTAATGGTTACACATGACCCATTTAGTGCGTCTTTTTGTAATCGTATTTTGTTTTTGAAAGATGGCAAAATATTCAATGAGATTTTCAGAGGAGAAAAAAGCAGAAAAGATTTCTTCAATGAAATACTGGATATATTAACCTTGCTCGGAGGTGAAGTGGGAAATGTTAGGTAAATTAGCGGTTAGAAATACAAAAAGAAATGTGAAAGATTATTTTATTTATCTGATAACCATCACTATTTCATTCTCACTGATACTTGCATATAATTTGGTGGCAGGTTCTGACGAAGTTGTAAAGCTATCGTCCAGTATGGGCACTTTTAAAAACGTTTTGACGTTTGTGAACATTATCATTATATTTGTTGTATGCTTTTTAATCAACTATACGACAAAATTCATGTTTGAAAAGCGCAGCAAGGAGTTTGGAACATATATGCTCCTTGGAATCAAGAAGAAGAAAGTAGCCCGGTTGCTTGTAATAGAAAACATACTAATAGGTTTTGTGGCGCTTGCCCTATCTATCCCTATCGGCTTTTTGTTTAGTCAGTTTGTATCCTTGATAATTGTGAAACTGTTAGACATTCCAAAAGTGCTTTTTATCTCTTTGGATCCTGTTTCTATAGGGCTACTGGCAATTTACTTCTTAGTGATTTATCTTTTGGTTTTACTTAATCTTTTAAGAAAAATAAACAAAATGACAGTACACGATTTTCTTTATTTTGATAAGCAGAATGAAAAGAAAATGTTCCGTAGCAATAAAAAACGAAATATTATCTTTGTTTTAAGTGTTATTCTAGGTATTGCTTCTCTTCTTCTTTGGCACTCACGTTGTAATGTAGATACATTCGGTCAACAGGAAACGCTTACCTATTTAATAACTGCTGTTGCTATGCTTATCATCAGTATCTATGGGATTTCAGCAACTTTTGCAGACATCATGTTAGCCATTTTACTAAAAAGTAAAAAAGTAAAATATAAAAAAGATAATCTCTTTGTCATAAGAACCTTTGCATCTAAGGCAAGAACAATGAGTTTTACATTTGGAACGCTTTCGATGTTAATATTACTTTCTTTACTGTGTTTGAATTTTTCCAGTATCAATAAAGGCGTCTATCGATCAAGCATTGAAGAAAATGCTCCTTATGATGTAGACGTAGTTGATTTTGAACAACCTTTTGAAGATTTCAATGAATATATCCAAGTTGTTGATGAAGATTATACAATCAAGGAAACCATTGAATATCCTATCTATAAAGAACCTCAGCATCAGATACAGGATTATTATAATCCAGAATTCTATGAACATGATCCAGTAATGAAATTGAGTGATTACAATAAATTGCTGAAATTACGCAATATGGATACCCTGGAATTAAAGGATGATGAATATTGTATTGTAACGCGCAATCAACTGGTTCATAAGATTGAAGGTAATGAGGCGATACAAACCATTCAATTTGCTGGAAAAGACTTACATTTAAAAGGATTCGAAACACAATCTTTCTGGTCTACAATGACTACAACGGGAAGATTCGTTGTAATCGTTCCAGATGAATATGTTCAAAATTTAGAGATATCTGAACAGCATTTAATCATTGACACGAAAGAAGAAACGACACCACAGTTAGAGAAAAAAATTGAAAAAAATTTAGCACATTTACTGGGAAATATAACGGAAGATGGTGAAGAAAATGTTGAATATTATAGAGTGAAAGTAAGAGGTACTGTAATAGAAGAACAAAACGCTATGACTGCAATGATGGCTAGTATCTGCTTATATATTGCTTTTATTCTGGTATCCGCGGTTGGTACAATTCTTGCCATTCAATCATTGAGTGAGGCTACGATTGAGATGCGTCGACGAGCGCTTGATTTGCCTGAAGATAGCTTAGACAAATCCTAAGAAAACCCAATAAAATCAAGGGTTTCCGGCATTTTCGAACAACGCTCGAAAAGAAGCCGAACAGGCGAACATACGTTCATCTTTGATGCTATTGCTACAGTTCACTTATGAAGACGAGGCTGATACATATACCTAAAACAATAGATGGAATGCCGTCACACAGCCTCAAATACACACAAGATTTCTCTAGGAAACCCCAAAAGGGTTTCCTTTTTTAGTGCCTATTTTTCTTACGCCTACTTTTTCTATCAAGTTATCCTCTCTCCGGGAAACAGAAAAAGAAGTCCCTGTGCTACCATAAAAAAAGAAAGGGGCCTTGCGGCCCCGGTAAGCTGAAAAAGTCCCAAAGTTTTGGCGAACGGACGGACTCTTTCGGAAAGTGAGCTTCTTTGAGAACTCTCAACGAGGTTCAAAGGCGGCTCTGTTGATTCGAGTATACCACACTCGGTAAGACAGGCCTCCTTTTCCGAAAGTTCAAATGACCTAAGAGGAGGTTCTACATATGCCACACAAAATGATGAATTCGCAGATAGCGGACGTGCTTCACGATAACAGGTTGTCGATCGAGGCACGTATGCTATATGCATACCTCTGCTCATTCGATGATGGCGTACCACCCTCGACCTGTCAGATTATCAGGCAGCTCGGTATCGGCAAGACGCGATTCTATCGATATCGAAACGAGCTCGAAGCGTTCGGACTCATCGAGGTCGAGAACACGATCACGTCCGGCGGCGGGGTCGCAAAGTACTCTTTCCCCGACGAGCCTGTACCGACCGCAGAAGCCGAGGAGATTTTGATCAACCGCCTGATCAACAATAACAACAAAGCGATGAATTTCAAAAAGGAAAGGAATGATGAAAATGCAGGGGAACACAACTGAAATCGACGAGCGCAACCTTTTGCGGCTTGATGCGCTACTCTCCCACGGATATGGACTCTCCCCGCAGCTCGTGATGAGATCAAAAGGCCTTTCCATCGAGGCGAAGGCACTCTACGGATACCTGAGCTCATTTGCCGGCGCGGGGGACACGGCTTTCCCATCAACTTCCCGCATTCTCGAAGAGCTTGATATTAGCAAGAACCGTTTCTACAAGATCCGCAAGGAACTGGTCTCATGGGGCTTCATCTCGATCGAGACCACGGCGACCTCTGCGGGGTTAAGGACTGTCTACACGCTGCCGCAGAACCCGATCGCCATCAAGACGGAAATCGACGAGATTGCAAACCGACGCAATGAAATCAAGAGCAGCTTGGTGGCAAATCTCCATAACGAGGACATGGTGAGTCATAAGGGGGATTCTGAGTCTGAGCGCCTTCAGCAATCAGCAGGTAACGAGCCTTGTCGTCAATCTGAAGCCAAGGCTCAAAACAGGGGCTCCAATCTGAAGCCATGTCTCCAATCTGAAGACGAGGGTTGTCTTCAATCTGGCGACAAGCTATATATAGATACTAATATCAATCGAAAAGTATCAATAGATAGATCCGCCCACCCTTCCGATGATGCAAGCTCAAACGACTGGAAGGTCATCGAAAGCATGGGCGATTCGACTCGCCGAGATGACGGCAAACTGAATTGCGATGCGAACGGACGGGATGCGGTAAGTGCGGTGCCTGACGGCACCTATGATCCGCTCCCTACGGTCGCTGATGGATATACCCTTTCAAATTCTGAATTCGAGGCTTTCAACCATCTCTGTTCCTTGTCCATCAAGACGGTAAGAGGAGCCGTTCGGAACGAGGCAGCAAAACAGTATGCCAAGAGACTCGGGGAAGGATACTCTCCCGCCACCATCGAGAAGGCCTATATCGACTATGCGGAAGCCTATCGGCAGAACAACCCTTCACCGAGGTTTGCGAAGCAACTGTCAGATTGGTTCGTCAAAAGCGATGGTTTCGCGTATTTCGCCAAGAAACCTGTAATTCGAACAACGACAGCCACCAAGGCTACAAGTGGTCAAGATTCGGATCTCAGGGCCGCAACGGAGGCAAAGAACGATCGGCTGACACTTGCCGCGACCGATCCGACCTTCAGGGACCTTGAGGCAGCCGTTTCGAAGGCACGGTCACTCTGGGGACATGCCTGCATGACGTCTGACGTGGAGAACGCAAGCCGCCTCAAGGAGGAATGGAGCAAGGCAACGGAACGGGCCAACGAGTATTACGAAACCCATTGCACATCAGCGGTCGCGACAGCTTAGACGATCTGAAAACACGGGGGAACGGAAAATTGCCACGTTCCCCCGACCGTGCAAGATGTGAAGTGGTAGAATCTTACAAAAGATTTCTCAAGACCCTACCAAAGAAAGGAGAAATCATATGAGCAGCAATTACCAGCAGAAAAAAATGATGAATGCCCTAGGCGCTATCGATACAAAGGGCAACATCGTCCTCAAGCAGTTCCAAGACGGCACGGCACTCCTCTTCCAGCCGGGCAACGCGCAGCCGTTTTGCGTGGCTACAGACTATGACCGCGCGACGGCCTCGTGGTCATACGGAAAGTACTTCAGCGATCTCGGATGCGCCTATGAGGCTGCTGACCCTGAGATTATCGAGGACGCCAGCGTCAGATGGGTCAAGGAGGATATCCGGGAAAAGCTCAAAGCACAGGATATCGCACCGACAGAATTCAACGTGCAGTCCGTCATCATGGGCGATTCAAGGCTTTGGGAACGCCCTCTCGACAGAGATTTTCGAGACAACATGATTGCGAGCGGAAACGACGATCTCGATGCACGCGTTGCCATTCTCAAGGAGAACGGGAACTTCAAGAATGTTGACACCGCAATGCCGGTGGAAAGTCTTGATGATCTGGAACAATACAGGTCTGATCGACTTACGGATATGGTCACGTCACTTAAAGACAGTCTTGATGCACAATATAAGGCAGATGAGCGTGGTCGCGTTTTCGACCGTCCATGTCAAGTACTTGACGACGGTGATCTCGACGAACATTAAATAGAAAGGAGACAAAAATGACAAGCCGTGAAATGGTTCAAGATTCCGCCACACGCAATCAGAGAACTCTTGCTGATGCTGTCGTGGCTACAAATCGTTTCAGGGAGCTAGATGCTCGCTTTAAGTCGCACGATGGAATGGACCTCGATCCATCGACACCTGAAATCGAATCGGGATATGAATTCAATCGGCGCTCCATCGAGGATGACCGTGCTGCTGATGACCGAAATTCCATTTCGGATCAAGATATTGATTCACGGCTGTAATATGAATTTCCTGACGTATGGTTTGCAGATCGCATAATCATTGCGTGTTAGTACCGTAGGATGCAAAAGGCATCCAGAAGGGATGATTGATAATGGCAGATTTGGGAGAGGAAGCATTCTCCTCACAAATGAAAGTCGTCGCGACTTTCTTGCGGTTGCTTGAAGAGCTCATGCGTAATAAGCAGCAAGACCTCCGCTATGGCACCAAAACGCAAAGGCGAGGTATCCTTGGTCGAATGAAAGACTTCGTCGGAGGAATCTTCAAGAAAGTCTATGATGGCACATTCGGACGCCTGTCGCGTAATGGAAAAGATTATGGTCAACTTGACCTTAATGATCCGGCTGTTGCAAAGCTCTTTGCGGACACAATGAAGCAAATGGGCATGGATGCGATGCATGAAGACAACAATCTTCTGTTCAGCACTTCCGATGTTGCAAAAATCCTGGCCTTTTCCAAGATGGTTGAACAAGAGCTCGGTAAAAAAATCGAGCACGAAAACGATACCCCTGAAAAAGAGCAATCTCAGGAGCACGGACAAGACCAGGAAAGGCAAGCCAATGCCCGAGGTTGGTCTGACTATCCCGCAACGCCCGAACAGATTGATCTCACAGCTACCGTTCTGGCAGCCGATGAGGGTGTTTCGATTGATGAAATCAAGAAAGACTTTTCGGAATACCCGTCAATCGGCGAATTGCAGATTGCTCTTGAAGCAAAAGGCCACGACACTATGGCAATCCAGCCCGACCTGAAGAATTACGCGACACCAGAACAACGAGCACAGCTGGACATGCTCAAAGATAAGGGCATCATCGGTGAAAATGAGCTTATGCAGCTTGGTAAGTATCCTTCTCAGGACAAGGCGAGCGAAGTGCTCGAAAACCATGCGGATGCCGTAAAAATGCTCGATTCCGATGAAATCTCAAATCGAGCGGAAGCAATTCGCAGTCACGATGGAATGGATCCAGATTCTCACGCCAAACAGGTCGAATCCTGGAAGGAGGATCTTTCCGCGAAAGTCGGAAATGCATTCGAGGCATCTCGTGATGCAAAAGGTCAACCGAATCTCAATAATTTCGCTCTTCAGTGCAATTTGCGCGGCATCGCCGTACAGTTCGCCAATGATGGAGAGCTTCTATTCACGGATGCCAACCAGCATCACAAGCAGGTCCGCGCCGACAACCTCGATCCGAAATTCTCCCGTAACAGCGAGGCTTTCAAAGGTCAGAAAATGTCGAAACCGTTGAAGCAAAAACAGGAAGAAATCATTAAGAGCACAGACCAGCGCAATCATGAACATTCACGTGCCCACGACAGTCAGGATCATGGTGACGCGCATGGCTCCGAGAACAAAGCTAGGTAAGGTGGTGCTCCTTGGCGTCCAATAAATCGAAAACTCCGGGCCCAATTCAGGTCGTGGTAGTTCTAATGTTGACCGTTCTTGCCTTCTACTTCGGCAATCGGTTCGGACAAGTCTTTGATTTCAACACCATGGAGATTACCGACGGGGCGCTCGCGACGGTCAATTCGATCGTCGCGGCGCCTGCCGCTATCTCAATGGCATCTGTTCCCATGCTGTATGCAATCGGACTCGCCATTACGGTTCTTATCGTCTGGCTCTACACATTCATGTATGCCGGTAACTATCGCTATGGAGAGGAAGCCGGGTCTGCGAAATGGGGCACCCTTAAAGAAGGAGTCGCCTTCAAGGATCAAACGGATCCGTCCAACAATCTTCTCTTCACGAAAAATTATGGTCTTGCCCTGAAAAAACCGAAGTTCGACCTCGAACATGACCGAAACCTCAATGTCATGGTTATCGGCGGTTCCGGCTCTGGCAAGACCCGTAACTATGTAAAACCTAATCTCATGCAGCTTAATGCAAGCTACTTTCTGACCGATCCGAAAGGAACATCCCTTCCAGAGTGCGGATATCTTTTCAGGGACAACGGTTACCGCATTAAAGTGTTCAACACCATCGAATTCAATAAATCGATGCATTACAACCCGCTTAAATATGTTAAGACAGACGCAGACATTCTTTCCTTTGTCAACTGCCTGATCTCGAATACCAACGGAGACAAACAGTCCGGTGGAGATCCGTTCTGGGAGAATTCAGAACGTCTGCTCTATACCGCGCTCATCGCCTTGTTGAGAGACTGGTTCCCACCGGAAGATTACTCGTTGGACGGATTATTGACGCTTCTTTCCATGGCAGAAGCCAAGGAAAACGATGAGAATTTCAAATCTCCGCTCGACATGATCTTCGATGAGATCGAGACGGGCAAAGTTTACGAAAGAAATCCGTTCTACCAAGGCCCGTCGACCTCAAGCTCCTATGCAGACGCGGAATCAGACCGAATGGCAATCAGCGAGAACACGACCGACGAGTTCACTTGGCAGTCAAGCCTCATGGAGCGTAACAATGACGGACTGTCTCCTGCACGTGAAGGCGGATTGACGTCCGATCAGGATTTCGCATTGGCAAACTATAAGATGTTCAAAGTAGCTGCCGGCAAGACGCTGAAGTCCATCATCATCAGTTGCAACGTACGCATGGCCCCGATGCGAATCGAGCAGGTGCGCGAACTGTTGAAATACGATGAGATGAATCTTGACGAGATGGGAGATCCCGGACAACGTACCGCTGTCTTCGCCATCATGTCGGATACTGACAAAACCTTCTCGTTCCTGCACGCAATCATGATGTGGCAATCAATTGATATCTTGTGTCGCCGAGCGCTCGAGAAATACAACGGCAAATTGCCCACGATGGTCAACTTCATCTTCGATGAGTTCGCAAACATAGGAACTATCCCAGATATCGAGCAGACGATTGCCGTCACTCGTTCTCGTAACATCGGCATCTCGATTATCCTCCAGTCTGTCGCACAGCTGGAAAGCCGCTACGATAAAAAGGCAAAAACGATTATCGATTGTTGCGATACCACCCTCTTCCTTGGCGGCAAGTCGAATTCCACCAACAAGGAAATCTCCGAGATGATCGGCAAGCAGACGATCAATCAGAAGACATTCGGCGAGACGCGCGGACAGTCCGGTTCAAGCTCGAAAAACATTCAGATCCAAGGTCGTGACTTGATTGATGCCGCCGAGATCGGCAAGATGAATCGCCGCGAGGCAATACTGCTCATCGCCGGCACGAATCCACTTAAAGATTTGAAATACCCGGTCGAGCAACACCCTAACTACATCTATCTCGACCCCGGTCGAAACAAGCCCGGTCAGGTTAAAAACCGCTGTCTGTACGATGAACCCTTCAATATCTTGGAATACATGGACGAAATTAGGACAAAAGACGATACCTACGCGTCATAAATCACGCGTTTGGTATACACTGAATCAGTGCAACCGACACGGAAAAAAGGAAAGGAATTGAATGGGTGGATAAACTTATAAGAATTTTTGCCCAGCCGATAGGTTTTGCCGGTACTGCTTTTGGCATTGCCGGCCTAATCTATCTCGGCATCTCATTGGCAAGCGGTGGAAGGCACCAGCCTGAAATCGTTAAAGCCATTGCAATGATCGTAGCTGGTTTTACCGTTGCAGCAGCAATGGCGCTCTATGGCTACACCGGGCATTAAGCTCATGGAATCTCAGAATATTTAAAGAAAGGAATTTAGCGTATGCTCCCTCAAATCATGACTAAGATTTCCGGAGGCGTCACCTTTCTCGGCGGCGTCCTCATCGTTTTCGGTCTTGTCAATCTCGGTATGACAATCAAAGACGGTATGCAAGGCGGTGGCGGTCAGCTCGCCGGCGCCATCGCCATGATCGTCGGCGGCGGTATCGTCATCGCAGCCTCCGTTTTCCTCGGCAACCTGGACACCAGTTTCGCTGGCTAAAGGAGGAAATGCCCGATGCTTAGCGTTGCAATTCATAAGGATATCGCCGAATATCAACCGAAAGTCATCGGTAAACTTACCGGTCGTACCCTTATCTCAATCACTGTCGCATTAGGGCTTTCCATCGCTGTCGCCGTCTATATGAATCTCGTTTTGAAGATCGATCCGACCGATCACCTGGAGTTCATCTATGCGGTTTCACTGCCCTGTTGGTGCTGTGGCTTTTGGAAGCCTCACGGGCTGCCATTCGAGCAATTTGCTCTCCTTTGGCTACAGCACCAGCTCTCCGATAATCGGCTTTTTTACAAACCGTCAATGTTTAAGAGCGGGTTCGTGAAAACGCCGGATGAGATCGCGCAAAGCAGGAAAGGAAAGCTTTATGACAAATCAACCAGAAAGTTCCTTGATGGGACAAACGGACTTGAAGCCTACAGCCCAAGGGCAGGTCGAGTCATCTATTAACGATACAATCAATTTTATCATGGCTAAGGTTGCCGCTGGCGAAATCGACGCCGCCACGGCAACCGAACTGATTGCTGCCGCTCGCAAGGATTATGAAAGCAACGTTCCGGTGACCACATCTGCCCAACAGGCCGTGCAACCCCAACAAACTGCGAATCCCTATCAAGCCGATCCTCAGACTGCATACGCTGTACCTGAGATGGAACCAGAACAGACTCCTATTGATTATGGACAGTTCGCTACTTCGACAAACTATCCACACACCTACGATGTCGAAGATTCCTCCGATGTCGATATGGATGCACTGAGCGGTATTGCCAGCGATGTGTTCGATAAGCAGCCTCGGAAAAAGCTTTCCCGTAAAGAAAGAAAAGCCCAGGCTAAGGAAATGAAAAAACTCCAAAAGGAGTCGAATGCCAAACTCAAGGCGAATGCAAAGAGCAATAAGTCCATTCAGAAGCAGCTAAAAGACCGCGATAAGGAACTCTCGAAAAAGAATGAATTTGCTCGCTACAGGCGCAAAACCGCAAAAGACGTCACTTCATTCATCGGGTACAATCGCATGTATGAAGACGGCATATGCGAGGTCGAGGAGGGAATGTTCTCCTCCTGCATCTGTTTCGAGGACACTTCTTACCATTCTGTTCGCGAGGATGCTCAGAAAGCTGTATTTACGTCGATCTGCCGTCTCTACGACCAGTTTGGCGCGGACACGCTTGTTCAATTCAATATCATCAACACACCGCTGCTCAAGGAACAGATTGGGCATCGCAAGTTCTTCAATCCGAGCAGCCAACTGAATGTAAACGCCGCAAACGATGCCGCCGTCTTCAATGAGATCTTAAATGAGAAGATGCGGCAGGGTGTTTCGAACATCCGGCGTAAGATGTATATCACCTTTTCGGTTTCCGCCCCCACGGTGGACGATGCCGTTCCGAAACTCGCCCGTATTGAAAATCAGATCTCGCAGATTCTCACATCTATCGGTTCAAAGAGCCATGTTCTCGATGGTGCGGAACGACTGGCACTTCTGAATAGTCAGCTCAACCCACTCAAGCCATTTAACTTCGATTATCGACGGGATATCTCCGCTAGGATGGTGCAGACGACAAAGGATTGTATCGCACCGATGACACTTGATTTCAAGCCGGAAGGTCTTGCCGACTGCTTCAAGACGGGTGATATGTGGGGACAGGTTCTTGTTATCAAGAAGCTTGGTTCGGAACTAACCGATCAAGCGCTTTCCGATATCACCGAACTCCCGATTCCTCTTAATGTCACTTGGTTCGCACAACCTATGGATAAAGCGGCTGCCGTCGCTTTCACGCGACAGCGTTTGGCTTGGATCGATAAGGAAATCATCGAGGAACAGCGCTCGGCAGTTCAGAAAGGCTATGACTTTTCAATCCTTCCGCAGGAGCTCAAGTACTCTAAAGAGGAAACTGAAGACGTCATCGATAACCTTCAGAACAAAAACCAACGTCTTTATGTTTTCACGGGACTTTTCTATACATACGCACCGACTAAGAAGCAACTGGATAACCAGGTGCTTTCCATCATCTCCGCCGCCCGCCAAAACTCCATCGAGGTCAGCACCTATGAATACCGACAGCGGCAAGGTTTCAACTCTATCTTGCCGTTAGGTCACAACCACTGCGAGATCTCCCGTATGTCCACAACTGCCGAAGTCTCCATCCTCATGCCGTTCGCAACAATGGAACTGGATGATAAGGGCGGCAACTATTACGGTCAGAACAAGCACTCTTCTAACCTGATTTTCTGTAACCGCAAGCTCCTCGCATCACCGATGGGTTTTGTTTGCGGCAAGACCGGTAGCGGCAAGGGCATGGCCGTAAAGACCGAGATGACCGGTACGATTCTCAGCAACCCGACAGATGAAATCTACATCATCGACCGTGCCGGCGAATATACGGGTATCTCAAGTCGCTACGGCGGCGTGACTTACAACTTTGCAGTCGATTCGGATACCTATCTGAATCCGTTCGATACCGTTTCCGTCGAAAGCCTCAGCCCGGATGCCCAGCTTGCCTTCAAGATCGATGCCATGCTCGCCCAGGCAGGCGCTTCGGCCGCCGAAGCAGGCCGTGATCTCGGTGAGGAAGACCAGTCGATCATCACGCGTTGCGTACAGGAGGCTTTCTTCGACGCGCGTCAACGCGGCGAACAGCCGCCCCTCCTTGAAGACTTCTACAACAAGCTGCTTGAACAGCCTGAGCCTGAGGCAAAGACCATCGCGCTGCGTTACGAGCGTTTTGTCACAGGTGCCCAGTCCTTCTTTAACCATCAGAGCAACGTCGACTTCAAGTCTCGTATCGTGGATTTCAATTTGAAGGACTTGCCGGACTCGATGCTCGTCTTCGGTCTAATCAACGTCTGCGAGGCAGTTCGTAATCGTATGTACTTCAATGCGAAACGCGGAGTGCGTACATGGCTGTATGTCGAGGAGATGCAGTCCATGTTCGCTTACCCGACGGTGCTCAACTACTTCTCTCGCTTCTCGAATGAGGGCCGAAAATTCGGACTTTTGCTGACAGGTATCAGTCAGAACGCCGTGGCAATGTTAAAGAACAAGGCCGCACAAAATCTTGTCCTGAATTCCGACTTCCTGCTTCTGCTCAAGCAGTCTCCGCTCGACCGTGCCGAATGGGTACGCCTGCTCGGTCTTTCCGAACAGGAGGAGGAGTTCATCGACGAATCTGTCGAGCCGGGCGATGGTTTGCTTATCGCCGGCGGTGCGCGTGTCCCGATTCGCGGTAAATTCCCGTCCGGTAACGTACTCTATGACCTCTTCTCGACGAACCCGAATGAGGCTGCCGACAAGAAGCGCATGCAGGAATTTGCAGCACGCGAAAAATCCCGCCTTGGATAAAATTAGCTGAAAAGGAAAGGAGCTGACAAGATGAGAGCAGACGATTTCGTCACAGGTGATTCTGCAAGAGGAGCTGGACAAAGCTCTCTTGTTGGTACCGAAACAACGAATGCAGTCAACACTGGTCTTGTCGGCTCCGCCACTGCAATTGCCAAAAACATGGTCATCGGCGGCACTGAACTCGGTGATGTCGACAAGATGTATCAAACTGGCAAATCGGCTATAAAAGGATCTGTAGGTGCCGCGCGTGTCGGTTCTGACCTTGTGAAAGACACCGTTGACACGGCAAAAACAACGGCTAAGGCTTTTAAAGCAGGGCTTAACGGCGAGGATATCGATCTTTCCGGAACAAAATCACGTTCCGGAAGTAATCTGGCGAAGGGTACGAAAAAAGCTGCCAAGGAAGGATTTCGAGCCGCAAAGCGTGCCGCCATCAAGGATTCCGAACTTGAGGATGTGGACAACCTTTATCAAGAAGCAAAAGGATTAAGCAAAGCGGCTGTCAGTTCTACAAAAGGCGCCGTCAGCAATACCCGTAAATCTTGGAAGATGCTAAAACGCTCAACCGCGCGAATTAAAGCCCTTTCGAGAAAACGATTCACCGCCGGCGCCGGCAACAAGTTCAACCAGCAGATGTATCGGTATATGCGTTCAGCCGCGTACCAATCTGTTTCCACCGGCGGTGGAATCATCAATACAGCAAAGAACGTTCTTTCTTATGCATACTGGAGCGTACGCATGGCAGCAAATGGCATCGGCGCAATTTTGGGTGCCTTGTTCGGCGCCATAGGTGTGCTTATTATTCCAGTGATCATCATAATCGCCGTCATTTGCACTATTTCTGGTGGAAGTAAAGGCGAAAATGCATCCGTGGGCTCTTTGACTGGTGACGAGGCCACGATAGCGCAATACCTTATCGACAAGGGTGTCGATCGCACCCATATAGCTGCAATCATGGGAAATATGTTCCAAGAGTCGGGCTGTCACCCTACTGCTTTGAACAGTT
The DNA here is from genome assembly GCA_937950415.1 of uncultured Collinsella sp. GTDB lineage: Bacteria > Actinomycetota > Coriobacteriia > Coriobacteriales > Coriobacteriaceae > Collinsella. The sequence goes on along the minus strand of CALFDL010000227.1, from coordinate 77,405 downwards.
CATCCGGGGCCTATGGAATCTGCCAGTGGCTTGGTGGACGAAAGACTGGTCTGGAAAACCTTGCCAAGAAAAAAGGCAAAGATATGTCCGACCTTTCCGTTCAACTTGACTGGTTCTGGGAAGAATTCGCTGAATCGTGTTCGGGATGGAATAAAGCAAAGTATAAGGTTTTTTGTGCCCAGTCCGATCTCAAACAATGTGTCTATCTTTTCAGAAGCCAGTTTGAGCGCTGCGGAGAAAGCGAAGCGGCCGACGCGAATCGTTTGGCGCAGGCTCAGCGTATCTACGATGCACTGGGAACCAGTAATGGAACTAACGGAATTGACGGAAACGGTCAGGATTTAAAGAAAGCCACCAGAAGGCAAAAAGACGTAGTTAATGCCGCCAATACAACTAAGTCCCCAGGACAGGGATGGTGTGCTGACTGGGTCACGAACGTCTTCCAGAGCGCCGGTATCGGTTACTTTGGGGGAAACGCTTGCGATATGTGCCGCGCTTACTGCACCAGCACTAACGTTCGGGATTTAAAAGTTGGAATGATCATCGCTGACGTGTCACATCCTGGAACAGGCGATGCGGGTCGTCTTTATGGGCATGTCGGAATCTATATCGGCGATAATAAGGTCATCAGCAACGAGGGGGCTATTACCATCAAGAGCCTTCAAGAATTTGTCGGTTTTTATGGAAAGGGTACTGGATGTAAATGGGGATGGCTCGGCGGCGTCGATCTATCTAAATAAAAGGAAAGGAATAAAAGCATGCGAGACATCTGGGTTTTAATAACAGACCATAAGGGAATCGTGAAAATCCTTGCAATCCTAATCGCTATTTTCTGCGTCGTTTCCATCGGTGTCAGTTCTTATACGTCTACGATGAAAGTTCAGGAACAGCAAGAACAACAGGCGAAAAAAAAGGAAAAAGAAAAACAGATCAAAAACAGCTCAGTAAAACTGAAAAAAGACCAACAGAAAACCATCGATGAATATGATGATGCAACAGCGCAATTTTCTGCCTTGCTGTCCTCTAATGTCTGGGCAACTTACAGCGGCACCGGAAGAACGCTATATTTCACAGACTCGTCAATCATTATCGCTGATCCGGAAGCTGATCCATCTAAAGTTGAAAAGCCCTTTGTCATCAAAGGCCTTTCAACTGAAAAGGTCGATGTCGGTGAGATGAAAAATCTCACTAGGTACAATTGCGCCTATGAATCAGACGATGATAAAACCAGAGTATTGACCGTCGATAAAAACGATGACGGTACATATTTCAAGATGTCTATTGATGTGAAAAACAGCGGCACGAACGAGGAATATGTAAGAACTCAAGCCGCTGGTACTTTTGATATCGACGGCATTAGTGAAGATATGTCTGCTTTGCTTGGCGATTCGAGAAGCATCATTGAAGATTTTCTACGCGAGCAATGTGCTCTCTATTATCCGACCGCGGTCGAAGCCGAGTGCAACGGTATCCTTACGGCCGACTTCAACGCTAACGAATATAGGGTTGATTTTTCCCTGAAAGACACGGAAGACCAGCAGCTTACGGGGATTACTGTGGTTTACCATCTGAGCACAAAACAATGTGAACTGATGTAAAGGAGGAATTTTATGTTTAAAAATAAAAAAATAGTACTTTTTCTCCTTGTTCTACCTCTGGTTGCTGTTTTGGTTGCTCCGAAAGTAGCCCTTGCAGATGACGACTCCGATTGGGTCAAAAATATCCCAATCATTGGCGGCGTTGTTGACTTTGCTTCGGATCCAGGTGGATGGATTACCGATCGTTTTGCTGAAGGAGCTGAGTTCTTTTTCAATGATGGTCTTCAAAATATCAAGACTACTTCTACAAAATCGATTCTTGGAAAATCATTCAATAATCTTCTGGGCAAGAAAACAGGCGCCTTTTACAGCACGGTTAGCTTTGTTAATAAGTCAGTCGTCATGCCAACAGCAGCTTCCATCCTAAGCCTTGTGATGTTGATACAATTGATAAAAATATCACAGCGTATTGATGGAACAGCTACCTTACCAGCAATTAAAGACATTGTCTTTTTAATTATCTATGCGACGATCTTCATTTGGCTTCTCAAAAACTCATTGAAGATCTGCGCTGGAGCATATGATCTATTTAACGAAATGATTGGTAAGATCAATCAGTCGACCGTTGATGAATTAAAAACTGTCACAATAGCCGATTCTTGTAAAGAGAGTTTTGGAGCGGTAATTGGTATATGGGTTCAGAGCATGATATTCGATTTGATCACGATTATCATCAAGGGCTCGGTTTCGGTCATGTGTTATATGCGAGCAATGCAACTATATGTTATGGCTGCGTTCTCACCGCTTCCGTTTGCGCTACTTGGATTCGACGAAACAAAAAACTATGGAGTATCTTTCTGCAAGAACTTCTTAGCGACATGTCTTGCAGGCGTAATTATTCTTTTTGCAATGGGACTTTTCCCAAACCTGCTTTCAGGCTTTAGCGGAGGAGAAATATCCGGCTTCAAGGGCGATATGTGGAGCTCTGTATGTGCATCTGTTGCTCTGATGCTAATCGTAATTAAATCCGGCACAATCGCGCGTGACGTTTTTGGCGGATAACTTATTAACCAGGGAGGTGTAGCATCATGAACGATGGAAATGATAAGCATGAGGGAGCTTGGTGGGGAAATCTCGAAACTCTGAAACCCTCTCAAGTGCAATCTGATTACAGTTATGTAGATGAGGATGATCGACGTAAGAAGTTCATCATTATTGCAGCCGCTATCGGAATCGTTCTAGTGCTGCTCCTTGGCGGATTTGCTGCTTTTACTGTCATTTCAAGTAATAAAGGTAACGACTCAGATATAAAGAAAGAACAAACGCAGACCCAGAAGAAAGAGACCTCGACTGAGAATGCAAAGAAGAAAAAATCCACTGAAAAGAGTGCTGTCTCCGTCATGGTGACAGCTGACGGAGCTGCTGAGGATTCTAAGGCTTCCGTTTCGGTTTCCGAAAAGGGTAAGAACGGAAAGATTGTTGTCAAAGATATTTCCGTTGCAGTCAACGACGAAGTCAAGATCTGTACTCTACCGAAAGGCAAGTATTTGCTGACCGTTGAGTCGGCACCGGACGGTTATGATAAACCAGCAAAAAGCACCAGTTTCACCGTCAAAGGTGACGGGAAAAAGGTGTCAGCTTTCGCTTTTTTAGCCAAACATGTCGATAAGACTGCCAAGAGCGGTGAGTCTGAAGATAATGCCGAAGCGACTCCGGCAGACGGGGCTTCGCAAAACCAGGACGCTTCTTCTGACGGTCAAAATCAGAACAATCAGGCAGAAAATTCTTCTGCCGATATGAATCGTGGTGCTTCCGCTCCATCGTCTGGCAACGGACAGCCCTCTTCTACTTCAACGCCGACAACCACGAAGACTATCCATCATCCCGCCGAGACGATTAGGATCGCGATCTGCGACACATGCGGGGCGGATATCACTGATGATATCGAAGGCCACAAGAAGTCAACCGGCCATCCGTGGTACCACTACGATGCGAAAGTGGTCAAGGAAGCCTGGGATGAAACGGTGACCGTGAACTAGATGAAATTCGCAAGCGCTTGCGAATTTGAAAGAAAAAACAGGGCACCCGACCGAGGTGCCCTTTTCCGGTATCGAATGGTAGAATCTTACCAAGCATCAAGACGCAAGGAGGTACCCCGTATGAACGAAATGCAAGCTCACGGCCTTTTAATCCCCGTCGGATCGAAGCCGTTCGAGGTTTGGATCGATAAGAATAACTCGCTGGCCGAACTGCAGGACCTCGTCAACGGCAACGTTGAAGTATTGAGAGTTCTCGGTAATGGAGTTGACCTGTGGGTCAATGATGAAGGCCTATTCAACGGCAGCCAACCCAATCGCGCCATCTATGCGACGAAGCATATGGAGGAAGTCGGATATCTCGACCAGCTGACGTTCGGTCATCCGGTCAAGGAAGGGGAGCTCTATTCGCTAATCTGCGGTGATTTCGTCGCATTCGGTGTCGACGAGGAAGGCGAAATCGCAAGCCTTCCTCAGGAGACGATCGACAAGCTGAAAGAGACCTTTGCGGACCCGTCCACCGGTTACAAAGAGTATATTCATATTAAGTACGGCATCGAACCGGATCGATATCAGCTTCAGAATGAGCACGCCGCCGGCGACAAGCATGAGAAATCTACGAAGTCTCTCGCCGAAGTCGCTACAGAAGCCAGGGAGAGTTCATTAGTACTCAGCCAGGACGAGGGCAACCACGACGACAGCGGTAGCGATATCGGCAATTCGCGTCCAATCGACCGTGAGTATCCAATCGGTCACTAACCAGAACTGTATGAATCGTTTTAAAGAAACAAGGCGGTGAAACGATGGAATCCAACAAAGTCAAAGGCCTGATCTTCCCTGTCGGTAGGGAGGCACAGGTCTTTCTCGCCGACAGGGACAGACCATATCGAGACATCCGTGAGGCAGTCCAAGGCGAATATGACGAACTCGGTGCCACGTTCGCCGATGTGGATATCTATGTGAATGCCGCCGGTGCAGACAGTTTGCTGCCAAACCGCGCCATCAACCCCGATGCCTTCATGGATGACTCGGGCTTCCTGTCTGAAAAGAGCCTCATCGTCGGAACAAACGACGGTAAGCCCTTCTCTCTCATTTTCGGCAATATCGTCGCCCTCTCACGTGATGAGACCGGTGAGCTTATCGATATGCCTTCCGATATCGAGACGGAGCTGAAAGAGTCACTTAGCGATCCCCTGGACGGATATGATTTACGGTTCCGAGAGGCCTTCGGCAGATATCAGAACTGGGACCTAAGCCAAGCCCAGGCCGCCAAGATCGCCGGCTTGAGCCAACAGGCATTCTCCTATCATGTGAACAAGATCACGAATGCACAGGATACCCGAGGAAGGGGATTGAAACCCCTTCCCAAGGGATTCGACCGTCTCTACAGCGAGTTTAAGAACGGAGACATCTCGGCAAGATCCGCCGCAACGAAGCTCGGCATCACGCATCCGACGTTTCTCAAATATGTCAAGGAATGCGACGTCCGCCTGCATAAGGACGACCTCGTGCAAACCCACAATCCGCGGGGACTCACGGAACGCCATGCAGCGGCCACGGATGCGGCAAGGAATCTGAATCATGACCAGGACGCACCTGACTCGCCATTACGGGACAGATAGACGGCACAAACACGGGGACTCGCCGCTTCGGTGAGCCCCCGTGCCCTTCTACACGATACCTTTTGCAGATGACATACCGTATCCGTCATCGATATATAGGCGAAACGCAGCCAAAGTGGTAGAATCTTACAAAACACGCCGCCGGAACGGAGGGTAACATGCAAACCGGAACGAAGAAAACCCCTGATCGCTTCCAGAACTACTTCTGCCCTGCCGCAGCCAATGATATCGTGCACCATGCCTACGCATGGATCGTCAAAGAATCGAACATGCAGCCGAAATTCCTCTACTGTCGCGCTATCGACGATCCAGCCAACGACCGCGGATGGAATATCATCGCGGAGGTCTGGGAACGCGATGTTCTCGGCGGATGGGGCATCTCCTCTTCCACCATACATCCCGAATTTGAAGACACCGCCGACGGATATGTACTTGCCGAGGGTATGCCCGGAACGGCAGCATCACTGCCTTACCAGGTATTCCGAGAGGTGGTCAATGAACATGACACGAATTACCTGATCGCCCTCGCCATTGCAATCGATGCCCTGCCGAAAGATTCCACTTGCGACATGACATCTGAAACTATCCGTGCAAACGCCGACATCGATATCGCCGAGCGCCGCAAGAGCGTCCTTCCCGACCAAGCCGGCCTCGCTGCCAAAAAGGCGTCCTGTATCGAGTCGCTTGCGCACATCGGCGGCAATGCGCCCGTTTGCGGACAGAATGAAATCGCCCGGTAAAGGAGAACCGATATGAGTGAAATCAAGACGAAAATCAGAACCTACAACGACGTCGTCGATCTGTTCGGCGAAGAGAAAGCTGCCGATATGCTAAGCGAGGCGCTTGACTGGTCGACAATCGATCCGAAAAATGATAAGAAGAATATCATGGAGCGCAAGGCGCTACTCCTCGATCCGTATATGACACACGAGAACGAGGATTACTGCAAGCACATCGTCGCCGGATTCCTCGGTGACCGCGACCTCGACTGGGCGAGCGGATATATCGACGAGGAGAAAATCAAGAACGGACAGGTAATGCCGGCCGACCTCAAGTCGGCACTCTCTATGGCACTCGACAACGAACTGTCCACATCCTGGACCTATCTGGATGCCCTTTCCTCCCAGTGCGCGGAAATCCTCAATAAATTTGCCGGATATATCGAATCTGCCGGCCTTGCCCGCGGGGTCCTCGTGCCCGGAGAGTATGAGTTGGACCACGATGCGCTGAACGCGGATGTCTCCGAGAGATTCAATATCCAGTATGGATTCCAATGCGACCAGATGATCGATGCCATGCAGTTCGATATGACGCTCATTCTGACTGAGAAGGTCGACAGCATGGACGGATACAGGCTGATCCAGAGCGTATGCGACTGGTGCGAAGAAAACCTCGAGGTTATCGAGGACGCAGAGAACAATTTAGATTATGGCAAAGTTCCCAACTACATGGCTTACGAACGCCCGGCGGATATCGGTACGACAATCATCGATGAGCTGTGCGCATCACAGGGCACCGCCGTCGAGAAACTGGTGAACTACCCGACCACTAAATTCGAACGCACCATGCGGGACGAGCTTTTCGAGGCATCGGCGGTAAACGAGACGACTATTTCCCTTATGGCTAAAGTCCCCTCTTCCGTCTTTCTCGATGCCGTGGCATGCATGGACTCACGCTATATGAGCGGACACACAGTCGATACCGGTCATGCTTTTATCGTCTCCCCGGGAACATACGAACCGTATATCGGTATCCACGATCCCGTCTACGGCGCGGGTTATATGATGGTCGACCTCGATAAACCATTTGAAATCCCGATGAACCGTATCTGGATCGCCATGGATGACTACAGTGGCCCTGAGACCAAGGAGGGTCTGCGCGGAATGTACCACAGCCCCCAAGATGTCAGTGCCTTCAGCGACCCTTTCTGCGGTTCCGTCAGCGTCACGCCGACTCGCGATGAGAAACAGGAACCTGCAAAGAGCGGTCTAGAAGCCAAGCGCGATGCATGTGCCATAAGCGCCGCTCATCTCGACAACCCAAACACGGAAATCCCCAATGGCAAGAATATGGAAAGGGAATAGCCGATTATGGAATACAAAGACATCAAGACTGCAGATGAACTCGAAAGCTGGTATGCGGATAAGCAGGCGGTCCTCGATCGTCACGCCCGTGACTACATGGTGCCCTTCGGTTTCGTGTACCATCTGGACTGCTCCGGGTATGTTTCGTTCGAGCGGTGGAACGACACCCTTCCAACTGCAGAGGAACAGACCGCGTTTCAGGCTATCCAGAACGGTGTATCGACCAAGGAGATCATCGAACATAAGGATGAGTTCGGCTGGATCGACCGTGCCTGCCGCGATGCCGAGGAACACGACCTGGCTCCTTGCTTTATCGTGCCGGCCCGCAAGGAGTACATGCAGGAGCAAGAAATCATGAACGTGCGCGAGCTCTATCCAGAGCTTATCGGTCCAGACGGAGAAATCATCTGGAACGATCCCGACTTTACAAAGCAGGGGAATGAGAAGACTGCCGGTCCCGATAATTTCCCAGGATACGAACTCAACGATCATAAAAACCCCGATCAGTCCTGGATCTCCGTCATGCCTGTCCAGATGTACTGGAAGGATGACCCATCTGAGATTATCGAGACGAATTTCAGTTTCGAGGACACCTACGGTCTTGCCATTGACGAACAGATCACATTCTCCGGCTACAACGAAAACGAGCTGGTGGACATGATCGGCAGGGAAGACAACGGGGAAGATTTCGTCATCACCGGTGTGGGTCCACAGTCCAGCATCCTTACCGAGAAAAAAATCCCGCCCATGGCAGGCGGCTGTCGGACAAACAGGCAAAGGCGAAGACGGCCGCTGGTCGTCTGGATGCCGAGCGGGAGCCGAAGGCAGGTATCCCTATCCATGACGAGGAATCAAAGTAACACTCTGACTAGATTTGAAAATACAGGAGCAAAAGAGCATGGAATACAAAGACATCAAGACTGCAGATGAACTCGAAAGCTGGTATGCGGAGAAGGAAGATATCCTCGAGGGCCATGTCCGCGATTATGCCGTACCATTCGGCAACGTATACCACCTGGATTCCCCAGGCTACGTTTCAGAAGAACGTTGGTGCGATACCCTTCCTTCTGACCGGGAACGCTCGACCTTCATGGCTTTGCAGAACGGTGTATCGACCAAGGAGATCATCGAACATAAGGATGAGTTCGGCTGGATCGACCGCATGGCGATGTCGTCTGTCGCCGATGATTACGCCGAGTGCTACATGACACAGGCAGGTCCGGATTACCTGGATGAACAGGAAATCATGAACGTGCGCGAACAGTACCCTGAGCTTATCGACTCTAACGGAGAGATCGTCTGGAACGATCCAGATTTCGTGAAGCGCGGAGTCACGTTCGATGTGGAAAACTTCGGGGAGAAATATAAGCTCGAGCTCGTCTGCGACAGCTATCTCGATAACGGCAGCCTCTATGTCGGCGCTTACGACGTCACGCCGGAAAGCGATAATTTCGGAGAGCGCTGGGCAGATATCTCCGTCAACCTAAACAATCCATGCCAGAACGACAGGACTGTTTTCCTCGACATGAACAACATGTATAACCCGGCAATCATCGAGGCTATCTATGGGCTCGGAACCGTGGAAGACATCGTCTCCCATTCCGGTTCCTGCTCCTATCCGGCATTCACGTTTGACGCCGACGTGATCTCCCAGATGCGCAACACGCAAGAATTCATGGATGCGAATACCCCCGACGACTATAAGCTGGTCGCCGTGAAGGTAGGCTATAACTTCGCGCTCGTTCCGAAGATCGAGCTCTCCGGTATCGAGACGAACGCCACCGAGACCATCGTCGATATTTCCGGTAAACAGTATGGCCTTCTCGCCGGCAAGACCTTCGAGGATTCGCAGAAACTCGATGCCGTCCTCGATATGTTTCCGGAGTACGCGATTAAGGACTACAAGGTACCAAATAAAATCAGTGTATTCATCATGCCTGTCCAGATGTACTGGAAGGATGACCCAGCTGAGATTATCGAGACGAATTTCAGTTTCGAGGACACCTGCGGTCTTGCCATCGACGATAGCGTTACGTTCTCCGGCTATACCCAGAATGAACTCGTGGACATGATCGGCAGGGAAGACAACGGGGAAGACTTCGTCATCACCGGTGTGGGCGCCGGGCACTATGTCGGCACCTGCAAAAAGGAACCGTCTAAAACCAAGAGCGTTTCCGAAAAAACCTGCAATGCAAGGGAGTCGTCGGGGCGCCTCGATGCAGATCGAAACGTCGACAGGAACGATATTGCAAAAGACAAGGAGGTAAAGTAGCCATGAGCAGCAACAATCCCAACCGCGTCTACCTCGATACGGAGACTACCGGCCTGCATCCCGAGGAGGGCGACGAGATCTTGTCACTCACTATCGTAGATGCCAACGGACGGCTTCTCTTCGATGAGAGGTTCAAGCCGAAACACAAAAAGGAGTGGCCGGAAGCCCAGGCGGTGAACCACATTTCCCCGGATGACGTGGAACACCTGACCACTATCGATGCCTATATGGAACAAATCTGCCGCATCCTCGACCGTATCGCCGACGAGATTGTTGGCTACAACATAGCCTTCGATATCGGTTTCCTGAAGGCCGCCGGTGCCACCATCAACCCCGATGCCGCAATCATCGACACCATGCAAGAATTCATGGCTGCCTTCGGAAACTCAAATACGGGACATAGATACCAACCGCTCTCTATGGCAGCTGAACGTCTCGGCTACAACTGGACGAGCGCCCCGCATGGCTCGCTTTCCGACACCCTCGCCTGCCTTGCCGCACAGAAATGCGTCGACGACCATAACTGGTGTGTGGAGAACCTTGAGCTTACCGAAGACGCTATCATGCACGCCAAACCGATTGAGAACGGTTCAGAGGGGCTTCCAAAAGACTGCTGGGACCTCAACCCCGGAGGCCGCCCGTTTGCCGTCACGGAGCCGATTCTCCATCGGCTCCAGAGCTCTGCGAAACTCTGCGCACGAGCCGGTACCACCACCCAGTTCACGCGCATGACCGTCAACCAGTGGTTCGACAAAGCGGAACGGTCACAGCGAAGCCCGCTCGGCCGGTCTGTAGATATCGGACGCGCGGCAAGTGCCTTGAACAGCCAGCATGAGCATGCGGAAGTTCCACAGGACCTTACAAAATAAGCAAAGGAGAACCGACATGGACGATTATAAGAAAATCCCGTTCGATGATCCGGACCTCTGTGTGCCGGATCTCGATGATTTCGACCAGATGAAGGAATTCTTCCTCGATTGCGCGGCTGAGTATTTCCGCTACCTGTCATCGGATGATATGGAAAAGATGCTCGCTGCGCTCGGGAAACGTATCGACGTACTCGCGACGCCGACAGATGATGTATTTATCTCCGTAAGCCCGGACGCCGTACTGAGGCAATATCCCGATATCACGATCGACGAAGCTATCCAGATCCGCGATAACGCATGTGAAAACATCTGGGAGTCCGGTGGACAGTCCGATCTCGATGAAATCGTCTGGGACCAAATCGGTGCGGAATATAAAAGTATCAAGTCCGATTCCCACCGTGGACTTTCCGATGTAAAGGATGCAAAAGCGAAGCAGGCCGTCCACGTGAATGACGATCGCAAAAACGATGCGGTTGCACTAGACATGCAGGAAAAATAGAACTTGCCGTCGAGCTACAGGGGAGGAACGATATGGATGGCTATACGCTTAACGCTGCGCGAACGATTCGCGAATACGAATCCTCGATCCAGCGCCCGAAAGCGGAAAGAACGATCAACGACTCGATTCTCTCCGCTTTGCTCAGAGGAGACGAATTGCCTGAAATGGACGTCAAGGCAATCAGGCAATATGGGATACAGTGTTCGGAATATCTGGATTTCGGTTACGATGTCGATGCGAGCCTGAGCGGCATGCTGTCACCGCACGCCGTTCTGGAACCCCGACCCAACACGCCGTATGTATTCAGGAGAGCCGGATTCGACAACCTGCCCTTTATCTATACGCAAAGACATCTCAGGAATGCAATCGCCCCAAAAGAGGCCGACAGCCATCAGCATGGGCTTACCATCGAGCAGATCAAATCGCTTCCGGAAAAGCTCGAAGAGCCGGTAGTCGTTTTCGACCAGCCGAACTATACGGTAAACGGTAGATCGTTTGAGGGCAAAGGCGTCGCCGCCGTACTCGATATGTACGACCCTGACGGCGTCCCGGTCATCGCATACTTTTTCCCAAACGGGTATGGAACCAAGACGAACGATAACGGCTGCAGCAATGTGATAGCCAGCCTTTACGGACGTGACAACTTCACTTCATATCTCGCGCGTGCTGCAAACGAGGAAAAGATCCTGTATATCGATTCTGAGAAATATGAACAAATGGAAAAAGAGCTACCCCGCTATGGTGGGACACGATTCCCTCCGGCGCTTGCAGCTCTTTCAATGGATATTATAATACCTTCATCCTATATTTGCAAGATGAAAGCGGAAATAAATCCGAAGCTGTCCGATCGCGAAAGGGAACATAATTCCCTTAACCGCACCATGCATTTCAAGGTCGCGGACAGCAGGCGAAATAGGCTCGCGCAAGATAGGGATAGACCGCGCAACATCACTCTCAGATATGACGACGACAACCGCGATTCGCAGTAAAACCATTGAAAAGGAGAATTAAGAAATGAACACACTTGGCCTGGTAAATGTCTTAAACAACGATGGAAACGTACTGATCGATGTGGCTCAGATGGCCGATAACCATATCCAGAACGCCGCCATCCACAATGCGCTGGCTGAATGGAACGAAACGGACGATCCGTTCTCGCCTGAAACGACGCAAAGGCTGATCGGTAAACTCAAAGGCGAGATGCCGTCGCTTATCGCATGGCTGTCGGAAGGGAACTATCCAAAGAGCAGCCTGGTGCCGGAACTGTTGGCTTACGTGAAGATGCCCCATCCGCTCCAGGTCTATAAGAACCTTGATCTGGATATCACTATCGAAGATTCCGAAAAAGGGCCTGCATTCGATGTAAAGCTCTCCTATGCGGGCAACGCGGAACATTTCAAATACGCTCACCTGCCCGTTGAAACAGATAAGACATCCGTCGTATTGAGCATCATCGACGCGCATGATGGGCTGCGACCGACAACCGATCCACAGCATCCCGGTTACGCGGAAGCAGTCGAAACGAACTATTCAAAACTCACGAACCTCATCGGGAAAGACGGAATCGACTCGATCAGGGACTTCCATGAGGGCGTGGAGACCGGCAAGTATTTCTCGGATATGGAATTTGACCTAAAAGACCCGGATCCCTCCGCGAAACAGATTCTCGAGTGCCTTGGATCCCTGGAGAAACCCGTTCAGAAAGCGATGGATAATTTCGCACGGGTAACCACCTTCCGCAATCTCGCGGAAAAGAACCTCCTGCGCGAAGCGACCCTGTTTACCTCCGGCGTGCTAGAGGAAAAGAACGGCCGCCTGATCGTCCCGCAAGGATATAGGCCCGGAATGTCGCGTGAGGAATATCAGGCGTGGCATCCATCGGCGAGGGGAAACACCGCCATCTCCGTGGATACGGCGATCTCGGCTAAACAGCTCGGAAGGCTGGAAGCGATTGCAGCATCCCAGAAGCCGCAGCAGATCATCATGGATATCCTCTTCCTCGACCCAGGTGACCATCTGTCTCAAAAATCGGATCCCCGAGACCCGATGGACGGGGCGTTTGTCGATGAAAGCCACGTCGCGGTACCGATCAGCCCGGAATTCGCGTCAACCGTGGCTTCGGATATGAAAAACTCGATCGATGCAAACCTGGCCGGCAAGCGCACGAAATGCGACATCTCCAAATGGCACTCGCTCGGGAAACAGGCTCGCGACATGCTCGCTGAGAACAGTAAACATGACCGCTCTCTCGCTGCCGTCAGGGATGCCAAGACGGCCGTTGCCGACAAGGTCAACGAAGGGCATCAAGCTAGTTCCGTGCACGATAATCCGAGTCATTAAAGATTAAGGCTGAACAAATTTTTGATTGAAAGGACCTTCCATGTATCCCGGTCAGCATATGTCCATCGAGGATAACATTTTCTATGCAAAGCGAAATATCGTTGACAGTATTTGGAAAGAAGCAAATATCGAGGGAATCGATATCACGTTCCCTGCTACAAAAGCGGTTTTCGAAGGTGCTAAAATTGCTAACCTAACGCAAGACCAAACAACTGTAATTAACAATCTAAAACATGGATGGCAATTCATATTTGATTTTATTGATGCGCCTATCGATTTGTCATATGTACGGCAGGTACATCAACTCGTTAGCAACAATCTTGTTCCCGATTCTGGACAACTGCGATATTTTGATGTGTATATTGGCGGAACAAGCTGGCAACCGGAAATACCAGACTTCGACACTGCAAAAGCCGCTATCGAGAAAATTGCGAATATGGAACCTGGGAGAGAACGCGCGCTTAAGATGTTCGGTTATCTTTGTCGCTCCCAACTTTTTAGTGATGGAAATAAGCGAACAGCGCAACTCATAGCAAATAAAATGCTGATTGCTGACGGCTGTGGCATCTTGGCGATTCCGAAAGAGCAAATTAACAATTTTGAGACTCTGCTACTCGACTTTTATGAAACAAACAAACCGGATAAATTCTTTTCTTTTTTAACTAAAGAAGCTATCTATGGACTCGATCGTACCGTACCATCTTCACAGAACTTAAAAGTCAAGTGTAAAGCTGCCACACTTGGAAGCAACGCGTTGAAAACAAGAAGCAATACTGTGGGCATTAGCAAGACACAAAACGCTGACCGTACAGCGCACACCGAGCATATTGAATGAATGTTATGGACATGGTATAATAATATTACGGAGGTAAAAATACTATGTCTACAATCGCTGAGGCTGAAAAAGCTGTTGAATTCAATGTCTTCTATGCAAAAAGAAATGTTGTGGATAGCATCTGGAAAGAGGCAATCATTGAAGGTGTCAATATCACATACCCGCAAGCAAAAGTAATCGTTGAGTACAACCAAACCGTTGAAGGATTGACTGTCACCGGAACAATTACCGTCTACAATCTTAAACTTGCTTGGAATTATCTCTTTGAGCATTTAAACTCACTTGTAGATTTTGAGTTTGTTGCCAAAATAAATTCCATTTTGGGTGCATCGCTTGTTCATAACGCTGGATGTATTCGTAACATACCAGTAGGTATCAGTGGGACCGCCTGGCAACCGGAGATGCCGGACTTCGATACTGCAAAAGCCACTATTGAAAAAATTGCGAATATGGAACCTGGGAGAGAACGGGCGCTTAAGATGTTCGGTTATCTTTGTCGCTCCCAACTTTTTAGTGATGGAAATAAGCGAACGGCACAGCTCGTAGCAAACAAGATGTTGATCGCTGACGGGCGCGGAATCTTGGCGATTCCACCAGAGTGTAAACATGACTTCGGTGAAAAGCTCAAGCGCTTCTATGAGACAGCGGATGATTCTGAATTACAGAAATTTTTAATTGAAACATCAATCTACAATTAAGAGAAGCAGGAAACTGATTTCAGTCGGCTTCCTGCTTCTCTTTTACGGTTAGACGAGTTTTACTTAATCAAAGTATATGATATAACATACTTTGAAAGCAGGTGATAAGATGCGTACTATCGACGCTATGAAAAAACTTGCCCGCAATGATGGGCGATTTACTCATGTTTACACTAAAAAAGAGCTGTCTGAGCTTTTCAACGAAACCGGCAGCAAACTGAATGGAACATTGAAGTCACTTATTAAAGAAAACATTTTGAATCGTGCATACCATAATGTATACGTTTTTCGCTTTTCTCAATACGGAGGACTCGGTACTTTAGATTTGATTGGTAAGAAAATCCGACCAAATGACTCCTTCTATGAAAGCCTTGAGTCCTCTGCTTCAGCATGGAGCCTCATTTCACAGATCCCCACGGTCGTAACCTATATGACCACAGGAAAGTCAAAATGGTATAACACGGGTTACGGAAGCATCGATTTCGTTCATTACAGCAAAACAGATGAGAAACCAAGAACCATCGATAGGTCGTCGATGGGAAGGGTTCCGCTTGCAGACAAACTTCAAACATATCGGGACTTACAAAAAACAAAACGTTCCCTTGACCTTTTAAGAGAGCAATACGACAAAGACCATGGCTGTCGCGACGGAAATATCCAATATTATCCTTGCGAAGATGATGACACATGGGATTTCCTAGATAATTTGGAGGAAGATATACTTTAAAGTATATCTTCCTATTTTTTTGGAGTCCCTATGCCTTTATTTGCATCGCTTACTCTTGTTAAAGAAACTGCTTTAAAAGAGGCTGCTTCTCTAAAATCTCCGTTACTGACTTCGTTTATCGAAAATTACGTCAGGCGTCAAAAGCTCTTTCTAACGAACGAACAGATCGGCAAATAGATTCCTTTGACAAAACTGAGCATTAAAACGTTATCGTTGTGAGAGTCTTTTAGAAAGGAAAGCAATAATGGAATTGATTCTTGCCGAGAAGCCTAGCGCTGCACGAAATTTTGCAAAAGCATTGGGTGGAAAAACCGGTAATTATGCCGGAACTGAATATAAAATTACCAATCTGCGCGGACACGTTATGGGGCTGTTGCCTCCCGATAAACAGGTTCCTACTGAAAAGGTCGAGTTCTATAAGAGTTGGGATCTTGAAAATCTGCCGTGGAATCTCAACGATTTTGCATGGAAGAAGGGGATCCTAAGCGGATGCAAGGACATCATTTCCGGTCTTAAAGATGAGCTGAAAGAGGCCGATTGCGTCGTGATCGCAACGGATGTCGACCCGTCCGGCGAGGGCGAACTGCTCGCCTGGGAGGCTTTGGAGAAATGCGGTTGGAGAGGTCCGACCAAGCGTATGTACTTTGCCGACGAGGCGCCGGCAAGCGTGCAGAAGGCTTTCAGGGAACGCAAGACCCTTCCATCTATGGACAAGGACGGCGACTATGTGAAGGCAGTCGTCCGCGAGCGCTGGGATCTCGCGAGCATGCAGTTCACCCGTGCGGCAACACTCGTAGCGCGAAAAAAGGGGTTCCGAACGGTCGTACGCCAGGGCCGGTTGAAATCGGTCATGGTCAAACTGACCGGCGACCAGTTGAAAGCCTATAACGAATATGTCCGCAAGCCGTTTTACGAGGCGCGTTTCAAAGATGAGAACGGCAACATCTTTGCCAGAAAGACCGACGACCCCGAAGATATCCGGTTCGATAGCCCCGATCAGGTAGACCTTTCGCAGTTGCACGACAGCGCTGTCGTAGAGGATTCCAGGGGGAAGAAACACACTGCTCCCGGAAAACTCCTCGACCTCGCCGGCCTGTCCGCTATCCTCGCGAAGCAGGGGTTCAAGCCGGCAAATGTCCTGAAGACATATCAGGAGATGTACGAAAACCAGATCGTAAGCTACCCGCGTACCGAGGATAAGGAGGTCACGCCGGAACAATTCGGCGAATTGCTTCCGCTTGTCGATAAGATTGCCAGCGTGGTCGGTGTGGATACGTCTCTGCTCTCCCATCGCGCCGCAAGGAAGACACATGTCAAGGAAGGCGGGGCGCACGGCGCGAACAGACCGGGAATCAATGTTCCCGAATCCCTTGCCGAGCTTGAAAATGGTTACGGAAAAATCGGTTCCGCGATCTATTCCGTACTTGCCAAGAACTATCTAGCGATGCTCGCTGAAGATTATGAATATGAGCTGATCAAAGGCCATGTAAGGGACTTTCCCGAATATGTCGGGCAGACCCAGATCCCAATCAAACCGGGGTTCAAGGCGATTTTCGATTCGGACTCCTCTTCTACCGAGAAATCGGAAGGGGAGGAGGCGGAGAACGCCTGCGAGTTCGGTAAGGTCGCCTCCCCGTATGTGCACGAAGGAGCCAACAAACGCCCGCAAAAACCGACAATGAAATGGCTTACGAAGAAGCTCGAGAAATATAACGTCGGTACAGGCGCCACCAGGACGAGCACGCTTGCGGAAATCACCGCCAATGAGGAACGCGCCCTCATGAAGGAAAACAAGGGCGCACTCACCATGACGAAGTGCGGCGAGGTGTCTTACGCCTTGCTGTCAAATTGCCAGATCGCCTCATCGGAAGTCACCGAGAAGCTGTTCGAATCCATGAACGAGGTGGGACGGTTTTCACGCAAACCGTCCGATGTCATCAATACCGTCACTGATATGGTCGTGCACGATATGAAGGCAATGCAGGATAACATCGGTGCATTGGACGGTATGAAACTAGGCGACGGAAACGCGATCGTCATCGGCAAGTGCCCGAAATGCGGCAAGGACCTCTATGCGACGAAAAATCAGTTCCGCTGCGCCGGAGTGCATTTCAAGAAGAAAGGCGAGAAAGATGGAAAAGCCGTCTTCGCCCAGGACGGAACCTGCGATTTTTCCATCTACCGTTTTGTCGGACCAAAGGATAAGCCGAAGAAGCTCACCGACAAGAATGGCAGGGAAATCGCCGAAAAAGGAAAGACATCGCTCATCAAGGGAATCAAGAAGAAAAGCGGGGATGGAACCTATGACGCGTATCTCACATTGAATCGCGAGACCTGGTCGCTTGATATGCAATTCCCCGAGTTCAAGGGGAAGAAACACAAAGGCTAGTTCGGGACTCCCAACTTTAAACGATGGCCTTTCTGACAGGACCAATTTCGGTTATTCGGATAGCGTCAACGGAATCGTAACCGGTAACCCGTGGAACTTTGACTAATGCGACAGCCGATGGTTTCCGCGATCGGTTTGATACAATTGACCACAATGCAGTCAGTAAATGATGTCCAAGCAGAAGCCGGAGATCGATAGAAAGGAATTTCATTATGGAAGAAAAGACCGAAGCCGTTAAGAGCGAGGAAACTACGGTTGGTTTGACTATGAACTATAACCCGTTTTCGTTCATTTCCTGCCAGGAGGACGCCTTGGTGCTGGCGGGGTGCATCTCACATGGCTTGGATGCAGATGTCATCAAGAAAAGCGGGGACCTTTTCGCGACGGCTCGCGCCATGCTTCTCGATGCGTGTGTCTGCCTGCTCTATCGCCAGGGCGGCGATTCGATGAGCATGCAGGGTCTCGTAGATCTTCTGCAGAACGACATCAGCCATAACGAGGATCAGGATATGCCCTCGATCAAGGCTGCCTATGACAAGATCGAGGCCGACGGCGCGACTGTCGAGGAGGACCTGGGGCTGAAGCGGTACCGCATGTTCCAGGCCATCGCCTACGGTGAGACGGCAATCTCCGTCGAGCTGGATCTGTACGCCAAGTTGTCCGCTATGGTCGATAGGCCGCTTGTCGGCTAGACCTGCAAGCCGAATCGATATGCCAGCGATTCGCATGGCGATGCGCTATTCATGCGGTGCCTGACGGCACCTATGATCTGCTCGCCAGGGCTCGCTGATTGATTTTTCTGGCACTCTTCTCTTTGGGGCATCCGGCTATGGGTGCCCCTTTTTTGATGAGAGATGGTAGAATCTTACAAAGAAAAATAAAGAAATGGGGGATTTAACCGTGATCGGTGACAACTTAAGACAAGCAAACAAAGTAAAGGGCACTTCCTGCCTTTCGGGTGATGTGCGATGATGAATCGAAGCGGAATCGAAACGTATGAGCTGTTGCGCCTGGATGAGGTGGCGCTCGCCGGGTATTTCGATTTGGAAGATACCAGGTTTGAAGAATGGTATGAAAAGAACCGCGCAGTCGGCGACAGATTGTACAGCGCAATTCTTGATAGAAAAATTGACCTCGTAGCTTTCCGCGGAACGGAAGACGGTCGCTACTACTCCATCCTTACGCGTAGCCCGAAACAGGAAGGCTCCCTGCAGCTCACGGATATCGACAGCAAGGGACCGATCGGGCATCGCCGGCTTACGAACCAGAAGATGCTCGATCTTCCGGGATACGGTGCCGTCCTCGCCGCCGTTCCCGACATCTCGAAATGCAATGAACGGGACATCCTGCAGGCGATCGGATTCACACAGAAGGGCGATCGAAGCCTGAAGGAAAAGGTCGCCATCGGCAGGGAGGGCAGCAAACAGCTTGAAGCCGCGCGCAATCGCGAAGGGCTAGAAAACTTTGATGGGCGTGATTTCCGATGAGTGCTCGTCCGGTTATCCAAACTTACAGGCTGGCCTCCCTGCACGAAGCCGCGATCGCTCGACTTAAGAACCCCAAAAACGATAGGTATAAAGAACTCTATCTCCAAAATAGGGGAATCGGCGAGAAAGTCTACAACGCCGTCCTGTCAGGTCGCCTCGATCTCGCCTGTTTTTGCGGAGACTCCAGCAAATACTATTCGGTTCTGACACGGAGTACCAGGCAGGACGGCGCACTCCAAGTTACCGAAATCGACCGGAAAGGGCCGATCGGGCATCGACTCCTCACCGGTCCCAAGCAACTCGAACTTCCGGGATGCGGCGCGACGATCGCCGCCGTATCCGATATCTCACAGTGCACGGAACAGGAAATCCTCGATGCCGTTGGATTCAAGATGCAACAAGGCCTGAATTCCAAAGCCATGAAGTGCAAGGTCTCCCATCACCGGCTCGACGATGAACGCTTAAAGATTGATCTTCCAAAAGAGGGAAAGTCCCCCGCACGTTAACCCGTGCAAGGGACTTTCTCGGTATGGCTCCATATGCCGTTTTCGGTTAATGCTCCTGGGATGGAGTCTCCATAGCCTGTTTCCCGTCATTGAGCAATTCGGAGGCATTGCGGCTGACTTCCTGTTTATGTCCCAGGCTGCGGTCCGCCGTTTTGGACGAGCCCGCAGGATACTGCGCATCATAACGGTCGCCGATAAGGGAAACCAACTCGTCACGGTCATAATAATCTTCGTCCGGTCCGTCAGCGCAGTTATCGATATAGCCGTCCTCAAGAACGGTGACTTCACCACCTTCGGTGTAAGCCCGCCCGTATTTCTCATAGTCAAAGGCGCTTTCAATCTGACTCGAACTGTCAAGGATACGCTTCAGCTCCTCATTCTGCTCAACCATCTCGTGCCCGTAGTTTTTCTCCGGTGACATCGTGGTATAGATCATATTACCGAACTCATCCTTGTCGTAAGCACCATCGTATCCCCAGCTGTAAAACGGGATATCGTCGGCCTGCTCGATGAGATTCATAAGCCCAACAAGACTTTCAGGGGTGTCATTCGCCTGAATCCATGCGCCCACCTTCTCCAGATCGGCTGGGTTTGCCGTGACGAGCTGCTTCGCAAGCAGGTTCAAGTCCTCGAGATGGCAAAACTCGTTGAAGAGCAGCCTCGTGCCGAAGGGGACGCCATCATAATCAGAGATATAGATTTCCTCGTGCAGCGGATCTTGCAGGCGGTTGAGGTGGAGAAAATCCCGAATCTCCGATTCCGTCTTCGGCAAGGTGATCCACGTATCGTGGAGCTCGCCCTCGTTGTAGTAACCGTAATTCCCGATGCATACGCTCAGGCCTTTCGTGAAGTCCTGTTCCATGGCCGTCCCTTCTACTCTATGAACCGTAGGATTGCTTTTGTAAGATTCTACCACTTCACCCCGCCCCGTCCCTATTGCGATAGGATTGATATCCGCTCATGCCGACAAAGAAGGGAACCGATGAGAGGAGAAAATAAATAATAATCTCGTGACATCTGCGCATTGAATTATGAGACGAAGTCGGTATAATAGCCCAAGAGAAACACCAAAAGGAAAGTGCGTGTTTATGAATGAAACCATGAAGCCCTCTTGTGGGGAGGCATATGACGCGACTCCTATCGCCGTCCTCGCTGCAAGCGAAACCCTCACCATTACTATCGGTATGCTCACAAAATCGCCCCTCGCGGCTATCGCCGCAGGCGGCTTGACGGGCTGCGTGTGCGCCCTCGCCCTCCCCTGTATCAGCGGGCGTATCCTCGGTCGCAAGCGCGATGCGATCCTTTCCTGGTGGGATGAGAACCTTGAAGTCTACAAGAAGTTCAAGGCGGAGAATCCCGACCGCGAACCGAGCAAACGCGCCGAGAAACGTGAGGAACGGGATCTTGCGATTTGGTGGCTCGATGCCATGAGGCTCGTCCGCACCAAGGAACTCATGCGTGAGAAAGTCGAGGCGCTTATCGAGACGGGCAGCCGCATGCCAGACGGCGTGAATCTCGATGATTATGAGACCGTCGAGGAGTACCGTGCCCGATACGTCGCACCGGTCTCCAAGATGACCTCTGCCATGCTTTCCCTTGCCGTCGGCCTCGGTACCGCCGCGACCTGCTATGTCGGGATGACCGGCAACCTCCACTCCCCGCTGCTCTTTCTTCTCGGCGGGATTACCTCGATTCTCGTCACGGCAGTCGGCGCGATGTGCGACCAGCGCTCACGCGTTCTGCCCTTCGGCCTGTCTATCGCCACGTACCCTCTCGCCGTACTCACGGCGTTCGGGCACGGCGGTGTAAGCGGATTGATCGGCAACCTGCTGTGCGGTGTGGGTATCTATGCGATTTTCGCCATCACCAACCATCTTTTCCGCATCACCGGCGGCGCCGATGCAGTCGGTGCCGGCGACCGCAGGCTCGTCCCCGCGATCGCGACGGCATGCGGGTTCCACGGCACGGTATACGGCATGGGCGCGATGTGCATCGCCATGCTCGCCAACTACATCCCCCGCTACCGTGCGAAAGAGATCACCCTTAAAACCCGCGTACCCATGGGGCCTTTCCTGCTCGTCTGGCTTTGCACCGGCGTGCCACTTGGGTGTATCATGTAGCAGTCTATCCCGTTGTCCCCCGCAGAGAAGTTAGAGGTAGCCGATCTGCGAGGAACAACTGAGAATAGAGTTTCTGTAACCGTCCGCAAAGGAAGGAGAATTCCCATGAATTCTATCCGCAATCGCGTTTATGCCGGTGAGATCGCCGGCGGCGCCGACACCGTCGAGTACGTCATCGTTGCCATTGTCGCCGTCGTGATCGGCGCCGCTCTGATCGCCTTCGGCAACCAGATGCGCGACCAGATGGACAAGACCGGCACGTCCATCACCAAGTGGTTCGACGGCGCCCGCAACGCCGCCAGCAACTCCGCCGGCAACATCAAGCCCGGCACGAACCCGAAGGCGTAGTCAACCTCCTTTCTCTCTGATAGCATAATACCATACTACTAAGGTATTTGTTTCGAGAATCGAGAATTCTGCAACCAAGGAGGAACAGGACGTGAAAGGCATCTTCAAGAAACCGGAGTCCGAATCGGGCGCCGCAATCATCGAATTTGCGCTCGGTGTCCCGTTCCTCCTGATTTTTGCCATGGCTGCCATGGAATTCGGCCAGATTTCAGCGGCGACAACCGCTGTCGACAACGCCGCCCATGCAGCCGCCCGAGAGCTCGCCGTAAACCCCGCCGGCGATGCCTCATCAGCTAAGGAGGCGGCCGCAAATGCCGCCTCCTCTTTTTTCGCTGAAAACATGAAGATCAAGACAGATGTCTCGGATGCCGAGAGGGAAGCGTACACGCACCGGATTCCCGATTCAAACGGATCGTCCTATACGGACAGGGAGTCGAATGTCTCCACCCGGAAATGCACCGCGACCGTATCCGTGACCATCCAGCCACAGACCGTCCTCGGCGATGCAATCTATGCCGCCGGAGGGTTCGGAGGCGGCATGACGATCGAATCCAACGCCGTGGAGTTAAAGGATGCAACAGTGGAAGGAGGTGCGTCCTCGTGGTAAGGACCCATTCTGAAAGAGGCTCGGAAGTCCTCGAGGCCGCCATCGTCCTCCCCATGCTCATCGTCCTCGCATTCTGCCTTATCCAAGTTTGCCTGATAGCATATGAGGGCACCGCAATGAGCGCCGCAATCGAGTCGGCCGCGATGAAGTCCGATTTCTCCGCCGCAATCGCATCCGGAAACGTAAACCAGGCGGTAAAGGATGAACTCGCATCGAACACGCCGGGTATCGTCAAGAACAACATCACCGTGACGAACTCCAAGGTCTCCTATTCGGACAGGTCCGATGAGGCCACCGTCACCGATTCCGGTTCCACGGGTATCACGACCATCTCGAAATCAAGCACCACGGCGCTTCTCGAATCGACCGTCGACTATAAAATCCCGACCCTGATTTCGGTCGGCAGCTTCGACGGTATCAAGATGTCGAAAACGATCAAAGTGGAGGTCCCGGTTTCCGAGAAGATGGAGGTGTCGCGATGACGCGCGTTCGCAGCGAATCCGGCGCAATCAGCATCCTGAACGTCATCATCATGCTCGTGCTCCTCATCGCACTCGGTTTCGCATTCGAGCTCTCCGCAGCCCTCGACCAACAGAACTCCCAGACAAATGACTGCTCCGCAGCCAGGGACGCCACCATGGCGTCGCAGAACCTCCTTGTCGCGAAGAACTCCGATGACCCCGGACTCGCAATCGCGACCGCGGCCGTCAAGTCCCTGCGTGCCAACGGGTTCAACGGCGAAGTCGAGGTCTGGTTCTATGAAGCCCCCTCCTCGGCCGTCCCCCAGAGCAAACGCGCGTGGGCCTGGGGCATCCAGACGAAATCGTCCTTGAAAGGATACTTTGCGACCTATTCGCTCGGAAATTTCAATATCCCCATCGGAGCGCACGTCACGGCACATGCCGTCCCCTACACTGCGGGAAAGGCATGGAGACCGGCGGATTCGGGTAACGGAAAGTATTCCTTCAAAGCCGGTTCGGACACCCCCGAATACGAAGAATACACGTCCACGAAAGAGCTTCCGCAAGAAGTGATCGACGAGATGAAAACAGCCGTCAACCAGGCAACGAACAATAAATAGCCTTCCCGATGAGCTAAAATGAAAGGATATCAGGCGACACTTCGTGCCAATGCCTGATATCCTTTTGCTATGCCGCGTGTCTGACGGCATCTCTACACAGGAAAGCGAGAAAGGAACACCATGCCAGACACCAACGATACCGATGCGATCCTCGCGAAAGTCCGTTCAGGCGAGCTTTCGGCAGGCGATGCAGCCGCCCTGATCGCGAATCTCCACGCCGCATCCTACAAGGCGATGCAGGACGCGCAGACTGCACAGGCTTTGCAGCCCGAGCCTCCCGCACCTCAAGCCGCCAGCCAGCCGGGCATGTCCCAGCCGCCCGTCCAGCCGGCACCGGTCGCGGCTGCCGCACCTTGCTATCAGCCGCAGGTTCCGGCTATGCCGGCATATGCCACACCGACGCCCGATACGGTTGCCGAGAAGGCGCAAGAGACGGTTCCGCAACACCCTCAGGCACCTACAGTGCAGCGCCCTGCCCCCTATGAGCCGCCTGCATATGTCCCGGCCGCATCGGCATCCGAGCCGCATCCGGTCTACGACCAGCCCTCCCCTGCCGTGAATCCGTATCGCCAGCCGGCACCCGACACGACCGCCACGCTTCCGGCACAGGATGCCACCGCATCCCAGCCAGAACCGGAAACCGCGTACCATCAGGCCTCGCCCCTTCCGTATAATCCCTCGCAGGAGACCGACAAGTACATTCCCGTCAACGAGATGGAATCCTCCAGCTTCTTTACCGATCCTGAACCTGCTGAGGAACAGGAACCGAAAAAGAAGCGCGAGAAGCCTGCAAAGCCATCGAAGCCGTCCCGTGCCGAACGCAAGGCCGAGAAGCAGAAGGCCAAAGAAGAAGCCAAGGCAGCGAAAGCCCAAAAGAAGGCAGCCGGCCGCCGCGGCGCCGCGTCTCCCAACGGTCCGAGCCTCACGGGCATGGAGAAGATCGCCGTGAAGGTCTCCCGCCTGCAGAAGGTCACCGCCGGTCTCGCTGTCATCGCCGTCCTCGCGGGAGGCGTCGCCGTCGTATCGGAGATCGACGCCAACAACCGAATCGAAGAAGCGTTCTCCGGCACCACCGAAGTCGTCGCAGCCACGAAGACCATCCGCGCCGGCGACGAGATCTCCGCAAGCGACCTCGCCTTCGTCTCCGTCCCGAACAGCACAGTGGCGGACGGCGCAATCACCAAGAAGGATATCGACGACTCCTCCAAGACTCCCGTCGGTCGCGTCGCAACCCAGTACATCGCCAAGGGCTCCCAGCTCACCAACGCATCGACTGCCGGTAAGGACAACCCTGAATCCCTTGCCGCCGCGATCGGGGACGGCATGGAGGCCGTGACCATCTCCGTCGATGCCCAGTCCGGCATGGGCGGCATGCTCCGCGTAAACGACAGGGTCAAGGTGATCCAGCCCAACGACGGCTCCCTCGGCGGCGATGGGTTCACCGTCATCGCCGACTCCGTGCGCATCGCAGCCCTCGACGGCAACTTCAGCTCCGGTAGCGGCTCCTCTGACGGATACAGCACCGTGACGCTCGAGGTCACGCCCGAGCAGGCAGGTAAGATCCGCACCGCCGGTGGCCTTACCCTTACCCTGCCCTCTTCTGCCGATACCACCGAGAGCGGTGAGTAGCCCATGGCAGACGAAACCGTTCTCAGGATCAAGGAGCGTATCCGCCAGGAGATGCGCGACCTGCTCGGCGTGACCATGGCCGACGGCGGCTCGATCGACCGTCAGGCGCTTCCGGCCCAGATCGACGGTGTCGCCCATGAAGTGTGCGCCGATTTCGGTATCTCCGACGAAAACTGGATCGGCTACATCATCAAAAGCACCATTGACGATTTCATCGGTCTGGGTCCCCTGCAGCCCTTGCAGGACGATCCCAAGGTTGCCGAGATCTTCATCGATCCCGTCGGCGTCGAGCCGAATGGAACATTTATCACGCCGGTCGCCCGCGCCGAAGTGGACGGCCAGATCGTCGATTGCCCCGGTATCGACCTCGTCTCGCATGATGAGGTCGGTCGGCTTATCGGACGTATCGCCGAGGAGGCGAACCGCCGCTGCGACGATTCGTTTCCCGAGATGGACGCCACCCTTGCCGACGGCTCCCGTGTGCACGCAGCCCACCCGAAGGTCTCCCCCAACGGCTGGTCGCTCAATATCCGTAAATTCAGCAAGGACAAGCTAACCGCTGAGGACCTGCTGGAGCGCGGTGCCATGAGCGAGCCTATGTACATGTTCCTCAAATCGGCCGTCAAGGCCCGTGCGAACTTCATCATCTCCGGCGGCACCGGTTCCGGTAAGACCACGATGCTGAACGCACTCTCCGCCTTCATCGGCTATAACGAGCGCGTCGTGACCATCGAGGATACGCGAGAACTGCAGCTGAAGCAGCGCATCGTGATCCCCCGCGTCGCCTGCCCGCCGAACTCAGAGGGCAAGGGCGAGTTTACGATGCATGAGCTTCTGGTCGGCGCACTCCGTGAGCGTCCCGACCGTATCGTCGTCGGCGAGTGCCGTGACGATGAGACTTACGAGATGCTTCAGGCCATGCAGACGGGTCACGACGGATCGCTCACGACGATCCATGCGAACGACTGCGCCGGTGCATTCACGCGTATCGAGAACATGATCCTGAAGAGCCAGGGCAACATGACCATGGAGGCGATCCGCCGCCAGATCGGTGCCGCGATCGATGTCGTCGTGCAGGTGAAGCGCTGGAGGGGCGGCTACCGCCGTATCGAGTCCATCACAGCCGTCGAGGGCTTTTCCGACGGTAACGTGACCCGCAACGAACTGTTCCACTGGGAGGGCTCGCCGGAAAATGGCAGGCATGTCGCCACTGGATACCAGCCGGCGCGTCTAAAGGAAAAGATCCTCGACGCGGACGCGGAGTACGACCCCCGTTGGTTCGAAGGCGGTGTCTGGTAATGGAACCTGCCGTCATCATCATGATGCTGAGCGTTTTCTTCCTATTGCTTTCCATCACCGTTGGCCTCTATTCCCTGTTCTGCGGGCTGTCGGCTGCCGGCGATGTACGTCGCGTGAGGAATTCGACTGCCCTTAGAACCGGCGAGTCGGACGATAAGGACAAAAAAGTTCCCACGCCCCTTCCGCGTCTTGCGGAAGCCGGTATCGAAGTCAATGGCAAGACGTGGATTCTCCTCCTCGTCTTGCTCGCGGGAGCGGGTGCCCTCATCGGATTCATGGCCCTTGGACTTATCGGAATCGGTTTTGCCCTCATCGGACCCCTGATTGCCGAGCTGTGGGTGCGTTCCCGCGGAAAGAGCCGTAAAGCACGATTCGATGAGCAATTGGCGCGGTCGCTTCCCATGGTCGCGGAAAACATGCGTGCCGGATCCTCGATTGAAAGAGCCCTGCGCTCTGTCGGGGAAAATTCAGACGACCCTCTGAAATCCGAGCTCCTGGCCTGTGCCGGCGCAATGCAAATCGATGGCGATATCGTCGCCGCGCTCGATGACATGGCGAAACGAACCGGCAGCAAGGACCTTGTCCTACTGCAGGCCGCCGTGGCTTCGCACAAGGAGGTTGGCGGATCGCTGGCTGACTCGCTCGAGCGCATCGGAGACACCATCGACGCCCGGTTGTCGCTCCGTCGGCATATCGAGTCGGAGACGTCATCTGTAATCGCATCCATGAAGGCGCTTATCGTGATGCTGCTCATCCTGTTCGCAATCATCATGGTCGGCATTCCGCAGGCATATGATTTCTATACGCAGGACCCGCTCGGCATTCCCGTGCTGATCGTCGTGGTGCTATTTGCGGCAACGGGCTCCGTCATCATCTACAAAATGGCAGACATCGACGTGGAATAGGAGCCAATCGAAATGAATATCCAATATCTCCTCGTGCTCCTGTTCGCCTGTGCTGCCGGCGGTATGACTTATGTTCTCGCCGGCGAGCCCTTCCGCAAGCCGCTGGCGCGCGCCAGGATGTCCATCGCCGCCCGTAAGGGGATGCACGCCAAACCGACGCAGCGCATGAAGATCGCCGAGGCAATCGACCGCGCCGGAGAGGCGTTCGAAAAGGTCATCCCGCTCAAGCTGTCGGAATCCCGAGAACTGCAGGACAAGCTCGACCTGGCAGGGTTAAAGATAACCCCATCGACCTGGCGTGCCATCTCCCTCGGGATCACGATCTTCACCGCCATCATGCTCGCCGGTGCCGCCCTCGTGGGCGGATACGGAATCGCGATGGCACTCCTAGTCGGAATCATCGGCGCCGTCGGCGGATGGGCGGTCTGCGGAGTCTGGCTGTCGCATGCGGGAAAGACGCGCGGCGAAGAGATCGATCGCTATCTGCCACCGGCACTTGAACTGCTCACCATTTCCGTCTCAGCCGGCGTACTCGTGGAGCGTGGATTCAGGCAGCTTGCCGAGAACAAGGCCCTCGGTCCGCTGGCAGACGAGTTCGCGCGTACCGATATGGAGATCTCGCACCTCGGCGTGTCCCGCGTAGACGCCCTGGACCATATGCGCCGCCGATGCGATTCACCGCTCATGGGATATTTCTGCGCGGCGTTGATCGAGGCGACCAGAAAGGGCACCTCGATCTCAGGTGTCCTCGAATCGCAGGCAAAGCTTGCACGCAAGGCGCGTTACGATGCGCTGACAGCGCAGATCAACAAGCTCTCGACGAAGATGGCGGTCCCGCTGGTGTTCTTCTTGATCGCCGTGCTCGTCCTCATCCTTCCCCCGCTCATCATTCCGACCGCAAGCATGCTCATGGAAATCATGTAACCGGGGACATCAGCTTAATGACGTGAAGCAGCCGGGGTGCAGATTTGCACCCCGGCTGCTCTCCTTTTTCCCCATAATCCCGGACATACCGGTAACTTTTTACAGTCTGCCGCGCTATAATTTTCGATAACTATAAATGTTCAAGTAGGTTAGGGAATTTCATGCTAGATAAGATTAAAAACGGGGTGAAAGACATCCCTATCTCAGCGGACGCTTTTGGGTTTGCAGCGGTCATGGCGAGCGTGGCGCCCGTGCCGGACGCTATAGGCAATTTGGTAACTTCTATCAGGTACATTGCACTTTCGCATTCTGTCTGGTCTGTCCTGCAACCGGCAATTCCAGTAATCATTCTCGCCCTCGCAGCCATTGCGTTTTGCAAAAATAACTATAAGGTTGCACTTGCGGCTGGTATCGTCGCAACTATCTATTTTTTACTTCCGGCTTCCCATATGAGCACTGAGCCAGTTGTAATCCAGCTCTGCGATACCATCTGCCTTGCCCTCTACACATTAAAATTGTGCGTTCAAGATAACTACGAAGAAACCGGTTATGCCGAATAGGGAGCTGAACGATCCAATGGAAAAAAGTAACGAGATCACCCATGTCAATGCGGAACTCATCCCACAGGATAATTCTGCTGAAAGTGATGATAAGGCACTCTCCCGCCGCCGTGTACTCGAAGCCGGCGCAGCGGCGTTGGCATTGCTCATGATGCCCAAGTTAGCGTTCGGAGCAACCTGTCCGGGCGGAAATCCTCCGAACGAAAGAGGTTGGTTCGGTTCAGGAAATGGATCTGTTGTCCATCATGGTGGGAACTATATCGGTGTTACATCTAAAACCTGGTGGTGGCAGGTCGGATATAGTTGGGATGCAAGCCAATGGCTTTGCCTCTCCTTCAGGGTATACGTCGAATCGATTTTCACGGATGAGCTCTATGATATTTTTAAGGTTCACGTCCAGGCAAAATGCGGCGATGTAAACACTTCAACCGGTCATCGAATCTGGTTATCCAAATATAAAGATAACTATCTCCATTTTTGGGTGAGCAATCTTGGAATCGCCGGCAGTTGCCAAAAAACTGACTGGGAAGATAATAAATACTTCGCTTTCTCAAACGAAAACCTCGGTGGCGGAAATCGAAGTTGGTGGAGTATTACTGGTTGGTCCGATTTGGGATACGACTCCCCGACATACCTCTATAAGCGGAACAATGGTCTTCAAGACGCCTATTTCGGCCTTGGAGTTTATGTCTATAACGTCATGTGCGGAGGCGTCAATAACTGGACTACACCTAACAGAGTTTTTCTTAGTGGATTTACAAGTTCCCCTGATAGCTTCATGGGCAGTGATATCCACGCAAAAATCGATAAAATTACCCTCGACCAGGACATGTCCCTGTTCGGCAAGATCGTCGCAATCGTTCCGGATTCCGTCAAAAGCGGATATCAATGTCTGGATGTCGATGCCGCAAGACAAGCCGCCGGCACGCTCGTTCATCTTTACGGTGCGGACGGAAGCGGAACGAATTATACGCAGCGCAATTTCGTCATGGGCCTCGGCGCGATGGACGAACGAGGCGGTATCACATTCACCATCTTCCCGGCCCATGTGAAAGGTTTCAGTCGTGTGCTCAATGCGTCGGGAGGAAGAAGCTATCTAGAGCAAGCCGCCCGAAACCGCACTGCTCCTTCTTCCACTCAAACGCTCCAGCTCTACGGGGATGACAATACCATCGCCGGTCGATTTTGGGTCACAAAGAGTGTCGACAAGAACGGCAGGTACAACATTATCAGCGATGCGTCCGGTTTTGCCTTCGACCAAGCCGACGGCAAGACCGCCGAAGGAACCATTGTCCGGCTACATTCCGACGGTAATAACGGTTCCGAATGGTCGAATGAAGCGCACAAGTGGCGTATCGAGGAAGTGTTCTTCAAGGGCACGATCTCGCTCGATGCCGAGCGTGTCGAGCCCGGCAAGACGATCTCTGTCATCGACCCGTCAAAGTCGTGCACGCCCTACGATCAGGGCGGCACCGGTTCGGTGAAATACCTGTACCGTTGGTACTGGATGAAAGACGAGAGGGAAAGCCCGTTTGCCGAAAACAAGTATCCCGAAGCCTTTACGTTAAGCAGCTGGTGCCATCTTGCAAATTGCGGCGATCAGATCTGGCGTGACGCCTATGCCGGCGCGGGATACCCCGTTCGCGACACTAACTTCTTCGTCGAGGCCTTCAAGCTGAGGATCAAGTACGGCAACGGTTTCATCGAGAACAACGCCGACTTTGGAGCAATCTGCTACGCCGGATGCATGGGCATCGAAAATTCAGGCGATTTCTCTTGGTCCGATGTCTGCCGCGACGGCGAGGAGCTTGGCAAGGGCGGTGTCAGCAACCGCATTACCGGCATCAAGATCTGGCTTGAGGGAGATATCGCCAAGGAATACGATATCGCCTATCGCGCCTTCATCTATGGGCAGGGCTGGACGGAGCGTTTCCATTCCAACGGCGGTTCTCAGGATGATGCGGAGCTGTGCGGTTCGGATGATGCATCCGGCAGCAAGGGAGCCATCAAGTGTATCCAGGTATTCGCCATCCCGAAGCCGCGCGGTGCCAAGCTGGCACGAGAGTTCGCCGAGGACAATTCGTTTATCCCGGAAAACTCCCATTCGGGTGGCTATCTCACGGCACAGGCGATGCTCGCGCTCAACCTCGATGACACGTCGGGGTTCGATGGGCACAAGATGATCGCCGATGCGTATCAGGGCGACAGTTCGAAGGGTCTGGAAGCTCTGCCCGTACCGACGACTCCTCCGCCTCCTGTCGGTATCAAGGTGTTCTATTATGTCGACGGTGAAACCGATCCGTGTTTCGAGGAAGAGTACGAGATGGGAACGACCTATCAGGTGAATCCCGATGCGACTGCCGCCGGCCAGAAAGACAACTGCCTCGATCTGGTCTGCTGGTACACGGATCCGGAGTACACGCAACCGTATGAGCCGACAGAGCTCAGTACTGCGCTAAAGCTGTACGGTTACAACCCTTGCTCGGTGAAATACGATACGACCACCCGCAGCAGCGTGCTGGACACCTCGTATAACTGGTCGACGGACGCTGACCTTGGCACCGCGCTCGATCTGGCAGCCCTGTACCCACAGGACGAAATCGTTAAGTATGGGACGAAGCTGACGTTTGCCGGTCCGTGGTCCGCTTGGTGCGAGGATGCCGGGAAGACACGCTGCGTGTCCAGCACGCCCGGTGTATACGCTACCGCGGCCGCCAGCGGATCCCCGATCCTCTCGGCGATCATCAAGGGCAACACGACGGTCTACGTCGATTGGCCTTGGAGCGGCTACGACGGCGTCATGAGCGCCCGGTCGTAGCGAATATCGCCTTCTAAAACTGAACGAGGGGCAGATGGAGTTTCATCTGCCCCTCGTTTTTACTATGAGTTTTCAAACGTGAATATTAAGACAAAGAAAAGAATACATGCGCTCTATTCAAGAAATGAAAAAGCCTCATCTTTCATCGCAAATGAAAGATGAATCCACCCGTTAAAATTCGCAAGCGCTTGCGAATAAAAAAAAGAAGAAGGCTGCGGAGAGAGACCGCAATCTTCTTCTTTTCCTGTATAAAAATAGGCTGATGCCGGTAGATAGGAATACCGGCCAACAAGGTGATTCCCGAAGGAATCTTCGAAAACAATACTACTATAGCATAGTATAGACAGTTTGTCTACTTCCTCTGTTGCGCCGGCAAGACATCGTCGGGATCGATCTCATAGAGCCCGAATGCCGCCGCGATCTTCATCATGTCACGCATACCGGCAAGATAGGCCGTATCGACCTGGTCGCAGGCATGGACGCGGACAGCGCGGATAAAGCGATCCGTCACATCCCGAAGCTCCTGCGGAATCTCATGAGAGATCTTGAGCCAATCCTGCTCCGCAAGATGTTCTTCCATCTCACTTTGTCGGAAGCCGGGGTCACGCTCGCTCAACTCGACCATCGACCCGTCCTTCAGCTCAGACAGGGCCGAGCGCAAAGCGACCTGAAAGCTATTTTCCTCCATACGTATCCTCCTTCCGTTAATGCAATATGCTAGTATTATAGCACTATAGCAACCGAAAAGCAACCGTATGTTCGAGCGTTCGAGGTATATCGCACCTTTCAAAACCGATGAAGGCAATAGCCCGATCTATCCGACACGAGCCCGTAAATGCTCTTCGGAAAATACTCTTCAACTGGGACTGATTCCCTTGCCGCATCGAAGAGACCGGATTTCAAGGCATGAATTATCCGCTCTTCCGCAACTACCGCCATGAGCTCGCAGTTACTCAATGCGAAGAATATGATCTTCTCCGTGCCGAGTAATTTGACGGCACTTTCCCATACCGATGACAAGAGCAGCGCCGAGGCGCCTCCCACTCCCCCGCTCAGCCTACCGATCTCCAACATAGCGAGCTGCCCCGTTGTGCCGGTGAAGCCGATCCGTATATCCGATTTGAGGTTGCGGGATGCATATTCGAACAGCTTCCCTCTCGGCAAGTCGAATGTATCGAGATTGTCATACGTCACGATTGCGGCCGCGTAGCCGTCCGTTTCGGATTCACCCTCGACGACGTAGGTGACAAGCAGATCGAGATAGCGATCGTAGATGATCCCCAGCTCGTCATAGCCGTCAGCCTTCCAGACCGGCGACAGCACCGGATAGATCCTGTACGGTATGACTTCTTTAGCAGGGACCTTATATACCCCGTATTTCATATCAAGGTCGCATATCGGCTGACCCACATCGAACGCATCAACCATTTCATTTCCCATCCGATCTCCTATCGGATGGAAGCGGCGATACCCACCGCGCCACATCCTTCCCATATTCAATTCCTCCTGTAATGCTTTGTGTAATAGTACTATAACATCAAAAAAGCGTATTGATACAGCCGACTACATTTACGATGGCTTTCGGTACATTTCGATGAGATCCTTCCTGATACTTCCTATAGTCGCTTGAAACAGGGAGGTACGACGAACGCTAAAAAAGGGGCAAAAAGCCCCTTTCATTACCGTTCTCTTTCAGTTCTTGAAACTGAGTCATTCATCCGCGGTATCTGCAAAACCTTATCTCGCTTGACACGCAATGGCTCCTTTTGCCCGACTGCCAACTTTTCAATATGCCGTTGAACACTGCCGATATTTCGTTCGATGCGACTTTCGATAACATCAAGTCGAGCTTGGATACCATCGTTCCCATGGGACAAGATCTCCTTTGCCTCAAGAGGGAAACCGACAAGCTTGTCCCTATCGAACCAGCTGTAATTTCTGAAAAGGCTGAGCTGCTT
The DNA here is from genome assembly GCA_937950415.1 of uncultured Collinsella sp. GTDB lineage: Bacteria > Actinomycetota > Coriobacteriia > Coriobacteriales > Coriobacteriaceae > Collinsella. The sequence continues at coordinate 43,254 of CALFDL010000227.1, read as the reverse complement.
GTCCGGAGCCATACCTTTCGGTCCAAACGGTTTTGCGATATAGCTATCTTCAGCGAGAATGTTGTAGGCGTGACACCAAAGGCTTGTCCCATTATCGAAAATCGGCGCAAGCCTTGTAAATTCAAGTGTTTCAACATTTCGGATTACCCCGAAGTTACGCCAGTGCCGGTCTTGATTGGCAAGGATATAATCACAGGTGAACATTTTTGCCAGACCTTCCTCTACATTTTTGAGACCAAGGCTCTTGTAGGTGTCCACCAGAAAGTCATAGTCACTTATAGAATCAGGTTTCTTTCGTGTTGAAAGTACGTCATATGCGGTGACTAGCTCCTCATCCTGTCCGAGCATGTTCTCACATGCGGAATAGATTCGGTCATTCTCCTCAAATAGGAAGTAAGGAACGTAATCGTTTCTGCTTAGCAGGCGGTTATACAGCGCCGTCGCCACAACTTCGTTCAGAACCTCCTGTCGTGTCGACCCAGTCCCGCCTTTCACGAGGATTCGCCTGCCATTGACGATCTTCCATTTTTTATTGAGATCGCCGCCAAGCGTCGAATTCGGCGACATCAGATTCGGATTGCCGGACGATTCCTGTCCAAGAGTCAACATTCCAAGATCGTCTGTAAAGTCATTGTCGAAGAAATTGACATCCTCCCATTTCAAAGGATTCTTACTGTTGTTGATCCAGTAACGATCAGACAGCGAAAGTCCAAAATTCTCCTCCGCCAGCTCCAACGTGCTATTGAGATTCAAAGAATCGAGAAGTTGCTGAATCTGATGCCGGGACGCCGGAATCGCACGCCGGCGCCACCAGTCGTTGAGCGCACGCCTGGTCACGATACCTTTTGAATCAGCGAGAGCCACGGGTGCATATCTGAGATCATGAACATCAACAATCTTCACCACTGCGTGAATATCTCGGTCATATCTGAAGGAAACAACGGGGTGGTTCTTGTTCATCAATGTGTATTCAGCCATTTTCATGATTTCCCCTTTCGATATACTAATACAATAATACCATTACCGGCACGACGATTCAATCTCGAGCGCTCGACTTGATTCGAGACATTCGAGCAGCGCGAATCAGATGCCACCCGAATGCCCCGAAGGGGCTCCGCCCCTTTATCGAGGGCGGATAACTGAAAGGCGGTACTCGCCGTCTGCAAGGTACATCGGATAGATACTGTCCGTGAGCCGTTCCTCCAGCGCGACTTCCATCTCATTGATTTCATGAACCATTGCGAGAAGCGTTTCCGGTTCACCGGCTGTCTGCGCTACAACAATGACCTCTGAAATGCTCGATGGAAGGAAGACAAGGCTATCGGTCCCGAACATCTCGGCAAGTCTCCTGCGAACCGACGGGAGCAACATCGACGCCGCCCCGCCGAACTGTTTGTCTTTCCTGGTCGCCGCAACCATCTTGAAGCCGGATGCGTCATCACGCAGCGTCATGAAATCGACAATCCCTTCAAGGTTGGCAAATGCAGCCTCTCGGATCTTCTGACGGGAAATTCCGAAAGTCTCAAGATGGCTGTCCTGAAGTCGAATCGTCCCGATTCCATCATTCATCTGCATCAGTTCGACGCGATATGTAATCAGCATGTCGAGATATCGATCGAATGTGATACCGGCCTCCGTAAAGTTTTCCGTATTGTTTTCGGATACGACAACTGGATAGATTTTCTCGAACAGCTCGCCGCTCTTGAAAAGGGCATTCAGTCTCTCCCCGATCGTCTCCTGGTCTTCCGTCACACAGTATTTTCCATCGAGATCGTTCAGGGTATCGAAAAGCTCCTCGTCTGGCATCTGCGCCCAGCTCTCGTTCTGGTAAACGTTTACAGACACCCTTGTTCCGGCATCCAAGGTGTACCCACGCTCGATACCATTGTTCACCGTCTTCTCAGCGTAGCGAAGTCTGAATTTGGCATCCCTCTGTTCCGCGATATGATTCAGCGCCGGCAATCTCATCTCCAGCTCCTCCCTGGTCATCATTCTCTGTTCATTCATTTCTCTTCTTTCTTCCATTTCGTTTTCCTCCTTGTTTTTCAACCTACTGTTTTCTTTGGTGCCCTTGCAGGTTCGGCACTCAACATCCGCTCTTCCGTCGGCGCTTCCGAACCCTGTTCAGTTTTCAATGTGCTGGCGATTTCCCGTCGCCGGTATCCGTTCAAGACCACGATGGGACTGAAACGACAAGGGACAAGTGAAACGATGCGCCGTAGGGCAGCCCTTGCGTTTCCGGACCTCGGTGGGCTAGGAAACCCGCGAGCGACGGGGACCGCTCACATGGAACTAACAGGGTCCGGTCGTAAAGATGGACAGATGTCGCGGCTTTGACGAAATCCGCAAGCGTTTGCCAAAATACAGTTCAGCAAAAACATGGAGAGAAACGTAATGGTCGGATGAGAATGAGTGGTAGAATCTTACAAAACAGGGAAGGAGGCAAGTGTTTGAGGGAAATCATCGTCGACAGGGGAAATGGAGCCAAGGCATTCGTCCTATTCGAACTCACCAAAGGCAACATCGCGGAAATCAAAGACCGATACATTCTGGAGCAACTGCGTTCCGCAATCGATAGTCCATGGAGCACTGCCCTTCCCGACGGAATTCGCTCAGCTCTGATACGTTCGGTTTCAGAAGAGATGGAAGACAGATTCCTTCTTGAGAACATGGACAAAGATACCGATATGAGCGTCAAGAGCGCTATCAGGAGTGCCGCGATAAAGGTCAAAGACCAGCATGGAGTCAAAAACGGACCCTGGACCGATGCATACGGCGATGCCGATGTCCTCGATTATGCCTACCAGGAGATTTTCACGCGATTCAGCGATGGTCCGGGCGTCCTGCTCGATGAAATCGAAATTCCCGAAGGATACCGAATTATCTCAGGTGAGAAATGGGCAAGCGACCTCTCGGGAATCGGACGGGAATGGATCGACGACATCAAGCCTTTCCTCCTGCTGGCGGATAAGACCGGGGAACTCATGATTTGCGACATCATGTCGAAGCAGACCGTGCCAGTCGTCGCCGTCAGAAGCGATTTCGCAGAGCGGTTTGACAGGCTTGCCGACGAAGACGGCATGATCGGCGATAAGTTCTGGACATATGCCTGCATCGCAGAGGCCAGGGGTCGCAATATGACTTTCGATTTCCGCGGTGCGGTATCGAGGGCATTCGAATTGAAGGGGCGAGTCGAAAAAAGCGATTCGCCAGGGCGAGACGATGGAAAGTTGACCGTGAAGGGCGAGATCGCGCGAGCGGGTGCCGATAAACTCGCCGAAGAGGCCAAAAAGAAGGGTGAATTGTTACTTGACGAGTGATGCAAAAAATCGATTCGATTTGCCGGACGAATGGCAACTCGAATGGGCGATGCGTACCGCGACCCGCATTCCATGCGGTGCCTGGCGGCACCTATGATCCGCTCGCCAAGGCTCGCTCGATGGATAGATTTTCAGGATCAAAACGACTAGAAGGAGACGACAAATGACAATGACTAAATTCTCCCGCATCAACAAGCAGCGCGAGGAAATCACCATGCGCGTTCTGGAGGACATGGAGAAAGGCGGTAACGAGTGGAAGAAACCGTGGGTAGAGGCCTCCCCTCTCCCACCGCATAACCCGGTTTCCGGTACCCAATACAGCGGACGCAATTTCCTCTACACATATGTCTACGGCATGATGCGAGGCTATGCCGACCCGCGTTGGGCTACCGAGAAGCAGATTAAGGAAATGGGCTGGAAAGTCCCAGAGAACCTGCAGAACGGACGAGGGGGCATCAATGACGAACTCGGTGTAGGCATCGAGCATTGGGGCATGTACGCCTACATTCCGCGCGTCAAGAAAGACGGAACACCACTTACCGACAAAGGGGGCACACAGAAGTTCACCAGGGTCCGCGCCGTCAAAGAGAACGGCGTCTGGGGACGCTACCGTAAAGGCGATAACGGAAAATATGAATTCGAGCAGCTTCCGAGTGGCGTCCATCCGCACCCGGAATGCGATCGCTATTTCAAGGTCTTCAACCTCTCACTTATCGAGGGCGTCCCGCCGCTTCCCGTTCCCGACCTCGCGCCGAATGACGATATCGAAGTCGGGCTCCTTGCCGACGACGTGATCGCGTCGAGTAGGTGCGAGGTGTTCGAGGGGAGCACCGACGGCGCCTACTACAACTTCGTCAATGACAAGATTTCGGTTCCGTCCCGCGAGGCGTTCAACAGCAATTCCTCGTTCCTCGCCTCACTACTCCATGAGATGGGCCATTCTACAGCGCCCGCACTTGACCGTCAGATGACGGGTGACATGCGCAGCAAGGAATATGCACACGAGGAGATCGTCGCTGAGCTAAGCAGCATCTTCAGCTCCGTCGATCTTGCCGTCAAGGCCGAGACCGACCCCGAGGCCGCCGGTTATGGCGAGCATGTCGCCTACCTTGAGTTCTGGAAGGGGCGTCTCGACAGCGTGGCCGGCACGGACGAATATGAGGCGACCAAGGAAGAACTCTGTGACGATTTCTTTGCCGCCGCTTCCCAGGCATCGCAGGCGACCGACTTCATCATCGACCGCTACGAGCAGGAAGTCGGGCATCCGGCAGCCGGCAAGGAGATCGTGCAGAAGCTCGATATGCCCGAAAAGACGGAACAGGAAGATCGCGCCGTCCGCAGTCTCTCGCACAAGAAGGAAACGGCTCGCGACGCGTCTGCCCACATGCAGGGCGACCGCGCAGACCTTGTGAACATGCGCGATGAAAATGCCATCGGAGCGTAAGCAAAGGGGGATGGGAAATGGCTAAGTTTGATTTCGATAAACCCGTCGCCAGTTTCAGCTGGTATCTGCAGAACGGCAGCACCGATGACAAAAGGGGTAACCGTCTCCACGTCGGTACCGGACAGAAGGCCCAGATCTATTTCGACCCGGAGAGCGGTGAGTTCATCGGCAAACTCAAATATGTCGACGACTATATCGACCTCGCGGACGGCGCAAAGCAGCATTTCGAGCTGCCCCGCACAGCCCGTGAGTATAAACCGAGCGATTTCAGTCCGAAATTCCCGATCTCTAACGTCAAATTTGAAGTAGATGAGTCCGTGAAGGATTTTATCCACGTCCTGCCGCGCGGTCTCTTCTTCTACCAGAATGAATTCTACGATGCCGTCTTCGGGGACAAGACGGACTACCCGGAATCACTTAAGGATTTTCTCTTCACCCGCACGGGCGACATCGAGGCCGCCGGTGAATTCTATGGAGCAATTGAAAAGTGGCCGCAGAGCGTCTACGGCACCCTCGTGGAAAAGTGCAATGTCGAAAACCGTCCCATTCCGGAATATGAGAATGATCGGGTTCTGCCGCTCGACTACCATAAAGAGCTGCTGGCGTCCCTTAAAGATCATTTCGGATGCGGAGAGAGTAATTACAGGACGCCAGGCGACCTGATCGCTGCCAGGAGCTACGGCTCATATCTTTCCGGTATCTCGCTTAAGTTCAATCCTCAAGACGTTATCGCGGCTGTGGAACATGCTACCGAGACTGTTCAGGCTGAGCTGGTCCCATATCTCTCAGACAGCTTCGGACCCGATAGATATCTTCCCTGCGGATGCCATGTCGCCGTCCAGATGAATAATTCGATTGAAAATGCGGCGCAATCGATCAAGGAGCTGCGGGATGCCGGAGTGGATCTTGACGCCTTGCCGAACCTCAGCTGCGATGAATGCAGCCAGCTCGCCGCCAAAGTCATCCCATATGCGGAGAATAAAGCGCAATCGGCACCTGACCGCACCCTGGGACATAAACATGAAGTGAACCGCGATGTGGCGCAGCGGAGGCAAACTGAACGAACGACAGTCAACCAGATCCGTGAAGAAGACACCGTAGGCGAATAGTTAAAAGGAGCGAATCGCAATGTCCGATTACATCAAATATATGTACCGCGAATACCTTGAAGGCCGCACCCGTATCAAAAAAGTCAATGAGGACCAGCCATTATTTCCAAACACCGGCGCCGGCCTATTGATCCAAAAAAACAAGCTTACCGACGATTGGACCGCGCTGAATGTCTCCGACGGGCATTATGAGGAGGAGTCTTTCAATCATGAAGCCCTTGCCGCGGCCTTTCTTCAGGGCGCGAATATGGGACAGCTTCGTATGTTAAACGAGATACTTGACCGCGCCCGGCTGAACGGACCATATTGCCTGGAAAACGTCGCCGACGCATTGCTGTCTTTTGCACCAGCGTGCAAGGCCGAATCGCTCATGGAAAACCCCATGCTGCATTTCATCGAGCTTTCCAAGTCCTTCTCTAAGAACGGCGGCATCTACGATCCCGTCCACGGTATCTATATCGACTCCAAAGTCAATGGGTTGGGCGATGTCCCACATTTCACGTTATATGATGTGTCGGTCGCAGACATCGAGGAATGTATGGCCTGGGGTATAAAGCACCTCGATGAGGTTCCCGGACAGATCCATGTCGTGAACGGTTCCCCCCACATCGCGACAATCTACGTTACGGGTCCAGATGACCGTCGAATCAATGACCTTATCTTCACACTTTGCGAAGACGGTCGCTGGAGCTATGTCTCGGAACTCGATGCGGAAACGCTCGCCCGTTTCAATGAAATCATTGCAATGGCGGACCGCATCGAAGCGGGTATCGTAAAAGATGACGAGTGGCGCGACGGGATGGTCGAGCAGGTGTCGGGGTTCATGGATAAAATCAAGGATATGGATGCAGAGAAGTCGGAAGGTGCCGATACGGTGCTCGCCGAGACATTCAATTCGATTGACGCCCTCTCAACCGATGCTGCGATTGATTTGCTGCGCGTCTATTCGAATTGCGATGCATCCGGACGCGATGCCGTCGCCAAGACGTTCTATGCGTTGTCCGGTGAATCATTCGACTCCTATCTCATGACGGCATCGGAAGTATGCAAGAAAACGCTCGGTATGCTTGAGCCCGAACCGCCGCAGCCTGCAAAAACTAAGAACCTATCCCAGAAAACAATGTCGTCGCGTGAGGCATCGAATCGACTGTCTGATGAGATCGGCGTGAAGCCCTGCACACGCGATGAAGGCACCGTCGGCGACAGCTGATCAGCGAACGGAGGTCTAGGGTTATGACGCAGGTAACATATGGTCAAAAAGGCTATTTAGGTTCCTCGATGAGCGTACGTGCAGGCGAGGCTTATGAACAGGGTGAGATGCCGATCAGCAGGTGGACCAAGACCGCAATCATCCAAGCGGTCAAGGGCTACTGTTTCGATTTCGATCTGGCTTACGATCCGGATATCGAAAAGAAAACCAAAGCTGAGCTGACAAAAGAATTCCTTGAGTATAAGTCGTGGCACCATTCCAGCCGAACTGCACGTGAAGTTGAGTTCTTCGGATTGAACGAGGATGCTGTCTGTCGAAACTTCGAACCGATGAGCCAAGAGCAGGTTATCGAACGCGATAGGCAGATGGCGGCCGAGCAGGCTGCACGGGAAGCACGACTTCAATTCATGAATGCTCGCGAGAAAGAATTCGAGCAGAAATTTGGATGTAACCCATCGAGCGTTCTGGCCTATGAGGCCGTTCACCCCGAGATGTGCACGCGGTTCATCGCACGGCGCAAGAAAACCGAGATGATTTCTTACCGATTGCCAGCTGAAGCAGTCAAGGCCGGTATGAAAGAAGAACAGGTCTGCCCTCTCGCATATGCCAGGCATAGCCGTGTCAGCTATTTCGACGTATTTATGCAGGGAACAGGGAAGAAACGGCATTGGGAGGATGTTGACTTCGAGGCTCTGACTGAAAATTTCGATAAGGCTGCCGAGAAGGGGAAGCGTGCGAAAATGCAACCAAAGGCGAGACTCGATGCAAAAAAGACTTGCGTCGATGAAGCGATGAGGATGCTGCAGGAACAAACCGACATTTCAGGCGACAAAGAACAGGAGAATCAAAACAGGTAAGTAGAGAGAAGTCAGATTGGGGTCTGGCTTCCCTCTTTTTGCGTTCGTTGTAGCTGACATGAATACATGGTATAATAGTACTAGCTACAAAACATAGGGAGGAACGCAAATGAACAAGTTGGAACTTGAGCTGGATGAGAAAAAAGTGCTTGCTGATGGTGAGTATAACCTTGATGAGCTTTACGGATATATCGACTACATCGCCGTGACCGAGAAGGGGCTTCGTAAGGAAGGGAACTTCTACATCGAGGATGATCCGGTTGATGACGGTTTTGGAATGATTGCTGCTGTCGAGCTGATTCTTCTCCGGAACGATTGGTTCCGGAAATACGTGAAGACACTCAACTGCTATTGGTGGAATGAGGAAACAAACAGTTTCGATGTTGAGGATGGAATTGAGGAAGCCGTGAGAAATTGGGGTTCATTTCATTCGGGCACCTATTCCTCCCCCACCGGCATCCGGAAAGATGCGATTCCGATGCACAAGCTGGAACTCATCCTGGATGAGCAGAGGATCATCGACGACGGGCTTATCAGGATCGATGATGTGAAGAATTACCTCACAAAGCTGATCGTCGAGACAAATGGTCTTCGTAGGGAGGGAAACTTCTATATCGAGGAGAATCCTGAAGACGGTCTGGGTGCAATCACCCATATCGCCCTCTGTCTCTCGAAGCAGAACTGGTTCAGGAACTACGTGAAGGTCCTGAAGTGCTATCGTTGGAATGCCGATACGCAAGATTTCGATATCGAGGATGCGATTCAGGATATGATGCTGCGTGTATTGTAATGAAGTTGCACGGTAGCTGATAGAATTAGCTTAATGAAGAAGCTGCGCATGTGGATCGTGTACAGTATGAACAATCGGAAGGTTTAGATAATGGATATTTACTCTACCCTGCTCGGTGCGTCTTTCGTTACGCTGATCGTGTTGTTCGGCATCGCGATCGTGACGCTTGTCGGCAAGTGGAAGGTGTATGCAAAGCTCGGCATGCCGGGTTGGTACTCCCTCATCCCCGTCTTCTCCGACTACAAGCTCTGCGAGCGAGTCCGCGGCGGTGAGGAGAACAAGACATTCCTCATGGCGTATCTCATTGTGCTGATCTGCTCGTGGGTGCTCTGTTGGGCACCGGCGGTCAACTGGATTCTCATCATTGCACAGTTCGTGATGAACATCATCGTCCTCAACGATCTTGCCCGCACTTTCGGCAAGGAGTCCGCCTATACGATCGGCCTCGTACTGCTCGGTATCGTGTTCTGGCCGATGCTCGGGTTTGGTGAAAGCGAGCCTGTTGACCTTGAGGATGATAGCGATACGGACTACGAGGTGCTTTAGCTGAAATTCGCAAACGCTTGCGAATTTCAATGTCTGAAAGGAAAACTAGATGGATTCCTACTCTGCCCTGTTCGGTGCGTTTTTCTTTACGCTGGTCTTGCTGTTAGCCATCACGGCCGCGACCCTTGTCAGTAAGTGGAAGGTGTATGCAAAGCTCGGCATGCCAGGCTGGTACTCTCTCGTTCCCATCTTTTCCGACCGCAAGCTTTATGAGCATGTTCGTGGCAACGAGGAGAACAAGACGCTTCTCATGGCGTATCTTATCATTTCGCTTCTCACCATCGCACAGCTCGCGGCGATCATCATCTTCCTTAACAACCTCGTCCAGATATTCGTCTAGATGGAATTCGCAAGCGCTTGCGAATTTAGTTGAATCGGACGTTGGGTATGTGCTTAGCTGTTTTTAGAGCAAAAAGGGCTACCGTCACTACGGCGATAGTCCTTTTTGCTGTCTTTAGCTAATTATCCGGTTTGGCGTGAGACCACTACCCCGGAAAATTTTAAAGGGTGCGTCTTAAGAATTGACAGGTGAAGGCAAAGTCCCAATCCGGGTCGATCACACCTGGCGCTCCTGTATTAAAGCGAGCATTTTCCCTCCAATTTTCTAGGGTCCAAGAACTCAGATCTTCGGATAGGTTCATGCAGCCATAGAACATCCTGTTCAAATCGACTGCCCGCGAAACATTCCACGTTTCAGCACCGATTTTCCTAAGCCTTTCGCATCCGAAAAACATCTCATGCAAGTCAACAGCGCTGTAGAGATCAAAACCGTCCATACAGAGCCGTTCTAGCGATTTGCAGCCATAGAACATTCGGCTCGCATCAGCCACCAACGGCATTCCGAAACGTGGCATTCTGACATGCTCAAGGTTACCGCAGCTTTCGAAAAGACCCTGAGCTGCAGTCGTGTATGTCGTATCCAGTTTCTCCAGATCCACTGCGCGGAGATTTTCAAACCGGTTGAACCAATGGCAAAGCTTTCTCGGTTTTATCCCGCCATCTGCAACGGAAACACCGGTAACGCGACCAGCGATTGCGTCAGTTGTCCAGCAATGATCGTTAAAATTTTCGAAGACCTTCGTTACATGCTTTCCAGCAAATTCTGTTCCCACCACAGGGATGCGCCCATAGCGGTAAAAGTTAAGTGATTCATCGTCTACGGAGTATATGGCAAATTGCCTGTCAGCCATCTCGGTTCCTTTCTCTTGGCCTGCAGCAATATGATTGCCAAATAAACGAGAAGGTCCTAAAACCGCGGCTTTTATGGATGAAATAGAGTCAAACGAACAATATGGACAAGCCATACCAGTGGTTTAAATCTATTCTTACATTTATCTCCACCATAAAAAGCGGGGCTTTTCCTGTTTGCAACTCCTCAGGTTGAAACGTGGTTGTTTGACAAGAGGTATTCGATTGTTGAAACGGCACGTGAAGCGGGCTATTTGCAAAGGCACTGCGACGTGGAAATTGGTAAAATATCAAATCGATCCTCTTGAATACGCTGCAAGACTTGCAGCCGGAAAAGGAAAGGAATGATGCAAGACATGAACGAAACAGACAACAAGCAAAAGAAAGGAGGAGGCATGTTCAGCAAGATCAAGGCAGTCAGCCGCCGCGCTGCGACCGTCGCCGCAGGCACCGTGCTCGTTTTGTCGCAATGCCTGGGCAGCTTCGGTGCCGCATTCGCGCCGAGTACGGCCTATGCAGATACTTCGGCGAAGACGGCAACCGTCACCCTCGCCGATACCGAGAACGGCAACCTGTCGTTTGTCGGCAGGGACGACGACACCAAGACCATCACGGTGACCGTCGGCGAGACGGTCGCAATCAAGGCCTCTCCCTCTGACGGGTATTTCGCCGACAGCCTCTCCGTCTTCAATAACTCCGATAGCGATGCCTCCGCGGTCTCGCTCAAGGACGGTATCGGCACCTTCAAGGTGACCGGTAGCGCCACCGTTTCCACCATGTTCTATGAGAACGGTTCGAACGGCTCCTCCATCCTCAAGGCCGTGAAGGTCAAGGAGGGTAAGGCCAACAAGGCTATCGACGAGAAGACCTATATCAAGGAGAACGCCGATTCCAAGTACGTCGGACTCGGCGACAAGCTGGAGAAGAAGGATGTACTCACCGTGACCACCACGGTCGTCGACTCCAACATCCTCCCGAATGCCTCTCTCGATAACCTCTGGGCCGACGACGACGGCGATGGCATGTCGGACCATGCAGACGCGCTGCGAGCAAATGCAGTCAGCCATGCGATCCTCTATGACCTCAACGAGGATTCCGACTACTATGTCGGCTACGCCGGCTCCCGTATCTCCGGCGCCACCCTTGCCGACTGGGGCGCCTCCGAGAACAACGCCGACGCCAAGATGCGCGACGGCTTCGTGTTCGACGATGCCACCGGTCTCATCTACGTGCCGAAGAAGTACACCGAGAAGAACAAGAAGGGCGAGCTCAAGGTCGCTTCCTCCCGTATCCAGCTTCTCTATGCAACTGCAGACAAGGGCGCAGAGAACAGCATCAGCATCAAGATCTCCAAGGACGGCGTGGACGGGGATGTCGCCGAGAACGGAACCGCCAAGGTCGATATCCTCGCCACCGACACGAAGATCGTTCTCGCCAAGGACAAGGCCGCCCGCGAGTCGCTGAAAGACAGCTCGATCGATTCCGTCATCGCGAACGGCATCGAGTACACCCGCGATATGGACATGTGGTCCTACGATGAGGGCACCGGTACGCTCGATCTCAAGCTCGCTCCGGCCGGCGTCCGTACCGTCAAGGTCAAGCTGACGAACGATACCGGCAAGACTGTCGGCAACTTCCTCACCTCTATCGCCACCAAGGCCTTCGCCGGCAACGTGAACAACATCGGCACCTGGAAGTTCAATACGGCACCATATGTCGGCATGACCTTCCACACCAACGGCCACAACAAGTACACCGGCACCCCGACCGGCGGCTATACCATGCCGGCAGTCGAGAATCCATCCGGCGGCCGCTACGAGACGAAGACCATCTACCAGGCGCTCGGCACCCAGGGCGTGGACCTCTCCGCCCTGCAGTCCGGCAACTACTCCATCGAGCGCACCTGCACGATCAACGCGCAGACCACGTCCTCCGGCGTGGAGATCCCCAACGCCGCAAACCTCAACCTGACTTGCGGCCATGTCGGCGTCAACCCATCCGGCCAGCTCCAGAATGGCTACAACCAGCCGAAGTACACCGATGACGATTACGACCAGACCGTCCGTGTCGCCGCCGTATACGGCAACGAGGCCGTCGTGGGCGTCACCGTCCCGACCACCTTCACGCAGGCAGGTGCCGGCTTCTTCAAGGTCAACTGGCAGCTCAACAAGGTCAACGTGACCTTCAGCAAGATTTCCGCCGATGCCAAGGTGACGAACGGCAACAGTGAGTACTCCTATGCGGGCGCCGAGTTCGATATCTACCGCACCCGCGACAACGCGCTGGCCGCCCATATCACCATGAACGGTAACGGCCATGCCAACTACCAGCTCGACCCGAACGAGAACTATTACGCCGTCGAGACCAAGGCCCCGCAGGGTTTCCAGAAGCACGAGGGACGCATCGAGTTCTCGACCGGTAACAGCGCCGGGGAACAGCAGTTCAAAGACGACCCTGGTGTCGTGAAGATCACCGTCGCAAAGAAGGATTCCGCGACAAGCGGTACCGCCCAGACAAGCCTTTCGCTTGAAGGCGCCGAGTACAAGATTACTTCGCTTTCAACTCCTGGCTGGGAAGCGACCGGAAAGACAAATGCCAAGGGCGTTCTGTACTTTACCGCCGTACCTTTGGGCAAGGTCCAGATTGTCGAAACTAAGGCGCCTGCTGGCTATAAGCTGGATACGACTGTTCATACCTATACTATCTCTGCTGGAGAATGGCTTGATGCCACCAAGGTTGACGGTGGAGCCATCGAGCTTGAGCCGGAGGACGATTTCGCCGAGAACCCGCAGGCGTTCGATGTCGAGATCGCCAAGACCAAGGGCGGCGAGGACGACAGCTGGGAGTCCGACAACGGCCATGGCAAGCCCGCCGTCGGCGTGCAGTTCCAGATCATCTCGAACTCCACCGGCAAGGTCGTCGGCACGCTGACCACCAATGAGAGCGGATTCGCCTCCACCAAGGATGCCGATACCTGTGACGAGACTTCCACCTCCGAGGACAAGACGGATGATGCAACCCGTCCGTGGTTCGGCGAGGGCAAGCGTAATGCCGGCATCGACGGCGCATTGCCGATCGATCAGAAGGGCTACACAGTCCACGAGGTGGATTCCACGGTGCCCGAGGGCTATGACCATGTCGATGACTGGACTATCTCGGCAGATGAAGAGGTCAACCAGAGCACGAAGTACTACTCCGTAATCGACAAGACGTTGACGAGCCGACTCCAGATCGTTAAATGCGACGCGGAGACGGGCAACACGGTTCTGCTCTCCGGCTTCAAGTTCCAGATCCTCGATGCTGACGGCAAGGTCGTATCGTTTGACGATCCGTATGACGTGAACGCCAAGGTCGATACGTTCACCACCGATGCGAACGGTCAAGTTTCCATGCCCGGAAAGCTGAAGTCCGGCAAGTACGCCGTCAAGGAAATCGCCACCCCCGCCCCGTATCTGCTCAACAGCGAGACGGTCGGTTTCGAGGTCTCCAAGGACTATAAAGACGCCTCTCCCATCACCGTCGTAAAGGTCTACGACAGGCAGTCCATGGGGCAGGCGACCATCACCAAGTCCTGCGCCGATGACGGCAAGAATCTTAAAGATGCAGAGTACGATGTCGTCGCGCAGGAGGATGTCGTCTCCCCGGATGGCACCGTGCGTGCGTCCAAGGGACAGGTCGTCGACCATGTGACCACCGGTGACGATGGAGTCGCCACCACTAAGAATCTCTATCTCGGTTCCGGTTCCGCAACCTATGCCTTCATCGAGACCAAGGCCCCGAAGGGCCATGTACTCGATACGACCCCGGTCGAGTTCACCCTTTCCTATAAGGACGACAAAACCGATCTCGTGACCGCTTCCGTAGAGCAGAAGGACAAGCCTACCAAGGTAAAGGTCAACAAGACCATTCTCGGTACCGATGATGTCCTCGACGGCGCCAAGTTCGACATTTGGAACATCGATGACCAGGAGACCTTCCAAACCGGAACTTCCGTCGCAATCCGCGCCGATGAGGGCAAAGAGGTCTCCGTCAAGCAGAATGTCTCCTCTTCCACCGTCACGGTCAATTCGAATGATTATTCGATTGTTCTGAAGGACAAGGACGGCAGGGAGATCGAGGTCGGAAGCGACACAACTGTCGAGGCCGGTGACTACACCGTCGTGGCTAAGAAGGGCGACGATGAGGTGAAGCTTTCCGACGCCACGATTTCCGTAGACAAGGGTAAGTCCTATACCGTTGCCATCAAGAACCATATCTTCGGAACTTCCGCAGAGCTCAGCGAGACCGGTGACTCGGTGCCGAGCGTGAAACTGACGTGGGATGCCGCCCGCATGGCATACACCACCGACAAGGCCCTTGCCTCCGGCAAATACACCGTCTCCGTCGATGGTGTCGCGGTGGGAAAGATTTCCGTCAAGAGCGGCGAGATCGCCTACGCATCCATCTCCAATGACACGGTCAAGTGCGAGCCCGTCCTCCTGAAAGACGGCAAGAAGTTCACCGAGTGCACCACAGATGTAAAGGGTGAGTTCGACGTGAAGCACCTCGTCGCCGGTTCCTACCGCATGGTCGAGACCGAGGCTCCCGCCGGCTACATCGAGAGCCCGAACGTTTTTGCCTTCACAGTCGATTCCGACGGCATGACCGAGGGCGTGACCGAGTACACGATCGATGTCACGGACGACTACACCAAGCTGCATGTCTCCAAGCGCGATATCACGAATGAGGCCGAAATCGAGGGCGCGAAGCTCACGCTCAAGGATTCCGATGGCAAGGTCATCGATTCGTGGACTTCCACCACGGAGGACCATGTGATCAATGCCCTCGCGCCCGGCAAGTACACGCTCACCGAAGAGCGCACGCCGCATACCTATGATGTGGCGGAGTCTATCGATTTCACCGTGGAGAAGACCGGCGAGATCCAGACCGCCGTCATGTACGACAAGCCGATCTCCATCAAGGGCGAGATCGACAAGCGCCAGGAGATCGCAGACCCCACGCATCCGTATACGGAGGCTAACGGTGACGGCGAGAACAACGCCGATACCAGCACGTCAGATGACGGAAGCTATGATTACACCCTCGATTTCCGCTCCACCTCTAACACCTGGACGGATGAGTTCACCGTCGAGGACGACCTTTACGGAGTCATGACCGGTAAGGCCACCCTCGATTCGATCACGACCCCGCAGGCGTACAAGGACTTCGATGGCAAGATGAACGTCTGGTACAAGACCGATCAGACACCATCCGATTACTCCGACGAATCCGGCGCCAACCAGACCCTTTCCGACGGACACGGCAACCCGTGGCTCACCGATGAGTCCAATTCCGAAACCCTCGGCGAAGACGGCCGCAAGATTGATTACACCGGCTGGAAGCTTTGGAAAGCCGACGTGTCCACCACCGAGGCCGAGGACCTTAAGGTGTCCGACCTCGAGCTTGCCGAGGGCGAGCACGTCACTGCAATCCGTTTCGAGTACGGGCGCGTCGAATCCGGCTTCACCACGCGTGAGGACGATTGGGACCGTGACGGCATCAAGGACTCCCATGATGACGTGAACGACGCAACCGAGACCGCCAAGGGAAACGGTTCGTACTCCGATGGGGTCTCCATCCTCGTCGATCTCGACGGCTCCGGCAAGTTCACGGCATTCGGCAATAACGGTCTCGGCGGTAAGATCAAGCAGAAGGATGGCACCTATACCTGTAAGGACGGGGATACCGTCTATTCCCTCACCCTGAACAAGGACGGGTCCGCCTCCGCGAAGATGACCGATAAGGACGGCAAGGAGACCAAGGTCGACCTCGCCGCCGGTCAATTCAAGATCAGCGAGGGCGTTTCCGGTGACTATGCACCTGCCATCGTCCATATGAAGGTCACCGACGATTACCGCGATGGCGACTCCTTGGAGAATTACGCCAAGGTCGACCTCTACCGCAACGGCGGTGGCGAGGACCAGCTCGAGGACCATGACGATGACAAGGTGAAGCAGACCCCGAAGTCCGATTCCGCCATCATCGGCACCACGCTCACCGGCGAAGACGGCAAGCACACCGTCAAGGTCGGCGAGAAGGTCGAGCTCACCGATACCGTCTCCTACACGAATATCGAGGCAGGTGTCGAGCATACCGTCACCGGTACGCTTATGGATAAGACCACCGGCGCCCCCCTCTCCGATGGGGACGGTAACCCACTCAGCTCGAGCGTCACCTTCACTCCGGAGGAGAAGGACGGCACCGTTGAGGTCAAGTTCACCGTCGATACGACACATCTGGACGGCCACGATCTCGTGGCATTCGAGACACTGACCACTAAGGAAACGGAAACCGACAGGGAGACCGGCGAGAAGACAACCGTCGACAAGACCGTTGCCGAGCACAAGGACATCGACGATGCGAACCAGACTGTCACCGTCACCAGTGACAAGTCCTCGATGGCCCAAACCGGCCGCAACATCCTGATCGGCGCTGCAATAGCGGCTGCCGTTGCCGCCGGTGCGGGCGGTACGTATATCTACCGCAAGCGCCATCAAATCGATGACGCCGACGATATGATGGAGTAACCTTTAAGAGGGGCTTCCATCGCCTACTGAAGGGGCTATTCGGGGCAACCCGATGGCCCCTTTTTCACTAAAAAGGAAAGGAATTGAACATGACGAAAAGGATAAGCAAGATCGTTAACTGGATACTGCTCGGCATCTGCATCCTATCCGCGGCCGCAGCCCTCCTGCTGGGAGGAGAGACGGTTAAAGAGGGCTGGGAATACGATAACCTCGCCAAGGATGCCGAGACCCAGACCGCAGACGGAATCGACTGGTCCATGCTCCGCGGCCGTAACCAGGATATCGCGGCATGGCTCAGGGTCGAGGGAACAGCTATCGACCTTCCCGTCGTAAACACGCGCAAGGGAGACCCCGCGGACTTCTATTTGAGCCACGATTTCGACCGCAACCCGTCGTTCGCGGGTTGCCCATACCTGGATGCAAGAAGCACAGCAGAAGGTGCGCACGCACTCGTATACGGACACCACATGGGGTTTACCGGTCAGATCTTCTCCCCTATTTTCGCGACCTACAGGCAAGCGGAATTCGACAAGATCGGCGAGATGTATTGGTTCACCCCCGATAAAGGACGGCAGGTTCTCAAACCTGTCATGGCGATGTCTGTCGATAAGAAATACCAGCCAATCCAGACGTTCGATTTCACTTCCGCAGAGGAAGTACGGTCGTGGCTTTCGGATATGAAAAAAGACGCGACCGCCGTCAGCGATGACTGCGACGCCACGATTGCAAACGCAACCCGCGCAATCACACTCGTCACCTGCTCTTCGATGAATACGGGCGGTCGAGCGAGAACGCTGCTCATTTTCGCACAGTAAGGGCGTAGTACACTTGTACCATAATACATATACGGTATAATGATATTATACTTTTAGAAAGGAGCAAAAGAATGATCAAAAAAAACGATCGCCCAAAGTTTGTTGCAGAAGCTATATATACGAACACCTTGGAAGGTAAAAGAGTTTCTGATTTCTTTCTTGAGGAAGCAAGCAGGTATTGCAACGATGAAATCGACCTTGCTGAATTTGATCGCCGCCTTTGCAAGCACTACGGCATTTCACCGTCTCAGCTAGATTTGTCCATGCAAGCAGACAGAACATATGATTTAACTGAAAAATATATTAGATAACTCCAAAAATAGCGTTAAAAACAGCGCTATTGTGGTATAAGAACTGTAGATATAGGTACGGGTTCAGTTTTAGAAGGCGATACAATGGACAGCGATATTCCATCGATGCTTGGAATCTCACAAGTCAAACGGGACTTCTCCCGCATCGCAAAAGACGTGGCGACGACTGGAAAACCGGTCGTCGTCCTGAAGGGAAGCAAACCGATCGTCCAGATCGCACCGCTCCCGAATTCATCTGTCCAGGATGAAGCACCAAAGACAGCATAAGGAGGATATGCAAATGAATGATATGAACATGAACAACGAGCCGCCCGTTTACGACAGCGGCGATATAAAACCGACAGATCCCATCGCCGCCGAGGGCGAGAACGATGCCGGCCTCACCGAGGAACTTCCGGTGTATGGAGATACACCGACCGATGACCGAGACAAGCACAAGAAGATCATCGCGATCGCCGCAGGCGTCGTACTCATAGCCGGTCTCGGTATCGGCGCATTCGCGCTGAGCTCCCATAAGACAGCGAACACACAGCCGACCGAGCAGGAGCAAACCGTCACACCGGTCAAGGACAACTCCGAGGAAAA
Organism: uncultured Collinsella sp.; assembly: GCA_937950415.1. Lineage (GTDB taxonomy): Bacteria > Actinomycetota > Coriobacteriia > Coriobacteriales > Coriobacteriaceae > Collinsella. Next base: position 24,513 of record CALFDL010000227.1, on the reverse strand, counting down.
GACGGACAACCTGTCGACTTCCGATGTCGCAAAGCTATGTGCGACGCTCAAGCTGGACGACGCCGACCTGTCAATCGCTTCTGACCAGGTACGAATCGATGCCAAGAGCGGTCGCATCCTCGTGACTCAGGCTTCCGAGGACGACGCCGTCAAGATGGTCGATTCGACTGCCCGCCGCTCCGCAGCGCTCGCAGCCGTACTTAACGGAAAGAAGGTCAAGGGTGTCAGCGCCGTCGACGTGACGTGGATCGCCACCGACAAGGACGGCAATATCAAGGTCGCCGTCTCATACGATGTCACGAAGGCGCCGACGGGCGGATCAACAGCCGACATCATCAATGGGTCCGGCGGACATGTGATCGCCGATGACATCTGGTCCACCGATGGCGTGCACGACCAGGGCTATGACCAGAATGCCGGCACCGTGAAGAAACCGGACGGAACCCCTATCTCGACTGGAGCCAAGTCCGAGGAGAAGAAAGAATCCGACGACAAGGACCAGAAGTCCGATGACTCCAAGAAAGAGGATAACAAGTCTTCCGACTCGTCGAAGTCTGACAGCAAGGGAAACTCCTCCGACTCGAAGCAGAATTCCGGCAATTCACAGGGTTCCGGCAGCAATAATTCCTCTTCCAACAGCGGTAGCCAGAAGAAATGGGTTGCCGAGCAGGGCCACTGGGAAACCGACTACAGCCAGGTCTGGGTACCGAACGTGGTATACACGCGTCATCCTCGTTTCTGGGTCAATCATGGTGGTACTATGGTAGGGCCCTTCGATTCATCCGATGCCGCCTACGCTTGGATTATTAACGATGGCGAAAACGGCGGTATCGGTGGATCCGTTGTAGATGATTCGTATACCACCTCTGAGGACCAGGGACATTATGAACAGCAGGCTACGGGACAGCATTGGGTTGTCGACGTCGCCGGCCACTGGGAGTAATGTGCATCGTTTCTCTCCTCTTACATTCGGTAAATAGATTGTACCATAGTACTACGGCATTAGCTGTGAGAATTTACCGGTAAAAAGAAAGACCTCGGAGTTTAATCCGGGGTCTTTTTTGCAGGACGAAATGATAACTGATACAATCAGCAAAGGCGCGGGGCGCACTGAAACCCTACCCGATTTTTCGGGGAGGTGGTCGCTATGGCTGAGTTTCGACTTATGATCGTCACTCTTCTTTTGGTTACCATTCTGGCTATTTTAGGCTAGACTAAAACCTTATTTTAACGATCGAAGCCGCCCCTGGCAGGACGGCTTTGATCAAACAAAGAATCTGTCCACGTAGGGTGTCGGCACTGGCATGCCGTTAGGTGCCCCCGCGTCACTTTCAGTATAACTGCTGTCGGTATTTCTATCAGGCAGTTCTGAAAATTCCTAAAAACTTTCTTGCAAAACCAATCATTGTCTTCCGTGATAACCCAGAAACGATATCTGCAGTCTCAATTCCTATGCCAATCCTTTTCTACGGCGTTGAGCCATTCGGCACGCTTGCGAGCAGACATCGTTCAAGGATCCGATTCCACTTTTAAGGAACGGTGCCCCGCAATTCCGACAAATACCGATGTTCAAAGAGTCCCTGTAGACAATCCGATATAGCAATTCTGCGAACAGGGAATTGCGCTTCACGCTCGGCACCGGGCGATCGGAAAATCGTGCAGACGTGTCGGTTTCCCACCCTAGGCTTATCTGACCGTATGAAACAGCAAGGTTCGAAACGGAGCCGATCAACGCATTTATGATATTTTCCGCATCGCTTCGTTGCGAACAGCCAACTTGCGTACAAAGCAAATAGTTCCTTTCTGCTTTGTCGTTCCACCCATCGAATAGACCTCTATATTTCTCGGAAGAAACAGACGATGTAAGGATAAAGGCCGATTCGCTCTCGTCATAAGAGGTGGATCCGAATACCTCGGCATAGATATCTTCGGTTCCAAAATCACCGATCTTTTCCCGATGAGTCAAAATCCCGACTAGCTGCTGATAGGAACGATAGTCCGTCAACTTATCCGCTAACAGCCTGCAGCCTCTTTTCCCCGATGAAAAAAAAGGATTAAATGCAAATGGAATACACCAGAGAGTTTTATTAAGACACTCAACATAGCAGCGAGCGAAACCCGTGTCCTCCATCGGTGAATCGGAACCGGCAGCAAGAAAACTGAGCAGCTTGGCAACCAAGAAGATGACAGAACGCGCCATGCTCCAATCGGCAAGAGTCTCCACCGCGACCATAGTAGAATCTGGATCCGCGTTACCGAGTACGTCCGTGAGCCATTGACCATTGCAGGGGATTTGCTTGGCTGCACTTCGTGCCGAAGCTATGCTTGATTCAAAGACCGTGTTCACACTCAACTCAGTCTCATATCTGAGCAATTCAGGAACGGACGGTCCAAAGTGTATACCACATGAACCGGACATTATTTCTTCGATACTGTATAACCGCCTGCCAGTTATGGGATCAGCCGATGGAGGTAATAGTGGTGGAAGCGCGGAAATAGCGTCAATGAGAGTTATCGGCCTCCGCGCCGTCAAGAGGGAGTTGATCTTTCCGGTTTCCATTCCAACGATTTCGTCTTTCGAGAGAAGATCTTTTGAAATAGGCCTGATGACAATATGCATCCCAAGATCATTGGTACCGATCGCCGCTTTTTCCATTTTGCACTACCTTTCCTTTTTGCCATAGCAATAGGGACAGCCTTTCCCTACCGCCCTTGAATATATGGCAGCCTCCCACTCATGCCCGCACTTTCCCAGCCACCACGCCTTCTTATTGGATTTTCCGGCAATCTGCATCGGGCGAAGCCTACCGTTCTTCGTGGGATGCCATTCGGCGGCCAGACTTGGATTCACCGTGACGAGGTCGTTAACGCCTTCGACGACATGTCTCTTTGAACAATGGGGACATCCAATTCCCCTGCTCCTATTTCCGATTACCGCCTCCCACTCATGTCCGCATGTTCCTTTCCACCAGACCTTTCGGTTAGATCCGGCAGTCACCTGCGTCGGTCGAAGGCAGTTATTCTTCGTCGGATGCCACTCCGCTGCCAAATCCGGATTGACTGTCGCCAGGTCATTTTGACCGACGATTAGCTTTGCCATTTAGTTGACCTTCCCCTTTAACCAGTCTACAGCTCATCGGTTATCGAGCTTAAAAAAGAGTCGCCCGGAAAAGACGACTCTTTAGACCTATCAGCTTGAGATCGCACTACTTCTCTTCTGCTTTGCGAGGTACACGAGTCATCCATTTAGCCATGACAGGCTGTTTGACCGGTTCGCCATCGAGATTCACACCGCTGACAAAAAGCCAACGTTTGGTATACGGTCCGAGAACAGTCCATGCACGCCCGTCCTCACCATACAGAATGTCGCCGAACATAATCGGCTTCCCGTCCGCATCGACAATCTCCCTACGCGCCATCGCGTGGCAGAGCCTACGGAAATTTTTGAAGCGGCGGGATATCTTTTTATATTCGCCTTCAAGCGTGTTGAACTCGTGGCGCAGAGAGTCCAGATCGTTTTGGAGCTTCCCGGTCTCTTCGGCCCGTTCAACCAAAACATGGAAAGCTTGCTTAGCAGCTTCTCCCGATGCACCGGGAAACACACTATCAATTGCAAACTCAATCGAACGGATGTCCTTATCGGTCACTTTCCTTTTGCCCATAGCCACTCCTATCAGCCAGGTTTTATTTATCGTCGAAATCTATTGTATCGCAATACTACGACACCATAATAAGACATTTGAAATCAGCGCGAACGTTCTAACATGTATTCAGTCAGCCAACGCCGAAAAGCATTGAGGAACGGTTGGCTGTTCTGTGTGTCGGCCCATCCACAGAAGCCGATGAAGCCGTCAGAGTTGAAGCTTATCGCCTCGCGACCGTTCACTGGTCAAGACAGTCGATCTTGATATATGCCTTCTCAAGACCGCCTTCCGGCTTCATTTTGCAGCACAGACTGTCAGACTTCCGACGTGGCGTCATGAAGTGCGGGGTCATCCCGGCGCGGTGAGACCTGGCGCACTCGATGGCGATATAGCCCTGGAGGGCATCGAGATCGCAGTGGCGTATATCGTCGTAAGCGAAACCGAGTGACGTGAAAAGCTCGCGGCAGAACACGGAAGTTAGAACTTGCATGATGGAGTCTTTCTATTTGAGGTGGTTGGATGATACTATGATAGCATAATAGGTAATGCGATATCGCATAATTGCGTTGTCACACTTACAACGTCAGCCTTTTAATAAGGTTTGTAATGAAAGGAAGTCCGCATTGAGTCGAGATAAGATTGCCGTCATCATTCCCTGCTATAACGAGGCTCTTACCATCGGCAAGGTAATCGATGACTTCCGCCGCGAGCTACCCGAGGCGTCTGTCTACGTTTACGACAACAACTCGACCGACGGCACCGCCGCCATCGCCCGCTCGCGAGGCGCTGTCGTCAGACTCGAACCCCGCCAAGGCAAGGGAAACGTCTGCAGACAGATGTTTCGCGATATCGATGCCGACTGCTATCTCATGGTTGATGGCGACGATACCTACCCAGCGGAATCGGCGTGGGCACTTTGTGCCCCCGTTCTCGCGGGCGAGGCCGATATGGTCGTGGGCGACCGCCTATCGAACGGAACCTATGCGAAGCAGAACGGACGTACCTTCCACGGTTTCGGCAACGACCTCGTTCGTGCCATGATCAAATGGATATACGGTTACGGTTTCGAGGATGTCATGACCGGTTACCGTGCCATGTCCAGGCCATTCGTCAAGACCTTCCCTGTCCTGTCCGAGGGTTTCCAGATTGAGACCGAATTATCGATCCATGCCGTCGACCGGCGCTGGCGTATCGTGAATATCCCCGTGAAATACCGTGATCGCCCCAATGGCTCGGTCTCCAAATTGAATACCGTAAGGGATGGGCTGAAAGTAATTGCCATGATCGGCACGCTGTTCAAGGACTACCGCCCGTTAAAGTTCTTCTCGCTGGTCGCTTTGGCATTCTGCATTGGAGGCCTATGTGCCGGCATGCCGGTAGTAAGTGAGTACCTTGCCACCGGCCTCGTGCCCAGGCTCCCGACAGCCATCTTAGCCGTGGCGCTCATGTTTATTGCTACCCTCTCTCTGGCTACTGGATTCATTCTGGATGCCGTGGCAAAAGTCGAGCGCAAACAATGGGAGCTGCGCGTATACCGCCAAGCTGAGAACGCGTGATACGATCAGACCGTGACGGCCTTTCAACTGATGCATGCTAGTTTCGTTAGTAAAAGAGGGAATTATATGCGCACCAATCAAATCTATATCGCGAGGGACGGAAAGTCGGGTATGCATGTTCTCGTCAGAATCTTGTCTGTCGATGACATAGGGAAAGACTATCTTCCGATTGACCCTGACGATTTCAATAAACTCATGATGGCAAGGGATGCAAAATCGCTTGTCCTGGCTGCACACGATCTCGGACCCATGTACATTTCAGCAGACATCCTCTCACGTCGCACTTTTATACCTAGCCATCTCCAGCAAGATATTGAGTGCGGGTTTAATCTCATTCCACCCGATCTAGAGAGCCTGCTTTCGGAATGCTATTTCGACCCATACGCAATCCCCGATGAGATAGCTGGTATGGGCTATAGGGCAATCGGCCGTACGGGAAAGAAGGCGACACGAGAGCTTATCGACGAACTCGACTTCACCAAAGCCGGGGATCTGTCCTATCTGGACTCGCAGTTTCGCGCAATCGTCGAGCCGCTGCATGACTGGATCTTTGCGAGAAACCTGCTTTCGATCCTCATGCGCATCGGCGGATTATACAGATCCGGCGCCGATCCCGACACTATTCTGGAAGCCGCACGGTTCCGTCAAGTGAATCCCATGGTTCTGAAAAAACGATTCGATATAGATACGGACACCTGCTATGCAATCCCCATCGCTTTCAATCCGATCTATCGAATGGAAAACTTAGCAGACAAGGATATTTCCTTCGATGCTCTGCAATTCTGCCCGCTGTACGGCAGCCTTATCGATAAAAAGAATTCCTTTAGCCGAACTGCGATTGAGAACTATCTTAAAGGTCCCGGCAATGAATTCGTGAAATTCCTTGCGCCGTTAGAGGCATCACGGGTCAAGAACAGATTGGACAATCATGAAAGCCATTCCGAGGAAAATAAATGGCGGTATATGGTCGTCAGCTCAAACACGGACGGCGAGGCGATAAATAACCAGATGCAACTGGCAAACCGCTTGCTTCAGGCATTTGACGGGATACTCTTCCAGCCTCAACTTGCGTATACGGGCATAAAGATGGCAGAAATAGCTCCGGAACGGAAACCGAGCAATATATTGGAAGCCATGTGGCTCCTCGTCAGGAACCATCCCGGTTATTATTTTCTGACTTGCAAGCGCTGTATGCGAACGGTACTTTCCGGCACCCAGGGCGGCGAACGTTCTTTCTGCAGCAACTCCTGTCGCGCGACTTGGAGCAAAGAACATTCGGTAAAGTAAAGGATAATAATCTGCTTGTTTTGATAGCAAAAACGGAGCCATCCTTCAACAGGACAGCTCCGTTTTTGGCGATACTATCAATACGTTTATAAACAAGAAGTATCAGATGAATCATCTAAATGACTATCTTCTACTGCTTTTATATTCAACTTATTAAGAGTCTCATCTTTACTAGCTCGGGAATTCTTTGCTTCAGCAAGTTTCTTTGCAGCTTCAGTTGAAGAAATATCTTTTGAAGCCAATGACCGATCAGGCATCCTCTTAAATTCTTTTGTAAGAATTACTATTCCTTTCTCACGACTGAGCAAATCTGCAGAATAATCAAGAATAGCCTCTTTCCGAGCCTTAATTATTCCCGTATAAAATTCCTTTTCCGCCTGATCAATTCCAGGAGTGTCCCAAATAATATTATTTATTTTGGACATATCAATTCGCGGTAGCATTCGCTCAAGAGCTCTGTTACATCCATCGTTTTCTAACGAGGATAAAAAATTGAAATAATTTATACGTCTACCGTTAATCTTAATAGAAGAAGTTGGAATACTGTACAAACGGCGATGTAAAGCCTGTTTATTATGCAAAATATCTTTTTGCATAGCTTTGCCCGCTTCTGGGAACAAACTGCTTCCGCAATCATATACGGGAGCAATACTAAGCGCGTCGTGGGTGGAATCGTATAAAAATCCCCAATTTCCATTATGTCTATCCCAGTTTCCTATTAAAGAATCCACAATAAACATATTCCAAAAATGATTCTCAAGTTCTTCCGGATCAATAACATCCTGTACATTGAAGGTCTCAAGAATATCCTTTAATTCTGTTCCATATCCACTTCTAGCAGAATCTACCATTTGATTCTTCAGAGAAGCGAAATCTTGAAGTTCAAAACCAGGTTCAACAAAATCACGACATGCTACGACAGTCTTTTCACTACCATTTATAAAATACGTACCCAATAAAGTATCTTGAGCGCTAATGCCAGTTGACTGAAAGATATGTGAACCAATATATTCAGAAATACATCCTTTTGTGTAATGCAACTCAGGGCTTCGTTCCGAAATAGAAGGAAACTTAAGCATCCAGCGTGATCCGTTTAACAAAATAGAAATCTTATTTCCATTGGCTCCACCATAGCCTTTCTTAAGCTTAGGAGCATCCGTGAAATCAATCATTTAGATATCCGTTCTCTTGATTCCTAAATACTTCTTACGAAGATACCATGCCTGTTCCTCAGTAATCGAACGCTCAATCTCAGCGCTGTTAATTTCACTTTGTAGTAGGCAATAGTCACAGTCGAATTCCAAATACCCTATGTTAGCTTTCGCTTTTTCTTCTCCTTCGAGATAGGCGGCAATCGCATCTTTAAGGCAAGGATTAAGAGTTTTTTCAAACGAATTATCGATATCCATCATGATTCCTCCTCTCTTTCTTTATATAAACAATAATACTACGATATCACCAGACAAACAAGTACGGCCGCTAAAACGACATTATCGACCTCCAATGGTCTAAAGCCTTATCCACGATTCGTTTGTGGCATCGCTTTTAACCTCCCCATAGTTGAAACAAGAACAGCTCCCGTCCGCACATGCACTTTGCCTGGGTACCAGTTACCAAGGACGGCCGCCTCTCGGCGAAGAATGTCGTGACACGTCTAGAGCTAAAGACACTGCATCCCGACATGCAGCGGTTCATGGAATCGTCCCTGGGATGTAAGGTCGAGATTCTTCTCGATTCCGAAAAAGCCTGCGAAAGAATCCTGAGCGGGTTGGGGTTGAAGGACTACATAGATGCAAAAGCCGAGCTGGAACGACTTGACAGTGAAATTGCTGTGAAAAAAGCTCAGCTGAATGAAATCTTGCGTCAGGAACATGAGGCGCGTGAGCGTCTTGCGGAGCTTATTCGCTCCGCCGAGCAAGAAGACGCTAAGGGAGATTGAGAACGCGAGAAGGAGAGGTTGCTGATGGAGTACAGGCTTGCAAACGGATCTGCGATCACGGACGAAGATATTGAGCGCGAGTGCGCGGAATACGAATCCGGCTCCTGGGAGGGGAACCTGGTGAATCTCCGCGCCGACCGCTCCAAGCTTTCCGAGGGGGAGCCCAACACCAACCTGTACTTCAAGTTCCCGAGGACGGACGCCGATCTCATCGAGGAGGCGGCCGACATAAAGGCATACAACGAGGCGCTAATGGAAGACGATGCCACCCGCTATTTGATGGATGACGTCATGCGTATGGCAATGGAGGCCGAGTAAGCTTCTGCGTCGAATGGTCTAATCGCCTCATAAATAGAATCCTATTAAGCCGTTTACCTGCTGGTTTGTGAAATTTGTTTTTGGAGCGCCATGGTCATGGCAAAGCGAGATCCAGAAGACACCTAAACCTCGCTGAATGCCCAACATTATTTGGACAACAGCCTTTTCGATGCCACATAAGTGTCACCCGTGTTATTCGGAATGTCTTGCGGCGCGTATCCCTTGCCAGTCGAAATGCTATACCACTTGCCGTCTGCCCCACTGATATATTTTGAAGAAGGAGCCGGTAGATAGGAATTTGTTCCCTCACCATCGTCATAGATGACCCATTTCCAATTAGAACCGAGACTGACTTTGGACAGCGATTGGCAATTACCGAACATTTTGTTGGCACTAACGACTGAAGTGAAATCGAAGCCGGAAAGATCGAGAGATTGCAGAGACAGGCAGTCGAAGAACATTCCGAACATTCCACTACGGGATGCGTGTACGGACCAGTCTTTCATATTGATGCTCTCAAGCGAATGGCACTCTTGGAACATACAGCTGAAGTTCCAGGTTTTTGAAACATCCCATGAGGAAAGGTCGAGTGACTTCAATTTCCTAGCCCTGAAGAAAGCGTCGAACATCTGACGACACTCAGACGTGTCAATCTTTGCCACATCGACGGTTTTGAGATTGGTCATGTTTGCAAACCATACGCTGACACTTTCGGGAGCGATGCCAGTATCCACGACGGTGACCGTCTCGATCTGCGACTGATGAGCGGCCCAAGGAGCGTTTGATGAGCCATAGCGATCTGTGGGCGTCTCGACGAGCGTATACGTCTCCGTTTCAAACCCTGTGTACACCTCGGTCACGGTCTTGAACTCGAACTTATCGCCGACTTCCGGAACGTCAGCGCGCTTGTAGAAATCTAGGCTGTGGTCGTCCTCGCCGCTACCGAACCAGCCGCCAATCGTATCGCCTGTCTCATTGACCTGCTGGGCGATTTTGGTGCCGAAGCCGAGTAGTCCCGCGCCGATTACCACGGCGACAATCAGGACGATGACGTATTCGACGGTACCGGCACCGGACTCCGGATACGTCCTGCATGACCGTTTTTTAGTGGGGGGGGGTAATTCTGGGCAATGATAACATGGGCGATCTCTTTTCGATGATGGTGAAATTCCCGCTCATATCCTGATATTCGTTTTGCAAGCACTGTGGATAATGATACACCAAAGCCCCCGGCGCCGTCCGTTCCGTCCTGTACGTGTACGGCTGGTGGAAGGAATATAAGCGGAACGGATAGCGAAGGGAGAAAAAAATAGCACGGCTGGCACCGGGCTATCAATTCGAATGCACCTGCGTTGCCCGCGTTCCCAAAGTTTGACCGTCCAAGGACGAGCTTCGCTGGTACTTCTTGTATTCTACCACGCGTCGACTAGCTATTGCGGTGTGACATTCACTCAGCTGTTAGAATTCCTACGTCCGTTAATTCGCAATAGCAGAGCCCTGGTACGTTGCAATTCAATCAACTGTTATAATGTGAGTTCCCTACCATGGGCATGCAAGATGGCCCTAGTGCGTTGCAATTCAATCAGCTGTTATAATGCTTGATAGATTGGAGTAAAGAGACAACATGCCCTAGTGCGTTGCAATTCAATCAGCTGTTATAATTACAGCGAATCTCTAACACTCAGCATCCTTGCCCTAGTGCGTTGCAATTCAATCAGCTGTTATAATACCCACCCACGAAAAAGCCCCTTAAGCAGGGGCTTTACTGTTATAGAATTCTGAAAAACGCGGAAATCCGGTCATTTTCGGCTCGATTCACCTGTTTTTTGAAAAAAGGAGATCACCTGCGACACAACCTATAGATGTGCCGCAGGATATACTCCACGAGTGACTTGCGATTTCGCAAGTCCTCTTACCCAAGTGTCACTCGTTGCAATTCAATCAGCTGTTACGAATAGGAACAAGAAGAACTTGGTATAAGTAATAATACCAGGAAAACAATCGATTTGAGCAATAATCCCGACCGCCATAAATACTTCAGCGAAAATGGAGCCGAGATGTTACAAACCGTTGCAATCAGAACCCCAAAGCATCTTTGCATCAAAGATAATTCCCTCATTATCCGGGAAAAGGGATCGTCGGTAGTTCTCGGTAAAATTGCGTTGTCGGATATATGGGTCATTATTATCGATAACCCCCAAGTAACGATAACGAGCGCCCTGATATCGGGCATTAACGATGCCGGTATCGGAGTCCTATACTGCGGCTCAGACCATATGCCAAACGGACTCGCACTCCCCTTGGGGGCACATTCGAGACATGCCGAGATCGTCGAGCACCAGCTCGCCATCTCAAAGCCATTGCGAAACCAAATTTGGAAACGGATCGTCACGAAGAAAATCGAGAACCAGGCTAAAGCACTCGCACTGTGCTTCGGTGACTCGGCTGAAGTTAAAAAAATCCGCGGCTATGCCCAGGAAGTCCAAAGCAACGACAAGACAAATCGTGAAAGCATCGCCGCAAGTGAATACTTCAAAGCACTTCTCCCGTACGGAACACGTTGGAATGGCCCTATGACCGCTCCGCTTAACTACGGTTATGCGATCTTGCGGTCAGGCATCGCCCAGTGCGCCGTATCACACGGCTGGCTCGTCTCGCGAGGTATCCACCATCATAGCGCAGAAAATGCATTCAACCTCGTCGATGACCTTATCGAACCGTTCCGCCCAATTGTCGATCTCAAGATCGTCAATGACAATATTCTCGAACCCTTGTCCACATTGAATAAAAAAGCCCTTACGGAGGTGACTTCCGTTCTGGTTTCAATCGACGGACGCAGGCATTCCGTCCAGACTGCAATAGATATCTACTGTGAATCCTTGAGACGGGCCGTCGAGTTAAAAGATGTCGATCAATTGCTATTGCCGGACATCATCGGACTCGAATGTGAAACATACGAAGAGAAACGGGCGAAAGGAAAGGTATGAGAATCATGCGGCTGCTCGTGATGTTCGATCTTCCAACGAAGACGAAAGCCGACAAGGACAACTACATCAAATTCAAACGGTTCTTAGATGACGACGGCTACCAGAGGGAACAGAACAGTGTCTATTCACGTAACCTTCTAAGCAGAGCCTCATCTGAATCCCATGCGGATCAGCTTCGCAAACATCTCCCACCGGCGGGACATGTCGTCGCCATGGAACTCACGGAAAAGCAATATGTCGACCGAAAAGTTCTCGTCAACACGAATCCGTCTAACGGTCGTGACGATCAGGGTCCGGGGACGCAACTGTTCTTGGAGTTCTAAAATGCAAAGGGGACGAGTTCATACCCGTCCCCTTTGCGGCTGCCTGTTAAACCGGGAAATTTTCAAATTTGCCGACACGGTCCGATAGGAACCTCAACCAGCACAGACCGAGACAGTCTTCCTGCATGACGGTCAGCGATGAGTCCCATTTCGCCTGTTTCGGAAACTTCTCTTCCGACAGGGGACCTGTCTTTTGGAGCGGTACGCTCTTTTCCCCAATCTTTGAATAAGAGCTAATCGCGCCATTTGACACATTGTACTTGTAGTAACGCATCGCGCAACCATCTTGCACAAGCACGTCCCCCTGCTTCAGGAAAATGCGGGGCTCATCACCTTTCAGCTGTACTTTCGTCCAATAATCAATCGAGAGGTCTTTTGTAAATTCCCTGATGAAATCCTGCCTGACATTCGGAACGTCGATGTAATAGATAGGATCGAATCTCCAACTGCCAAACTTCTTCATACCCTCGTCGAATACCGCCATCAGGCCGTAAACCCCATCGTACAGCTTGCATCCCCCGCTGCCATCCTTCCATAGCGTGGATGCAGGCTCGTTTTTCCCATTACGCCGATAAAGATCCTTTCCACGGTCGTCAGCACCGACATAGGGATATACCGTGTCCTTAAGCAAGCTGCCGGTCGCGGTGCGGGAAACCGTCCGGGTCGGTACGATGCAGGGAATCCAAGCCTCGACCTGGGCCTTGAACTCGGGATACGGCATGGACTCGTAACGAAGCCTCTCCCGCTCCTTTATGTTCGACCGGCCGCTATTGACCCGTGCGATGCCTTTCACGATCTCAGGGCTGCAGCACGCGATTACCGCGGCATCGACCGCATGATGGCGATCGTCGCTTCGATCCTTCTTCCCTTTCTCGTCAACAATCCCGATACCCCAGATTCGACGCATGAGCGACGTCGCGGCGCCGGCAACGCAGAAAACATGCTGCCTCTTATCATCGGGGAATGGCAGGCATTCGCGCACCCACATCGCGAGCTGTCGCGACATGTACCGCGTGTCGTTCAGGTTGCGATCGATGAATTTCTGCTCCTCTTTCCCGAACGTACTGTTTTTCAGTTTGGAAAGCTTTGATTTCGTATAATGCGCAGACTTACCCTTTCCAGCCCACGCGTCCATACGTCTGCAAAAATCCCCGAAATCAGGCGCCGAAGGCTCGCCGGAAGTCATCCATTCATACGGCGTGCGGTTCGCCTTATCGCGGTTGCTTTTCGTAAGGCACAGAACCTTATTGGATTTCGAGTCATCGCAGGAACGCGAGAACGGGAGGATGTGGTCGATCTCGACATAATCACGGTCGTTTAGCATACGCTCCAGATTGATGCCCTTGCCCGTATAAGGGTCTTGGCCGAATTGCTCACGGTAGAGCCACATCTTCTCAAAATCGGCGCTGCTCACGTGGGCGTCATTCGGAAGACCGTAGAACGCAACGAGGTCTTTTTTCGCCTGCTCGTTACTGTCCTTATTGGCCTTATTCGTTGCCGCGATAATCGCCTTCTCATGCTTCGAGCGCTTGAGATCCTTGGCCACCTCGACTCGAATGACATCGGGCAATCCATAATGCCTGATAATCGAATTGATCATGCGGCGCACCTGAGCGGTCGCGCGAAGCACCACCGGGTTCGTGCATGTCGGATCGAATTCGAGATAGGGGCATAACAGTCCGTCCCTACTTTCGTTCCTTTCCGCTGCCAATGCCTGCCTGGCCTCATACAGACCGGTCGCCTTCTCCGCATCGTACAGTTTCTCAATCTGCGGATCCTTAAATGCATCGCGGAGCATCTGCAGGGCACGAACTCCCGTGCTGCAATATCCCGAAAAGAGCTTCGAGGCGTAGGGAAGATCGAGCAGAGAATCGATATCCTGCTCCGACAGATCGAGACTGAGATTTTCAAGGGCGTTTCGAAGCGATTCACCTGAAGAGGCGTATGTCAGTGCGGAGCAGACGGCATCGGCTACATCGGTATCATCATGAAATCGATCAAGGAGCGCCCTGTTCGACGTGAAAAGACCCGTGCAGAGTGTATTCCATGCCGGGATCTTGATGCAGTCGCTCTTCTCATCGGCCGGCAGGCGGCTGTCAAAGCTGTCGGATGACTGCATGCCGAGCTTTTCACGAAGTTGCGACCATTTGAGCGGTTTGGGATTCTTCGAGACGGCAAACAGGGACTCAACGATCTCATTCCGCTTCTCCGGGGAGATGTATGTCGCTTCCCGACCCTGATGCTCAATCTTTATATTCGATAGCTTCTCATACGCGCGCACCATCTCAAAGGAAATCAACGAACTCGCGGCACGTTTCTCCGGGGCTCCGAGATAGGTGCAGTAACCGACCCTGCTATAGATTTTTTCATCGCGAGCGCTCGTATCGGTAAGCCAGCGAAGAGCGGAAAGGTACTCCCCTTCCAGCTCCTCGGTAGCGATATCGCTTCCAAGATCGCGTTGGTGCCGGAAGATGGTATGGACCTCGTCCGTCACCATCTCGATGTCGACCATATAGCGATAGTCACCTTCCCTGTTACGGGAAGTAGGCTGCTTCAAAAGATACTGGGCAATCGTCTCATAGCCGTTTTCATCCAGAATCTTACGGTTTACCGACAGGGCCTTTTTAACCTTACCGGAGTCGTCATCGGTAGCTCCCTTGCCGTGATCGATGTATCCACGCCTGTCGGCAAAAGCGTATAGAATCCGGGCAAGCTCGCGCCCATTCAGTTTATAGAGGAGCGCCTTCCCGCGAAGGTGAAGGACGTCCGGCTCGCCCTTCCGGATTGCAAACCACTGCCCGTCCGCATCGTCCGGAATCAAAATGTACTTCTTTTCGATATCGCGGACAGCCTTCTTTCGGTTCTTCCGGCGTTTTGTCGTGCGGCGAACCGAGCGATAGCCACGTCGTATGCTCGCGCCGCTCTGGCGAGCCGAAATATCCTTCTGCTTGCCCTCGACAGGCGCCTTGAAGATGTGGCTCGCCATAAGGACGATCTCGTGATTGCGTATATCGATCAGGCAGACCCCAACGCTTGCAATGCCCATATCGATACCGAGAATGAGCCTGCGCGTTTTGGAAGAAAACTGCTCGTAAGGCATCAACGCCGTCATGACCGTCTCCGGGCGGAATCCGAAATCACGTGGATCGCTGTACTCCACCATAGACCCTCACTTTCCTTTTAATTGATGATCAGATGGTTTAATAATACTACAAGCAGGTCATTTTTAGTTTTCCCCACCGCGAGCAGACAGAATTCGATGCGGTAAAATCTAGACCGATTTAGCCACTTCTGCCATTGGAGACCAATCATGAAACGCCAAATATTTCCAACCGCGTCTAAATATCGCCATCGAACCCGACGCGAATTTGGCGGCGAGACCGTCGAGTACATCATCGTGATATTGGCCGTCGTCGTCATCGGCGGTGGACTGATGGGTTTTGGCAACCAGGTCTCAGGGCAGATCGGAAAAACCGGCAACAGCATCAGCTCATGGTTCGGCAAGGCGAACGGCGCCGGCGATAATGCTTCTGGCGGGAACGGCGCCGGCGGAGGAAATAACGCCGGCGGTGAAAACAAAGGCGATGAGAGTAGCGGCTCACAGCTCCAGGCCCCTACCGTGTCGGTAACGGGAATGGACGTCGTCGGTGAGAGGGTCACCGCTAAAGTGTCAAATTTACCAGCAGGCGCAACCCAAGTCAGCTACCAATGGCAGTACTCATCGACGAAAACCGGAACTTTCAGTGATATCAAATACGGTGGAAATACGAATTCTTACGAAATCTCGGAAGAAGACGAGGACTATTATCTGCGCTGCAAGGTGACGACATCCAGCAGCAAAGGAAAAGTCCCAGATGCCTACAGCGAGACAATCGGCAAAGTCTATGTTTTCGATTGGTCTAAATATCCCACCGGAAGCTATCGCCCACGTTTTAATGGAAACTCGCTCGCATGCTGCACTGCCCCCTATGACTCATCAACTCAGATTCCAAGTCTGGGTGAAGGGGATTACGCCTCTATCGTCTTCGACAACGAGCTTTCCGATATCCCGCAGGGCAATATCACCTACAGATGGTTTAAATGCGCCGGCCTCGGAAGCGGCGCCCAGCTTGTTGCCAAGGAACTCGGCTCCAGCCCATCTCTATCTCTCTCAGGTTTACAGGGATCGTGCATCAATTGCGAGGTGACCTTGACCGTCAACGGGAAAAGCAAGACATTCGTTCCCAAAGCAATTTGCAACGGCAAATTAAGCGACGGGATCTACGTGCGTCCTAGAATCGGTTAAATTCCCAGAGGATCACCGAGGTATGGAGTTTGGAAAAACAGTTTGGGTAAAAGTCAATTCCTGGAAAGGGCTCCTTGACGCCCACAAAAAGAAGACCGCATGCAGCCGCCCTCGCTTCGGGGGCGCTGCGCATCTTTTTGAATTGAATGAAGACAGGACACAGCCGATTGTCCTCACCAGGCTATGGGACAGAAAGACGGTTCACAAATGAGGGTTCCTTTTGGACTTGATGAGCACGGCAATGCCGTATGGGCAGACCAAATCCCCTACGACCGCAATGGGTTCAAGTGCGGACTTGTCTGTCCCGATCCGAATTGCGGGAAACGGCTCAAGGCAGTCCGATGGTCGAAGGACGACCCGGAGAGAGGCATCCACTATTTGGCCCACGAGGCGAACAGCCGGTGCGCGGTCGAGTCGAATCCAGAGTCCCTTCTCCATCTGGAGGCGAAAGCCGTCCTCAAAGGGCTCATCGGCCATGATTTCTACCTCCCCAACCTGTCACTCATCGATAGCGTCCCGCATACGTCCCGCTATCGGAACGCCGACAAACTCGAATTCAAGAAGTATGGCAAACTGACAGTCCTTCCCGTTCCCGGCTCTTCCGTCCTAAAGTTCAGTCCCGAAACATACAAATCGTTCATTCCCGGTACCGGTTGCATGACTAAAATCGAGGATGTCAAAACGGAGCGCGATTGCGGCGCGATGTGCCCTGAAGGTCTCATTCCGGATGCGGTCGCACTGCTGTCGCATGCCGATACAGAGATCTGGGTCGCCATCGAATTCCGCGTCAGCCATCCGAAAGCCATCGAGGATGTGCGGAAATATGCCACCGTGGATTTCCCGGTCATGGAAATATCCATCACAGATGATATCGCAAATGCGGGGGATACCAGAAAGAGCCTGGCAGAACGAATTACAGGAACCGGCCATGCGACGCGTTTCGCCGGTCGCGAATGGCTCTACTCTCCTGCAGCTAAAAAGATTCTCAAGCGTAGCTGGCATATCGAGGCAGAACCATCCGATAAACCGCTCCGCCATAAAGGAACAGATCTCGTAAGGCTGGAGGCACCGCTTCCGGCAATCACGGTCTATGCCGTGAAAGGCGCACCGACAGGTGAGACCTCATGGGACAACATCGACCTCACACTCCGGGAGATCTCCGAAGCGACCGTCGAGAAGCAAGAAGAGGCACTGAGGAAGAAAAGGTCACTCAGTTCCAGATGCCCTTCCTATAAAAACAGCGCACCCGCCGGCCGACAAATAAAGCAGACCGAAGATACCGGTTTTGAAACGCAGACGAAACCGCACGGGATTCTCGGAAGGATAAAAGGTCTCTTCGACAAATTTCGGAAGTGAAATTCGCAAACGTTTGCGAATTTGGAAAGTCCACACGAAAACGGACTGAGAAATCGCTATTATGGTTAAGAGCACGAGTTTGATCCCCTTTCTCGTGCAGGGACATCTTCTTCCCACCGATGGATGTGCCCGCTCCCCAATCTCGGGCGCATCCATCACCCATTTTGCAAATATACCAATATCCGCGTAGTCGTCATATACCATCGCTGGACTCGATCTCTTCTCATGGTCAGGGTCATTTTCTTCAATGCGAAGTGGTAGAATCTTACAAAAGGTATTCAAAGAAAGGACTTATGCAATGGTTCCGAAAGTAGACCCATCGAAATTTCCAGAAATGCTGAACGCTATTACGGAGAACGTCCGAGACAGCTATGCGGGAATGGTCTTTATCGACGATCCTGAAGATCTGGCCTCATGGGGGTTCACTAAAGAACAACTTAATGAACTGGACTCTTTTGCACAAAAATATGGATTGACTGACGTTCTCGAAATCAATGAATGGAATCCCGATTCCAAGCCGGACTATATCCTTTCGGCATTTTCCGGCCTCGTGGATAAGATCGACGATCTGCAGGGACGAATCCGACCAAAAGCCGATGATGTCTCAATTGAAAACTTTATCTACCTGAATCAGATCAAGGCCGATGTCCCCGAACCGGATCAGTTTGGCCATGCCGAAGAGAATGACCATATCTTCGGTTTGATCTCTAAATTTGCCGAGGGACAGGACTCCGCCTTCGTCGTGCAAAAGGTCAATTTCTCCGGCACGAAACAAATCGGTGAACCCGAATATGAGCTTTTTCCTCTCGGTCCCACTTCCGGTGAGGACCTTGCCGATTTCACCGAGTGGTTTATGGACGATTTCAAGAGCGGTATCGACTTTGGCTGCGATGAAAACCGCGAGCACCTTGCCATGCTCGCCCATACCGGATTCTATCGTGAAGGCGAGTATGTGGACCAGCTGCTCACCTTTCACCAACTTGATTTTTCCAATGCCCATGCCGTGACGGAAAAGTTCTCCTTTGAAGGTCGCCCGGAAAGCAATGAGTTCATAGGCGATCTCGACCAGCTGTTCCATGATCCAAATTCACTCGTCAGCTCGTCAGACATCATCGATATTATCGAAAACGAACCGGTCGGAGGTGTTTCCAACGGTGGGAAGCCCTGCCGTGAACACACGAGGCTTTCCGATAAAGCCGAAACCGCCAAATCTGCCTGCAGCAAGATCGCTGAATCTGAACAACGTGAGCGGGGAATCGAGAAGCCGATCCAAATCGAGGCAAAATGATCAGCGAACGCGACCTCAGGCTTGCAAAGGCAATCGTCGACCCATATATCGGACAGGACATTATTGCTACCGCCGTACTCGGGACGAAGCTCGGGAGTATGCTGAACGAGAACGCATACCGTGAAGTCGTCAACAATGCCCAAAGGCTTATCGATGGAACCGAGTGTATCCCGCAGGGCAAGACGCTCGAGTTCATTTTGAGAAAGCGATACGTCGAGACAATCAAGGCCGATCGGAAGAGCGATCTATCCCTTTCCAAGATGCGCGGGCTGTTGAAGGACAATCGTGCCGTAGCGCGAGACGATTGCGAGACGAATAACGAGAAGACTTACGAAGAGCGTTAAATGCGGCGCCTTCGGCACCTATGATCCGCTCGCAACGCTCGCTGATGGATTGTTTTCTACTCTACTAAGGAGGGAATATGTGGAAGGAAAAGCTTCAGGACACAGCAGCATCCCATCCATGGCTTGAGCCGCATGAAGCCATCAAACGGAAAACCCAAGCACCGGGAATGCAATTGGTAGATTGGTACGGCTTCACCGTGCCGAAAACAAAAAAGGAGATGTTTCTCAAGCAGTCCGCCCGTCGTGAAGATCTCCTTGTTGTCGGCGAGGTCGACAACATCCATTCTTTTTTCAGCGACTATGAGACGGAATGGAGATCGAATATCCTATTCGATGATCTCGACGAGGCGCTGCGCTACTGCGAGGACGTCCGTTCCGGTTTCATCTCCGATATCCAGCTGCATTCGAGTTTCATCATGTACAAAGAGCCGGGATTTAAAGCCATGCCGGGTGGCGGCTTCGCCGGATGGAGCGATCTATTCTATGCGGCTCACGGCAACCTGGAATATGCCAACAAGCTCCTTTTCGATTGCCAAGCCGGTGATCGCGACGGCATGGACCCGCGCCGATGCGCAAGGGAAGACTTGATCAACGGAGTCATTGCCGAGTTCGGCAGCGAGTACATCATGACCGGAGATGCCGGTCAGAAGAACCGTCTGAACAGCGCGGAAATCTTGCGCTTCGAACTCGATAGCGTCCCGACTGACGGGAATGGGCATATCACCGGGTATTTCCACGGTTTCCCTCTCGGTACGAGCCTGGAAGATATCAGTGCGGCGATCGACAACGTAGGCAAAGTAGAAAATGGCCATCCGAACAGAATCGATGTCCCCGAAGAACCAGAACGTATCGAACCAGAACAAAACGTAGGCGTTTCCAATGAAAAGCCTACCGTCACCGAGATCGAAGATTCTTCCATTCGAGAGCCCAAAAGCCATCCCACACAATCGGGAAAGCCGGTTTGGACGAACCTTGAAGTTCCTCCCGACAATGTAAGGCTCCTCACAGGTGTCTCAAGGAAGACGGACAGGCCATGGTATCGTGCCGATTGCACTCTCGGAGAGGAATCTTCAATCAAGCCAGGTGGCAAATTTAAAATCCTGCTGAGTGAGAGGCAGTACGCACGCGCCAATGCTCAAAAAAAGGCCGGTAAACCGGTCAGTCTCGGCTTGAAAACCGCCAGGTATCCAGATGGAGTCGAAATCGACGGCGAGATGGTCGCACTTGAAGACCTTGCCGCCGATATCAATGTCCGAAAAACCAACCCACTGCCCAAAAGTCCTGAGGAGTATCGCGGTGCCACGGAACAATCCTTTGACGGGAACGAATGGGTGAATTTTCGCTTCTTCCCGGACCTGGTCGACCTTTCAAAATCCATCGACCCAGACACGGCGAGAACGGATTATCGTGCCGATGTGACGTCCGAAGTCGCCGGGCGAAACTGCTCATTTACCCTGCATCTTGCAAAATGGCAGTACGATAAGGCCGTCAAGGACCAAAACCAGGACTCCCCTATCCATATCGGGATGAAGCTTAAATATATAAAGGGCGGCGTAATCCCAGTCCAGTTCGAAGGTGAACAGTCCACCCATAACTATTCTCCAAAGAAACTCGAAGAAAGCCTGCCGAAGGTGCAGAAAGCACGTTCCGTCAGCGGGTGTAGGCAGGGAAAAGGAAACCGGGTATCCTCCTATCAAGACCGATCCTATCGTTTCAAAACGAAGGAAGCATATGAACATGGACTTCCAGGAGCACACGAAAGCAGGAACTAAACATGAACGAAAACTCAACCATATCGAACGCTTATGATGGCAAGCATGATGAATACGGTCATGATCTACCCAGGTGGATGAATTTCGAGCATGTCATCGATATTGGTGAGGCGGACCCGACTCAAACGGCAACCGACTATTACGGCTTTGAACTTCCCAATGGCGTCGCAATGGTCATCCAGAGCCAACCAAGCCATAGGGATCATCCTTTCATCGTCTACAGTTACGGCGATGGAGCCTGTTTCCATGACGATGTCGAATTCGATTCGCTCCGCACAGCGATTAGCTATGCATCCCAGCTCCACAGCGGAGCAATCGATCCAGATTACCTGCGCGTCGAATATACGCATGATGAATATGAAACACTTTGCTGGCGCGATTTCTACCAGGCGGCACACGGTAATATCGAATACGCCTCACGTCTCGTCGACCAGTGCAACGGCGGATTTCGAGAAGGGTTCGGCCCGTATGCCTGCGCAGCCGAAGACCTCGCTGAAGGCGAAATCGTCAATTTCAACAACTGCTACGTCATCACGGATGCGAACGGACCGGATACAAAGGAAATCGCCGCAAAAAGGATTTGGGATGAACTCGGAGATGTCTGCATAGACGATAATGAATGTATCGATTCGGAATTCTACGGCTACCCTATCGGGACATTTCGGGAAGACATCTGGCATGACATCGAGGACCAGCTTGAAGTCCCGATCCATGAACTGATGTTTCCCGATGATGTAAACAAGGACATGACTAATGAAAGGAGTCTTACTATGTCCAACGAGAATAAGAACACCAATGTCAAGGAAGAGACGACCTGGACGAACTTCAAGTTCTTCAACAACCAGGTCAAACTCAAGGTCATCGAGAAGGACGACCGTCAGATGTATCTGGCAGATTGCCGCTTCATGCCGGGTTCTGTCGCAAACGGCATCGATCTCGGCGATCAGAACGGCATCTCCGGCCATATGACCGTGTTCCTCACCGAGAAGCAGTATTTCAAGGCTGCTGAGCAGAAAGCTAACGGTGAGCAGATCAATGTCGGACTTCCGAGCACTCAGCTCAAGGACGGTAAGATCGAGGTCAATTTCTACAACCACGAATCTAAGGAAGCACGCACCATTCCCGTAAATCCCTTCGCCGCGTCCAAGGCGAACAAGACCGCCCGCGATGCTTTCTTCGAGCGCAAGGATGCCGAGCGCGAGCAGGGCAAGAGTCTCGGCGCAAAGGCCGCATCCGCCCGCGGCGCGTCCGAAAAGCTGGACGGTCAAAGCCAGGCCGCGCCCGCTAAGGACAATCTTGAGCATTAGGTTGTCATCGATTTAGTGCAATCAGACATGCGGTCTGTCGTTCCATTCGGATGGCAGACCGCTTTTTGTGCGGCGTGCAAGCACGCCTATGATCCACTCGTCATGCTCGCTGATTTATAATCGATTCACGCAATTAAAGAAAGGAAAGTGACCTATGAAACTTATAACCTATTATCAGACCGGCAAGATCGATGTATTCGACACCGCCACCTTCACGGCGACCGATCCCTTCAAGAGGGACGGTATGAACCTGATCACGGAATTCGCAATCCGCTTCGACCTGCTTGAAGACAAGAACTCGAATGAGGGCCTTGTCGTCGACGTCTATTGGTACGATGCGAAGATCCATGACAAGGACAATGCCGTGACATCGCTCGACGAGAAGAAGAACGCCACGCTCAACAACGCACTCCTCAAGGCGAGCACCCGCATCCGCCTGATTTCCAAGAGGGAACTCGAGGACGTGGCGAAAATCACCCTTGACGGCGAGCTTGTCGAATGGCGCCAGGGCGGCGAGCTCGTCAACGGCGTCAAGTTCTTCAGCCAAGAGCTGCTGTATTTCAGTAACGGACGCAGCGCGTCAATCACGGAGCGTGCCTGCAAGATCAGCCAATTCATCAAAAATGCCAATCCGGAGCTGCCCGATGAGATCATTGCCGGCTGGATGGGTCTGCCTCCGACCGTCCTTGAGACCATGAAACGCGACCAATTGCGCAACGATCAGGTCAGCGAGCAAGACGACTAGGCACACCTCTCCTGTAGAAGAGTGCTATAATTTATTCTACGTTCCTTCCCTATCCAGAACGTTTTGCAGCACAGGGAATAGGCGGCTTGCGCGGTTTCGCGTAGGCCGCCTATTCCTTTCTGTATGATCTTTGAATTTCTGGTTGACTTTCTTTTCTAATACCAAAGTGCTATAATATAAGTGTATAGAACTAGACTTAATTGTATTGGAGGAATTCAAATGGAATGGCTTTTACTTTTTATACTCGGTCCGCCGATTCTCACTCTGATCTTAAGGATCTTGATCTTCATCGTTCGGTACGGTCCGGGCTTCGTCGGTGCGATCTTCGATTTGATCTGCTGTGTGCTCGGGCTCGTCGGCTGCATCATCATGCTCATCATCCGTGGGATCATGGCAGTCTTCCACGGCCTCAAGGTGCTTTTCTTCGGGCACTCCTCACCGCCGCGGAACGCTCATGTCGATTCGTCTGTCTCACCTGATGACATCGAAAAGTTCATCAAGGCGTTCGAAAACAAGATGTAATCAGAAGACCAGGATTAAAGGAATGGTGTCTAATGGTTGAATCCGAAACCGTTTTCAGAAACTACAGGCCGCATGCATCGGCGGAGTGAAAGTTCCACATCTGATGTCGCTGCCTGTTGTTTCGCATCTGAACGGTAAATACGATCTGTCAATCACCTGTATCAAGAGCAAACTTGATCCGACTCTTGCTGAAAAACTTTAAGGCTTGTTTTCGTGTACCTATTGGGTTGTGCGGCTGACAAAAAGTCCATCCGGGTAACGCATGTCATATGTATCCCGAACCTGTTTCATCAACTCGTCTCTCGTGCAGCAATTCGCCTGACAGCTTTCAACGATTTGGTAGCGCAACCACCGGCGTTCTGTGCTCGCATCAGAGCCGCGGTGTTCAATGATCTTAATCTTGACCATCAAATTTAGCAGTCGGTCAAGATCACTTTCCTTTATCGTCGCCACTACTCTCTCTTTCCTCTAAATTCGCAAGCGCTTGCGAATCACCCTGTCGATACCCCTAAAAGTACACAATTAGAAAAGAGTTACGGCAATTCTTTGCATATCTCTTATCCAGATCGTGTTTGTTTGCGAGATCGGTAAATTTCTTCTCTTTTTCATTCCGATCTGTAATGGGTCTGGCATTCTGTACAGACATTTTTTCACCGCTGCGGAATTTGGTTTATCGCAAATACCCCCCCTCACATTACATGGTGTAACCTGCGCAGCGGAATCCTTTGACAAAGCCCCGGTTGTCTACCGGGGCTTCTTTCTGTCTATTACGATTGCTCTTTCCGCTTGTACGCCGCCAGCTCGCGCTCGACCTGCCTGTCGCCGGTCTCGTTGACCCAC
>CALFDL010000226.1 GCA_937950415.1 uncultured Collinsella sp. | reverse complement strand
AGGACGGTTATTACATTGGTGGAGCGATTGCGCCGGGCATCCGCATTTCGATGGACGCGCTCGCCGCCCGAGCCGCCAAGCTCGCCAGCGTTCCGCTCGAGGCGCCCGAGCACGCCATCGGCCGCGATACCGAGGAGTGCATCAAGGTCGGCGCCGTAACGGGCGCCGCCGCCATGGCTGAGGGCCTGGTCGCGCGCATGAAGCGCGAGCTGGGCCGCGAGGATGCCACCGTTATCGCCACGGGCGGTCTCGCCGGCATCGTCGCCGATTCGACCGATGCCTTCGACGTGGTCGACGGACAGCTCACCATCAAGGGTATCTGCGAAATCTACCGCCGCATGCAGGAGCTGGGATAGAGCAGGGGCTTAAGTCGAGCACGAACGCGAGCGGCGAACTAGGCAACGCATCGGTCCTATTCCTCAAAATCGAAAATTTATCAGTTTTGAGGAATAGGCTTTCTGCTACGCCTCGCCGCATAGCCACCTCGCCAGGTCCACGATCTGCACCCCATCGCGATCCGTGACCTCGTGATGCGTGCGGGCAAGAATCATCTTGGGATACGCATCGCCAATGCTCAGCAGTGGCGAAATCTCGCGTTCAAACGTCTTATCCGAGCTGATGTCGTCGCTCACCTGAATGTAGAGCTTCTCGCTTCGCTTGATTGCTACAAAGTCTATTTCCTTTTTATAGAGCACACCGACGTATACCTCGTATCCGCGGCGCAGCAGCTCGATGGCCACCATGTTCTCGTATACGCGTCCCCAATCCATATCACGTGTACCAAGCAGTGCGTATTTGAACGCGTGGTCTGCTAGGTAATACTTCTCGCCGCTCTTAAGGTATTTTTTGCCGCGAATGTCGTACCGACGAACTTTATAGAAGGCAAACGCATCGCACAGGTACCCCATGTACGTGCCGACCGTCTTGTTCGTAATCTTTAGCCCATCCGCATTCAAAACATCCGTAATGTTGCGTGCCGACGTTATGTTGGAGACGTTGTCCATCATGTAAACGGCAATGCGCAGCAGTGCCGATTCGTTTCTCACGTTATGCCGCTGCACGATATCCCTCACGATGAGCGTTTTGAAGACATTGGAGAGATATTGGTAGCGCTGCTCCTGCAGTGGATAAGGGTAAGAGCCGGACATACCGCCGATTCTCGCGTACTCATCGAAGTCGCGGTCGACATCGCCCTCGTCGCCATAGAGACGATACTCCTCAAACGAGAATGGGAAAACCTCGATCTCGAACGTACGCCCCGTAAAGAGCGTCGACAGATCGCTCGACAGCAAAAAGGCGTTCGATCCGGTGATGAAGATGTCGTACTGCTCGGATGCATGGAGGCTGTTGATCGCGCGTTCAAAGCCGTCGCACATCTGAACCTCGTGGATAAGCAGGAAGTTTTGCTTGTCGGACACTCGATGCTCTTTCACATAGGCGAGCAGGGCATGATATTCGAGCAGGTCCTCGAACTCGTCGAGGTTGTAATTGATATGGATGACATTCGCATTGGACAGATTTGCCTCCACGTAATCGCGGAGGGCCTCGAGCAATTTTGACTTACCGCTACGGCGAATGCCCGTTATGACCTTGATGTCCGGCACGCCAATAAGGCTCGTCAACATGTCCATGTATGACGTTCTATTGATGAGTTTCATTGGCGCCTCCCTGCGGTCTTTTATCGCTATTCCTCAAAAACGAAAATTTTTCAGTTTCGAGGAATAGGCTCTATAGCGAATATACCTCGCGAAAGACCGAGCTGCCTTAATCCTATTCCTCAAAAACGAAAATTTTTCAGTTTTGAGGAATAGGGCGCTGGCAACCCATTCCCCAGATAGGCGAAACCCTCCCCGGCACAGGCCGAGGAGGGTCTTGTTGTCATGTCTATCTTTGGGCGCGAACGCCCCGCGCTACAGCCCGCGAATTCGTACGGCCTCGGGCGGAAACTCCTGCTCGCCGGCATCGGTCTTAATGGTCGCGCGGCCCCAGATGTCCAGGCCTGCAAACACACCGACCGCAAGCGGCAAGCCGTTGGGCGACACCGCCGCAACTTGGCGACCGAGCAGCGGCACCATATCGAAGTACTCGCCCAACACGGGGGCCAACGGCCCTGCGGCGCCTTGCGGCGTGTTGGCAACAACCGCCCAGGCGTCCACGCGGGCCAGCACGGCGGCGGCCAGCGCCTCGACCAGCGCTTCGTCAGCCACGTCCACACCAAGCTCGCTCAACGCCGAACGCTCAATATCCACCGTCACGGCACCGAACATGCCCGCGGCACCGGCACCGCCGTTCACGGCAACACGCGCGAGCGACGTCTCAAACGCAGGCGCACCGCACACGATATCGCTCGGCCACCGGATACCCACCTTGCCGGCAAGGCCCAACCCCGGCGTCGAAGCCGTGCCCACGAGCGCATCCATCATGCCCATCGCGGCCACAAACGGCAGGCCGTGGAAGGCGTGCATATTCACATCCGGACGCACGACCAGCGAAAACGTCAGCGAAGCATCGCCCGCGCTCCACGCGCACCAGCCCGCGGACACGCCCTCGCGGCCCGCGTTACGCGCCGCGTCGAGCTCGGTGCCGGCGGCAACAGCATTCATCTCGATCATCTACATACGCCCCAATTCGCCAACGATATGGCCCACGCGGTCCTCGGGCTCCTTGACCTCGACACCGTTGTAGCGGAAGAACCGCGCCGGGTCGTGCATCAGGTCCTCGAGCGGCACCAGCACAAAGTCGCGCTCGCCGATCAGCGGATGCGGCAGGCGCAGCTTTTTGCCGCCGTGGGTCTCGCCGTCCATCCACAGCAGGTCCAGGTCGATGGTGCGCGGGCCGTTGGCCTTGGCCTTTTTGGAGCGGTCGCGCCCCAGCTCGGCCTCGATCTTCATGAGCTCGTCGAGCAGCACCAGCGGCGCCAACTCGGTCTTGATCTCGATGACGGCGTTGGCAAACGCGTCCTGGCGCGTCTCGTAGGCCGGCTCGCTCTCGTAGATCTTGGAGGAGTTGGACACGCAGGTGAGTGGAATCTCGGCGATCATGTCGCGTGCGGCGCGGATGTTGTCACAGCGATGCCCCAGGTTGGAGCCCACGGCCACAAACGCGCGGCGCGGCTGCGGCTTGGCAACCGCCCAGTAGCCGTTCAGGAACTGCGCAAAACCCGCGGCGTCGTGCACGCGCACGATGTTGGCACCGGCCTGGATGGCGCCCAGGCACACGCCAAACGTAGCGGCATCGCGCTCGGCGGCCTCGGTCACGCCCGAGACGGCGCCCACAAAGCGCTTGCGCGATACGGCGCACATGAGCGGATAGCCCAGTGACGCCATCTTGGCAGTCTCGCGCTGGATGACGATGTCCTCGTTGGCCGTCTTGCCAAAGCCCGGACCGGGATCGATGCAGATGCGGTCGCGCGACACGCCGGCGTGGATGAGCGCACGGGCCTGATCGGACAGAAAGCCCATGACGCGGCGCATGATGGGCGCCGAATCGGGCAGGGTGAAGCGGCGGAGCTGCGAGGTGGGCACATAGGCCTCCTCACGGCGGGCACTGCGGCGCATCATGGCGGCCAGGCGGTCATTGGACTCCGATGCGGCCTCGGTGGCTGCGGGCGCGGCC
>CALFDL010000225.1 GCA_937950415.1 uncultured Collinsella sp. | reverse complement strand
TCCCCGAGGGCACGCGCATCCGCTCGCGCGAGATCAAGCCCGAGGTCCACGGCGGATTTGCGCTCATCGCCCAGATGGGTAAGGCACCCGTCAACCCGCTCGCCATCTGCGGCTGGTCCGATATCACGCCTGCAGGCAAAAAGCTCATGCGCCCCAAAAAGTGCTGGATCCGCGCCGGCAAGGCCGTCTCGCTATCCGATGCTCCGGCCGAGCTCAAGCGCAAGGAGCGCCTGGCATGGTTTGAGTCCGAAGCCATGAACCGCGTCTACGCCATGCGCGACGACCTGTGCGCCGAACACCCGGGCAGGTTCTAGCCATGGGCGAGGAAGTCATGAACACTGCCGAGGCTGTGGCCGGAAAGGCAGACGCCCCCACCATCGAAATCGCTGCCCACGCCGGCACCTGCTACGGCGTGCAACGCGCGCTCGATATGGCATTGGCGGCCGCCCCGCAGGCGGGGGAGACCGCTCAGGTCCACACCCTGGGCCCGCTCATCCATAACCCCATCGTGGTGCGCGAGCTTGCCGAGGCGGGCGTCGGTCTTGCCGAGACCCTGGACGACGCCGCATCGGGCACCGTGATCATTCGCGCTCACGGCGTGGTGCCGCAGGTGATCGAGGCCGCTCGCGATCGCGGCCTCGACGTAGTCGATGCCACCTGCCCCTACGTCAAGAAGGTCCACGTGGCTGCCGAGCGCCTGGTACGAGAGGGCTATCGCGTGCTCGTCGTGGGCGAGCCGGGCCATCCCGAGGTTGAGGGCATTCTGGGCCATGCCGGTGATGACGCGCAGGTCGTGAGTTGCGCCGCCGATGCGGACGCGCTCCCGCTCAAGGGCAAGGTAGGCCTCGTCGTGCAGACCACCCAGACCGCGCAGAACCTGGCCGAGGTTGTGGCCTCCATTACCCCGCGCGTGCAGGAACTGCGCGTGATCAACACCATCTGCGCCGCCACGAGCGAGCGTCAACAGGCAGCAGCCACACTTGCCAAACGCTGTGATTGCATGGTCGTCGTGGGCGGCAAGAACTCGGGCAACACCCGTCGCCTGGCGCAGATTTGCGCAGACGCTTGCGAGCGCACGCATCATATCGAGGAAGCTTCCGAGCTCCAGGCCGCGCGGTTTACCGACGCTCACCACATCGGTATCACCGCCGGAGCCTCCACCCCGCAAGAACACATCGAGCGCGCCGTCGCGCGCATCAAGGAGCTTTGCCACTAATCATGGACCAGACCGTACCCGCATACGCCGCCGAGGTGGCCGATTACGGGCGCAGCCGCGACCCCGAGCCGGGTGAGGGCGCGCTCGTTAAGAATGTGCGTCCCGAATCGCCCGCATGGGATGTGGGTATCGAGCCGGGCATGCGCGTGCTCACGGTCAACGGTGAGGCGCTCACCGACATGATCGTATGGCTTTGGGAGGCCGACGACGACACCGTTGATTTGGAGGTATTCGACCCGCGCGACGGCACCGTCACCCCCGTCGAGCTCGACCGCTTTCCCGGCGAGGATTGGGGTTTGGAGTTCGATGGCCCCATCTTCGACGGCATGCGTACCTGCGTAAACGCCTGCGTGTTCTGCTTTATGACCATGTTGCCCAAGGGCGGCCGCTCCACGCTCTATATTCGCGACGACGACTACCGCCTGAGCTTTTTACAGGGCAACTTCGTCACGCTCACGAACCTCACCGACGAGGACGTGCAAAACGTCATCCAACGCAACATGAGCCCCATGAACGTGTCGGTCCATGCCGTGAGCCCCGACGTCCGCCGTCGTATGATGGGCCGCAACGCCCAGCGCGGCATGGACGTACTCGAGGCCATCATGGCCGCCGGCATCGAGATTCACGCGCAGATCGTGTTGTGCCCCGGCATGAACGACGGCGAGGAGCTGGAAAAGACCCTGCGCTTTTGCGAGGAGCACGAGCAAATCACAAGCCTGGGCATTGTGCCGCTCGGTTTTACCAAGCACCAAAACCGCTTTAGCTGGTCATACAGCGACAAGCCCGAACTGGCGCGCGAGACCATTGCCATGATCCGTCCCTACCAGGACCGCGCCTTCGAGCGTTTTGGCCGCCACACCTTCCAGATGAGCGACGAGTTCTACCTGGACGCCGGCATCGATCCGCCCGAGGCGGACTTTTACGACGGCTATCCGCAGTACTACGACGGTATCGGCATGATCCGCTCATACCTAGACGAGACGGACGATGTGCTTGCCGCCGATGCCGAGCGACTGGCCCGCGTCCGCGAGGCCATCGCCGCTCGCAGCCAGCACCTGCTGTGCCTCTCGGGCGCCAGCGCACGCGACACCGTGGCACGTTTCGTGGAATCGCCGCAGGGGCTCGCCGGCACCGTCACGGCCATCAAGAATCGCTACTTTGGCGGCAACGTGGACGTGACCGGCCTCATCGTCGCCTGCGACATTCTGGAACAGCTGCCGCAGGACCTCTCGGGGGTTATGCTCTTTGTGCCTAAGCTCATGTTCAACGCTGACGGCATGACGCTTGACGAGTATCATCGTGACGATTTACTCGCAAGCCTTACCAGTCGCGGCGCCGAGGTTCATGTGGTGTCGACCATGCCGCGTGAGCTGCTCGATACCCTGGAGCACATCCTTGGCATTATGCCTGCCGACTCTAACACTTCCACTGACCCTACCCATTAAAGGAGTGCAGATGAAACCTATCGTCGCCGTCGTCGGACGCCCCAACGTGGGCAAGTCCACGCTCGTTAACCGCCTGGCCCAGACCTCGGACGCCATCGTCCATGAGTCCCGCGGCGTCACGCGCGACCGCTCGTATCACACGGCCGATTGGAACGGCCGCGAGTTCACCATCGTCGACACGGGCGGCATCGAACCGCTCAAGAGCGATGACGTCTTCGCCACTTCCATTCGCGACCAGGCCCTCGCCGCCGCCGAGGAAGCCGCCGTCATCCTGTTTGTGGTCGACGGCCGCACCGGCGTCACCGAGGAGGACGAGTCGGTCGCTCGCATGCTCAAGCGCTGCGACAAGCCGGTCTTTCTGCTGGTGAACAAGCTCGACAACCCCGATCGAGAGAACGACAGCATCTGGGAGTTCTATTCGCTCGGTATCGGCGAGCCCACGCCGCTCTCGGCCCTGCACGGCCACGGCACGGGCGACCTGCTCGACGACATCGTGGCCCTGCTTCCGGAGGAAGAGGACGAGGTCGCCGATGAGTTCCCCGATGCGTTGAACGTGGCCATCATCGGCCGCCCCAATGCCGGGAAGTCGTCGCTGTTCAACCGCATCCTGGGCGCCGACCGCTCCATCGTGTCCAACATTGCCGGCACCACGCGCGACGCCATCGACACGGTCGTCGAGCGAAACGGCAAGCACTACCGCATGGTCGACACTGCGGGCATTCGCAAGAAGAGCACCGTGTACGAAAACATCGAGTACTACTCGATGGTCCGCGGCCTGCGCGCCATCGACCGCGCCGACGTGGCGCTGCTCGTCGTCGACGCCTCCGTGGGCGTTACCGAGCAGGACCAGAAGGTCATGGGCTTGGCCATCGAGCGCGGCTGCGCCATCGTCGTGCTGCTCAACAAGTGGGACCTGCTCGACGACGACCGCAAGCGCGAGGCCTGCATGGAGACCATCGACCGCCGTCTGGGCGTCATGGCTCCCTGGGCCCAGTACCTGCGCATCTCTGCCCTGACCGGCCGCAGCGTCGAGAAGATCTGGGCGATGGTCGACGCCGCCGAGAAGACGCGCTCGCAAAAGATCACCACCTCGCGCCTCAACACCTTCCTCACCGACCTGCGCGAGTTCGGTCATACCGTGGTGGACGGCAAGCGCCGCCTGCGCATGCACTACGTGACCCAGACGGGCGTCAACCCGCCGACGTTCACGTTCTTCGTCAACCACAGCGACCTGGTCAACGACACCTACCAGCGCTACGTGGAGAACCGCATGCGCTCGACTTTCGATTTTGCCGGCACGCCCATTCGACTCTTCTTTAGGAAGAAGGAACAAAAGGATGCATAATCCGATTCTGCTGACCGCCATCTGCGCCGTGGTCTCGTTCTTTATCGGAGCGATTCCGTTTGGCCTGATCCTGGGCCGCATGTTCAACCACACGGACATTCGCAAGGCGGGCTCCGGCAACATCGGCACAACCAATGCGCTGCGCGTGGCCGGCCCCAAGGTCGCGGCGCTCACGCTGCTGCTCGACTGCCTGAAGGGCGCCATCTGCGTCCTTATCGCGCGTCCGTTCATCGCGAGCGTGGGCTATGGCTTCCCCGTGAGCATCATGGCTCCCGGTGCCGCCGGCGACTGGATGCTCGGCGTCATCTGCCTGGCGGCAGTGTGGGGCCACATCTTCTCGCCTTACCTCAACTTCCACGGCGGCAAGGGTATCGCGGTCGGTCTGGGCGTCATCCTCGCCTGGTACTGGCCCATTGGCCTGTCGCTGCTGGGCATGTTTATCGTGGCCGTCGCCATCACCAAGTATGTGTCGGTGGGCTCGCTCGCCGCGGCCATCGGTCTTCCCATTGCCGTCTGCGCGGTCTTTCCGTACAGCAGCCTGGGACTTAAGTTTTGCATGGCGCTGATCGGCATCACCGTGGTGTGGGCCCATCGTGCGAACATCAAAAAGCTCATGACGGGTAAGGAGTCCAAGCTCTCGTTTACCAAGCGCGTCACCGAGCCCGACGATAAGTAGGAGAGAGTCATGAATGTTGCGCTGATTGGCTCCGGCTCCTGGGGAACCGCCGTCGCCGGCCTTGCCGCCGCACGAGCCGGGCGCGTGACCATGTGGGCCCATAGTGAGCAGACGGCCGCCGGCATTAACGGCGAGCATCGCAACCCGCGCTATCTGGTGGGATATGAGCTGCCGGACAACGTGGTAGCAACGACCGAGCTCGCCCGGGCGCTCGACAGTGCCGATGCGATCATCTTTGCCGTGCCCTCCACGCATCTGCGCGACGTGTGTCACCAGGCCGCGCCCTTTATCGGCGCCGATACCCCGGTGCTCTGCCTCACCAAGGGCATTGAGCCCGAGTCCGGCCTGCTCATGAGCGAGGTCATCGCCAGCGAGATCGGCAACGAAGCACGTGTCGCGGCGCTTTCGGGCCCCAACCATGCTGAGGAAATCTGCCGCGGCGGACTTTCTGCCGCCGTCATCGCCAGCAAAAATCCACAGATAGGGGAGACCTTTAAGGACCTGCTCCTGTCCACGGCCTTCCGCATCTATCTATCGCAGGACATGACCGGTGTTGAGGTTTGCGGCGCTATGAAAAACGTCATCGCCATCGTGTGCGGCATCTCCGCCGGTAGCGGTGCGGGCGACAACACGCTCGCCCTCATCATGACGCGCGGCCTGGCCGAGATTAGCCGTCTGGTGCATGCCCGCGGCGGTCAAGCTATGACCTGCATGGGACTTGCCGGCATGGGCGACCTCATTGCCACCTGCACCTCGGAGCATTCGCGCAACCGTACCTTTGGCTACGAGTTTGCCCACGGCGTGTCGCTCGACGAGTACCAGGCGCGCACGCATATGGTGGTCGAGGGCGCCGTCGCGGCCCGCAGCGTCAGCGAGCTCGCCCGTTCACTGGGCGTAGACATTCCGCTCACCTTTGCCGTGGAGCAAACGCTCTACAACGGTGTTACTTTGGATAGGGCGCTCGAGATTCTTACCGAACGCGTCCCTTCTCAAGAGTTCTACGGACTCACCGACTAGCGCAGAAAGGCTTCTACCATGGGTTCCATCAAAATCGCTCCGTCCGTCCTTTCGGCCGACATGGCCAACCTCAAGGGCGAGCTCGACAAGATCGCCGGCGCCGACTACGTGCACTTCGACGTTATGGACGGTCACTTTACCGGCAACCTCACCTTTGGCGTTGACATCCTTAAGGCCGTCAAGCGTTCCACCGATGTACCGGTCGACGCGCACCTGATGGTGTCGAACCCCGACGAGACGGTCGATTGGTACGCCGACGCTGGTGCCGACATGATCACCGTGCACTACGAGGCCTCCACGCACCTGCACCGCACGCTCACCCATCTGCAGCAGCGCGGCGTCAAGGCCGGCGTGGTGCTCAACCCCGCCACCCCCGTGTGCGTGCTCGAGAGCATCATCGACGTTGTCGACATGGTGCTGCTCATGAGTGTGAACCCGGGCTTTGGCGGCCAGAGCTTTATTCCCGGTACCATTGCCAAACTGCACGAGCTCAAGACCATGTGCGAGCGTCACGGCGTGTCGCCCCTGATCGAGGTCGACGGCGGTATTTCTTCCAAGAACATCGCCGAGGTCGTCAAGGCCGGCGCCAACGTGCTCGTGGCCGGCTCCGCCGTATTTAAGTCCGAAGATCCCGCCGCCGAGGTTGCGCTGCTGCAGAAGCTGGGCAACGAGGCCGCACAGGAGGCATAAACCCTTATGACCGCAGGTCAAAACCGCATACCCGTGAATCTTGACTATGCCGCCTCGACGCCCATGCGCGCCGAGGCGCTCCTTGCGCAGCGCGAATATGACGACAGCGAGCTTGCAGGCGTCAACCCCAACTCGCTGCACTCGCTCGGCCGCAAGGCCGCCGCGCGCCTGGAGGTTGCCCGTCGCGAGATCGCCCATAGCTTTGGCGCACGCGTCCGCCCGTCCGAGATTGTTCTGACCAACGGCGGCACCGAAGCCAACCAGCTGGCGCTGCTCGGTCTTGCCGAGGGCGCTCGTCAGCGCGATCGCAAGCGTAACCGCGTGATCGTATCTGCCATCGAGCACGATTCGATTCTGGACAACCTGCCGCTGCTGCGTGCCGTCGGCTTTACCGTCGACCTGGTGCAGCCCTGCCGCGCGGGCTACATTGAGCCTGTCGCGCTTGTCGAGCTACTAGGCGACGACGTGGCGCTCGTGAGCATCATGGTTGCCAACAACGAGACCGGCGTGGTGCAGCCCATCCGCGAGCTTGCCGCGGCCGCGCATACCGTGGGCGCTCTGTTCCACACCGATGCCATCCAGGGCTATCTGCATATTCCGCTCGATGTCACCGAGCTGGGAGTTGACGCCATGACCGTTGCCGCGCACAAGATCGGTGGCCCCGTGGCGTCTGGCGCACTCTACCTTAAGAGCCGCACGCCGCTGCGCCCGCGCATCTTCGGCGGTGGACAGGAGGCCGGTCGTCGTGCCGGCACGCAGGACCTGCGTACACAGCTGGCTTTTGCCGCTGCCGCTTCCGCGCTGTTACCGAATGTTGCCCAGGAGCGTACAACACTGCAGGCCTTATCCGACAAGCTCTACGCCACGCTAACGGCCCACCCGCGCATTCACGCCACCATGGGCGACTACGCACAGGCCGATCGTCTGCCGGGTATGGTTTCGATCTACATTGACGGCATGGACTCCGAGGAGCTCATCGTCAAGCTCGACGCCGCCGGCTTTGAGGTATCGGCAGGCTCTGCCTGCTCGAGCGGCAGCATGGACCCGAGCCATGTTCTCAGCGCCATGGGTATTGGCCGCGAGCAGGCCCTGGGTGCACTGCGCATCTCCTTCGATGACCGCGTGAATCCGGGCGATCTGGACGAGTTTGCCCAGACGCTGCTCTCGATCGTGGGTGCCGCATGATCGTCGCCGAGCTCGAGCGTGCCCTGCTGGCACGCTATCCCAAGACGGATGCCGACCCCTGGGACCACGTAGGCTTATCCGTGGGCGACCCTGCCGTGGAGATTACCGGCGTTGCCTGCGCGCTCGATGCGACCGAAGCTAATGTTCTCCGCGCCCAAGAAGCCGGTGCAAACGTGCTGCTGACGCATCATCCTGTCTATATCAAGGCGCCCGAGGCCTTTTGTCCGGCGGATGCCACACGCCCCCAATGCAGCGCGGCACTCTACGAGGCAGCGCGTTGCGGCGTGAGCATTATCTCGCTCCACACCAACCTGGACCGTTCGCACGAAGCCCGTGTCTGCCTGAGCAAGCTGCTGGGTGCCGCACCCGTGAGCTCACTGGAGCACGTGGACGACCCCGAGGTCACCGGCCTGGGCACGCTTGCAACGCTCAACGACCCGTGCACGCTGCGCGATCTTGCCACCCGTGCTGCCACGGCCTTTGGCAGCGACCCGCGTGTGTGGGGCGAGGTCGATCACCCGTGTCGGACCGTCGCCATTTTGGGCGGCTCCCTGGGCGACTTCGGAGAGCTCGCCATCACCGCAGGCGCTGATGTTGTCGTGACGGGCGAGGCGGGGTACCACGTGGCGCAAGACCTTGCCTTGCGCGGGCTGCCGGTGATCTTGCTCGGCCACGACCGCTCCGAGGAGACGTTCGTTGATATATTGATGAACTCTGCAGTTGACGCCGGGGTCGACCCCCGTCATACGATTAAAATACTGAACCCTTGCCAATGGTGGACTGTGACAAAAGGAGAGAACTTATGAGCGCCGGCGCTACGCTACTCAAGCTGCAACAGATCGATTTGGAGCTCGCCCGCAACAAGAGCGAACTTGCCAATATGCCGGAGCTCAAGGAGCTCGCTTCCAAGCGCAAGACCTATGTGAAGCTCAAGTCCGATATGACCAAGCTCTACGCCCAGCGCAAGGATCTGGACATTGAGCTCGACGATCTCAACACCACCGAGATCCAGACCAACAACGCCATCGAGGCTGCCAAGAAGCGTCACGTCGACGGTTCTGATTACCGCGAGGTGCAGGACCTGGAGAACGAGCTCGCCACCCTGGCAAAGCGTCTGGACAAGATCGAGCACACCCGCAAGGATGTCGTTGTCGCCCATAAGGAGGCGCTCGACCGCGAGGCTCGCGCGCAGGCCATCATCGCCAAGTTCGAGGAGGGCGTGAAGGCCGATACCAAGGCCGCCCGCGCTAAGGCTACCGATCTGCAGGCTCAAATCGATGCCGCCACCAAGGAGCGCATCGCGCTTGCCGCCACGCTGCCGACCGACGTGCTCACCGATTACGAGCGTCTGCTCAAGCAGTTCCGCGGCCTGGCCGTCGAGACCATCAAGGGCAACATCCCCACGGTTTGCCACACCGCACTGCAGGCGTCGTCCATGAGCGACCTCAACCACGACGGTAGTGAGATTACGCATTGCCCGTACTGCCACCGCCTGCTGGTGCTTCCCAACAAGGAAGCCTAAATGATGACGGCGGCATCCAACAATTCAATGCAACTTGAGGGAAAAACGATCCTGCTGGGTATTACCGGCGGGATCGCCGCCTATAAGTCGTGCAATATCGTGCGCCTGCTGCAAAAGCGCGGCGCGCGCGTCAAGGTCGTTATGAGCGAGCATGCCACCGAGTTTGTGGGCCCGCTCACCTTCCGAGCGCTCACCAACGAGCCTGTTGCCGTTGGTCTATTCGACGACCCCTCCGACCCCATTCACCACATTTCGCTGGCGCAGGAGCCCGATCTGGTGGTCGTGGCGCCCGCGACGGCCAATATCATCGCCAAGATGGCAAACGGTATCGCCGATGACCTCATCTCCACCACGCTGCTTGCCACGCCGCGCCCCATCGTGATCGCCCCTGCCATGAACAACGGCATGTGGAAGGCGCCGGCGACGCAGGCCAACATGGCCACGCTGCGCGACCGTGGCGTCCATGTGGTAGGACCCGGTAGTGGCTACCTTGCCTGCGGCGACGTGGACACGGGACGCATGAGCGAGCCCGAGGACATCGTTAAGGCCGTCTGCGAGGTGCTCAACCCCGCGCCCCAGGACCTTGCGGGCAAGCGCATCGTAATCACCGCCGGCCCCACGCACGAGCCGATCGACCCCGTGCGCTTTATTGGCAACCGGTCGTCGGGCAAGATGGGCATCGCCCTGGCGGGGGAGGCTGCTCGCCGCGGCGCTGCGGTCACGCTTGTGCTGGGACCGACATCGCTCGATGTCCCCCGCGGCGTGGAGTGCGTGCGCGTGCAGACCGCCGCAGAGATGCTGCAGGCGGCGCTGAGCGCCTTTCAGACGGCCGATGCGGCCATTTGTGCGGCTGCCGTCGCTGACTACACGCCCGCAGCCCCTGCCGACCATAAGCTCAAAAAGGCCAACGAGCGCCTGGATCGCATCGAACTGGTCGAGACGGTCGATATCTTGGCCG
Source organism: uncultured Collinsella sp. (assembly GCA_937950415.1). Taxonomy (GTDB): domain Bacteria; phylum Actinomycetota; class Coriobacteriia; order Coriobacteriales; family Coriobacteriaceae; genus Collinsella. The sequence goes on along the minus strand of CALFDL010000225.1, from coordinate 8,961 downwards.
AGCTTTCGCGCCAAAAGGGAGAGCGGTGCGTGATCGGCTTTGCGGCCGAGACCGATAACGTCGTGGAGTACGCGCAGCGAAAGCTCGCCCGCAAGGGTTGCGATGCCATTATCGCCAACGATGTCTCGCGCGCCGATTCGGGCTTTGGAACCGATACCAACAAGGCTTGGATCGTGAGCACAGCGGGTACGCAAGAACTTCCCGTGCTAACAAAACCCCAGCTCGCAGATACAATTTTAGACTTGCTCAAAAATAATTAAAAAAGTTCTTGCACAAGTCCAAAGTTTCGGGTTAATATACTCCCTGTTGCGAGCGAGAGCAGAGCAACAAACAAAAGCTTCGGGACGTGGCGCAGCTTGGTAGCGCACTTGACTGGGGGTCAAGGGGTCGCTGGTTCGAATCCAGTCGTCCCGACCAGAAGTTTGCAGGTCAGGCACCTAGTGCCTGACCTTTTTTGTTTTAAGCAATTGCTTAATTTTGATTAAGCAACAGGGTGCCAAAAATCTACCTACGCGATAATCGCCTTTTGCGGTTACTTGCGCGTTTTGCACACACTTGAGCCGATTTATTAACGCGATATGAATCTACATACCCGTAGCTGGTATACAGCCGAGTACGGGCTGAATTTATCGCGGCGATTTACACAGATATAGCGACTGTAACGTACAAGCGTGTCGCTGTATTTATTCCAGTAGTTCACTTGATCGGTGGACAAGTGGGCTGTTGCAACGAAACGCCAAACAGGATGATCTTTCTGCGAGGGCACCGCAGTGATAATGGCGGGGGAATGCGGCAGGCGCTCTGAGAGCCGCTGTATGCCCCCATTTTTCCTCAACCCGATTACCTGCGCCACGAACCTCAAACCGTTCGTTCGATTGCCAAAAGAAAGGCCCGCGCGGGATTGCGCGGGCCATTCAGTAGATGCAGATGAGACTAGAAGCACCAAGCTGGAAACACACAGACGTGGCCCGATGCCTTGGCGTAGCTGCCAAAGTAACCGCTACTAGCGACACAGTCGAAGGTCGTGGAGCTGAACTCGCCCACAGAGCGTGTCAGATGGCCAAAGTCCGATGAAGCACCGGAATAGTTCGAGCCCGTCACGCCCCTCGATTTGTAATACTCGTACTGATCGCCGCCGCGATAGATATCTCCGTAGACCTCGGCCATGCTGAGAAGGAAGGCCTTATCGGTCGTGGCCGAGGGGTCGCCGTAGTTGCAATCCGCCTTGTTGTCGGTCATCTTCGTGACGGCCTTCGCCTTGGATTGGAGCTAGGACGGCAGGAGAGCCCAGAGGTCGCCGGAATTGAGGCGGCCACGAAGCTCGGACTTCTCCCAGCCGCCGGCGTTGGTGTCGGTGGCGTTCATTCGCTGTTGGCCTATTGCATTGTTAATTGCCTCGAACGTCAACCCAGCCTTGCCCGTGCCGTCCGCCAAGTCGTCGTGGTTGATGCCGATGATTCGATATTCCATCGTGATTCGGTTCGTGAGCTTGACGGAGAACTTCGTCCCCGCATCCATGGCGGCCTTCGCCTTGGCGTAGGCGGGAGACGCCTCGCCCTTGGCTGCGATGTCCTCGGCCACGGCCTTCTGCTCATCCAGCGTCCAGTCTTTGGCGTCCTTGGCGACCGCCGCCTGGACGGTCGCGGAATCGGCGCCAGTGGAGCCTCCGCCGGATGCGCCGCCGCCCTCGATGCCAGCGCTGGCCCCGCTATTCACCGTGTTGCCGACCAGGTTGAACTGGTTTCGGATGGCACCGGCCACGCCGGGTCCCGCAAACACGATCACAAGGCCGATGACCGCGATGATCAGGACGTACTCGATGATTGACTGCCCTCGGAGGCGGGTATTCCTAGGAGATACCCCCCCCCCGAAGGTTAATTGCCGCTGCATGCATATGCGACTCCCTTCGCTCAGGGCTTGTAGATACATTGCCGAGCGTAGGACTATTCCAAAAGGTTGTGCTGGTCTTGCCGCAGCGGCAAAGAATAATTAGCTCAACGTCTGCGCAGCTCAACCGACCGCTCACACAATCGAATTTGTTGCTCAACAAATTCGCAGGTGAGGACAGTAGATTTGTGATGTCGGAAGTAACGGAGGACCGCCGGTGTCGAAGCGGGTGGTCGAGAAAAAGGGACCAAAAATGAGAAGCCTGGAGCTGATAATCTTCTTCCTGCCTTTCCTGGCGATCGCCGCCAACATCTGCGGCGTGGCGGAGCTCGTTAAGATTGGCAGGGCCAAGGGGCATTACACCAATGGCGCGGGAATCCTCTGGTTCATCGGCCTTTTCGGCACGGCGCTCATGGTCGGCCTGATCGTCTGCGCTCTGCCCGACCGAGCGGCACCGGCGCCCAGCGCACAAAGGGACGAAGACGCCCTGCCCGAGGTGTAGTAATGTCGAAATACAAGATTGTTTACCGCGACGCCAACCCCTCCTGGCAGGAGCTTTGCCCTGTCAGGATGTTAGCCATCCAAGTCTCCAGAGACACCGAGACGGGAGCCTGCTTCCTCCAAACAAAGATCGTCAACGTATCGACGAAACCCATCAGCCGCATAGAGTTCACTGTCGGGCTCGAGGGCGAGGGAGGGGAGACGGAGACCGTCGACTTCTCGCTCCTAGATGCCGACCTGCCCGCCGGCGAGGTGCTCAGGCCCAAGGCGGTGAGAATCAAGCTGTCTGTTATCACCGGCTCGCGTGCCGTTGTGACCCGAGCGGACGGCGAGACCTCCTTCGGCGACCCGATCGACATCGATAGCCCCGCGCCACTCGCACTCAACGGGGTCGAGGAGTCGGAACGCGATGTCCTGCTCTCCGAGATGGGAGCCGATACCTTCAAATGCGCGGGCGTCCATTCCGAACACGACGGGTGGTGGCAGTGCGGCTGCGGTGCGGTGAACCTCAGGCGCGGTACCTGCTGGAACTGCGGCGCCGTGCGCGAGAAAATGGCGGATCTGGAAGATGCCGCGTTCCTGGATGAATCCAGAAGGGACAGGGTCTACAAGACGAGCGTCGCGATACTCGAGAAGGGCAACAGGAAGGAAGCTGAGGCCGCCAAGGAAAGCCTCGAGAAGCTGGCCGAGCAGGGATACGGGGATTCGGGCGAGAAGGCAAGGGAGGCCGGCGCGAAGATTGCGAACCTCTCGAAAAGGAGGAAGAAGATAGCCGTCGCGGCTGTCGCGGGCATCGTCCTGCTTGCCGTCATGGTCGCCATCTCGCCCCTGCCGTCCATGCTCGAAGCGCGGGCGGACATGAAGGCGGAGCAGGAGGTAATCGACAGCAAGTCGATTGGGCAGACCGTCGAGTTCGGGACCTATTCGGGTGGGCTGGCGGCCTACGTCAGTGAAGGACGATAAAGTTAAGGACTGGTGGACCTCTACCGTCGAGAAGTACAGCGGCAGCTCAGACTATAGTGATTTCTACTATGTCGGGCAGCCCCTAGCCAATTACGTGTGCAAGATGGGCGATATCAAATTTGGCGATGACGGGAGCGAGCAGGATGACTTGCTCGGAGTCCGTCCCGCCATCTGGGTCAAATTGAATTAGCAGTCGGTTTTCCCATCGGTTGAATTGCGAAGGCGGCTCCCGAACCATCGGGAGCCGCCTTCGTGCGTTCACTTGAACTTGTCTATTGCCATGCCTTGGGAAGGATTACGCCGGGGACGTTCTTGTTGGAGTCGCTATGCAGTGTATTCGGGCTGATGTTCCAGTCGGAACAATCCAGATGGAGACTCCGGCACTGCTCGGACATTCCCGTTAAGTCATATACAGCACTGAAATCGCACTTGGCACCGAGACCAGTTACGTCCACATCCGCGTCCGGAACGAATCGAAGCGGTATTCCGTTTCAAAACGTATGCGTTTCACCATGAGAGAGGGATCTGTCATGAGCTGGAAACCGAGAAAATGCGTTATCGCCTTACTGACTCTGGCGACTCTGACGTGTTTCGCCGCCTTAATCGCCGTCAATATCAAACCGCAACACGATGCTTATCCCTCGTCTTTGTCCATTAAAATGGGCCAAAATTTCAGCCTCGGCCGAAACGTCAATTTTTTTAACAAGCTAAAACCTAATGAGGAAAATATCTTGATGTTCTGGGCATCGTGGTGTCAGCACTGCGAATCTCTCATAGAAGATATGCAACAACTTGATAATTTCGCAGCCTTAAGGAAGAACCTTTTCACTGTTTCCGAGGACAGCACAATTGAAGAAGCCTCGGTCCATGAAGGAGACTTTCCCATATACATAGATTAAGATAAGACCGTGTATGACCAATATGAACTTGAGCATATTCCGTCCATATTCATACTGGATGATCAAGGAAACATCATCGGCTTATCCGAAGGAGAGGAAGAACCTCTTGCCTTATTAAAGAAATACGCCAAATACAACGGATATAAAGCGGAAGGAGGCGACATCAAGTAACTATCAAAGGCCAGATTAAGGAGCCAGCCATGAAGAAATGCCTGCCCTCCATCATCTCAGCAGCTCTTTGCCTCTCCCTTGTCATGACACCATTTGTGCTCGTTGCGGCAGCCTATGCCGACGAGGGGTCTCCCGCCGAGAGCAGCGAGATCTACGTCGGAGACAACTACGACGAAAAATACGATATATCCCTTTTTGAGCGCGGACGCTGCACGGATTCATATTCCAAGGCGTGGTGCGATTCTCACGGATTTGCAAATAACCGCACCGCCCCTCACAAGGTCAAGCTGAACGCGAAGGATGAGGCTTGCCTGCGCGATCCCTACCTTGCCGGCACCGCTGAAGTTATCGCCGGTCTCGTGACAACCGGTCCTGGCGGCGGCTTGTTTGCAACCGCAATGACATCGTACCGACTTTTCACTTGCATGTTCTGAAAGGCAGTTGCCATGCAGTCGCAAAATCAATCGAGATACTTGACCACAATCGGCTTTGCCCTGCTTGCATTACTCTTTGCTAGCGACCTTTTGCTGAAACCGCCCAAGGAACTCGTTTCGCTTGCCATAGCCTGCATTTCCGCCCTTTACTTTACGGCAACCCTATTCGTCGGACTAAAGGAGAGGAAGAAAGGCGCAGTCGTTGCATCTGCCGTAGGCGTGATCATAGCCATTGCCTCATTCTTTATCTGACACATTGGTGATCTAGGGGCGATATCGTAGGAATACGACCGGGAGAGCCGGGACCAGATTGCCCGGGTTGCCGGGTCGGCTCGCGCGACGGCGCGGCGGTTCCACAGAAAGCTCTCCGGACTTCACGCCGTTTCTGATCGCATTGTAGACAGCCATCTCGTCTTCGCAGTCGGCGAGCACGCGGTGTGCGTCGTTTTGGATGTCCAGTAAATCTCGAAGGTCCTCCATGCACCAGCGTCCGAGATTTGGCCATGCGCGTTGCGTGAGCTGATAAGTGTCGATTGCGATGTTGTAGTTAAAGTCCAAGCCAAAGCCGTCCCAGGCAGAACGGCTTTGTTTCCTCGATTATCAACTTCATCCGGACACTTCCCGCATTCATCCGTGTGTGTACGGATGAATGCGGGGTTCAATACCCTGGCGGCCTGATCGGCAGACCGCCAGGAATTCTCACTCCTCGAAAAAAGCCGGCACTCGGTTAGTCCTGCGCATCTTGAAATCGCCAGACTCGTGGGAGACGTAGAGAATGCCGTCCATCCCATCTCGTGATGCATACGACAGGTGAACCGAACCGCAATCCAATCCATCATTGTCGAGAAGATCGAACGAATTCGGGTCGCTCGTTGCGGCCAAACGACCACTCAGACAAGAGCCATCGTCATTACAGATTTGTCATTCCATGTCTTCGCCTGCAAGAATCGCCATAGACGGCCTGGTCGCGCCATCGTTGACATACATCCCGTCTATGCCAAACCCATTTTCAGCGCCATCGATGAACGATTGCTCGGACCTATACCTCGCAAATGATGCACACAGCACCATTGCAAGACAAAGTACAGAGCCAACAATCGCTATCTTTGCATAGCTCTTGCCTATCATGTCATTCACCTCGCTCGTATGTATCGAGGTATTCCTGCTTGAGCGTCTGCGAGGACGACTTGATCTTTTCCACGAGCGTGCCGGCCTCGATGAAGTAGAACGAGTTGGTGAGGTCTGCCAGGTCGTCGAGCAGGTGGCTTGAGATGAGCACGCTGCGTCCCCGCGCCACCTCGCTGCGCATCGCGTCGCAGGAGGTTTTCCGTTTTCCCGGATCGAGGCCGTTCAGCGGTTCATCGAGGATGAGGTACGGGCAATCGGTCGCTATCGCCATGGCAAGCTTTACCTGCTGCTTCATTCCTGTCGAGAGTTTACGGGTCGGCTTGTCGAGATATGGGGAGATTCCGAGGGAGTCGCAGAGCGAGTCGATGTCGGCGGCCGATTTCCACGCCTCCCTAACGAAAGCAAGGTGCTCGATGGCCGATAGCGTGGGGTAGAGATCCGCGCCGCCCGAAGAGCTCAGGTAGACGAGTTCTGCAAATTCGGCTGATCGACGTTGGCAGATTCCGTCTGCCGCCAGGCTTCCCGAGCGGATGCGGGTGGGAAATTGGCCCGACAGCGCTTCAAGAAGGGTGGTTTTCCCCGAGCCGTTGGGAGCAACGAGGCCCGCCGCCGTTCCCGGGCTCAGGAAAAGCGACCCGATTGAAAGTATCGTCGTGCTTCCGTATCCCACGCTCGCGTCCACAAGCTCGAGCCCATGGTGCTTTTTCGCGGGTCCAGGCTGTTTGGGGGAACGTGTCGCAACGGCGCCGACCGCAAAAAGGACCGCGACGTATGCCAGGGCCACGGCAAGCATCGATGCGCTGCCTGAACCGGAGCCGATGAATTCTGTCGGGAAGCATCCTACGTAACCCGTTGCCTCGATAGGCGAGAATACGGCCAGCGGCAGGAGATTGAGCGCGGCGGTATGCTCCAGTGCCGAATCGGACAGTAACGGGAATGCCGGGGCCGCGACAAGCAGCGCGGAGGTAAGGGGGCCCGCGAGGACGCGCCTCGTTGCGGTCGATAGGACGGCGGAGCAAACGGATATCAAGGTTCCGCCCGCAAGCAGCGCGAGAAGCAGGGTCGTGAAGACGTCTCCCGCGGTCGTGGTGGCAAGCGCGCCGTCATGGAAGAAGGAGATCGGGTACCCAATTTGCCCGAAGCCGTTTAGGGCCAAGGCGTAAATGCCCCCGGGTGCGAGGCCGGCGAGGAGCATCGCGGTCCCCGCGGCGATTATCGAAAACACGATCTGGATAAGGCGCCGGAATTTGGGCGCGGGCGCCTTCGCCGCCAGGGTCCCGGGCCTTGTGGCGCCGAGCACGAGTATCGACGAGAGAAGGAAGGGGATGAAGGGAAGGAAAGACGGCGCCGTGGCAATGGCGTAAGGCAGGAAGGAAAGGAATGGCAGGTCGTTTGCGGAGGCCGGGATATCCGTGATGCCGGAGCTGCTCAGGGCACGGCAATATGCGAGCGCTGCGTCATTGGTCTCTTGGTCTCCCACGATGAACCCGGATTGGAAGCCTTCGCCCATGAGCGCGTAGTAGCTCTCGGCAGAATCGAGAAAGGCGGCGTCGGTTTGAGCGGCGAGGGCGGCGTTCGCGTATCTTGCAAGCTCCGCGTCATCTTGCTGCTCTGGCGATAGGTCTGTGCCGCTGGCCTGGGGCGCGCGCGTATTGAATGCGTCGACAAAGCTCTGCATGCCCTGTTTCATAAAGAAGGGCCCGTAGATGGGTGAATTGAACGCAATGGGGACGGAAAAGGCTGCGGCGAGAACGAGCGTACAAATCCATACGGCCTTGTCTCTTAGGATTAGTTTGAGAAGAAGTCGACAGTACATTTGGAAGCACCTACGTTCCTCAAAGAATTGTTAGATTAAAAGTAACAGACCGGATGAAGATACGTGCGACGGGGGCGAGGCGAATGGCTGAGCGGTATCGATATGCGGGTTCAACGGTATTATATTGACCACATAGATTATTAACTTGCATTTCTAACAGTTAAGGAGACGGGTGCTTTCCAGCGCACTCCTTCGATGATGCCTTCCGCTAGTTGCTATGCCGGTTTCAGCCAACAAAGAATGTGCCCGGGCGCTCAGGTTCACCGTTAGCGTTGGCAACATATGAGATGGGCCAGACCCTTGCCGCGCGCCGAATGGGCGAGAGGTGTCGGGCTCCATGTTTATTCCACCTGCTTGTTATCAACCAGCTTCGTTCAACGTTAGACATTCAAGATGTCAGACGTCGAACCTGCGCCAAAGACGCAGCTGGGGCTACTAGTTGCCTACAATCGCTCGCGAAGCTCGCCTGTTCGTGCGTGAATATCTGACAGCTCCGTCAGACATTGTCGGACATTTGATTGTTCGACAAATGCGCGCGTGGTCGCGTTCGCAAAGCTTACCGAACGGTCGATGGGTGCGTTGAGGCCGGAGCAAACGGCGGATGCCAGAAAAATGGCCTCACAGAATCGCACCCATGGTTGATAAAATTGACCGCCCTGGCGCAAATACCCGGGCGGTCAATTCATCCCCTCGTTCGCGATCCTGTTGGGTTTTGGGGCTTTGACATGTTGTTGACGGATGGACCAGCCGTACAGCTTGATCTCCCGGGGTTCCATGTGGTCGTCCCCCAATAAGACGTCCCTGATGTAGCTCTGCGGCAGGAACTCGACGGGCAGCACTGAGTCGTCGACGTAGCCGGGCACGGGGAGTAGGCGTGGCCTTTGGATATAGCGTGGCCGCCTGCCGGCGGTCGGACTGCCACTTCAGTCAAAAGCTCAGGCGCGCGCATTAAAATAATGGATATATCGCTTGATAGGCTTTTGACCAAGCACGAACATCGCAGGTAAATCCGTGTACCAATTTTTGGTATACGAATTTACCTGCGGTTTGCTGAAAGCTCTGACATGCGCGGCCGACTTCATTAAAATCGATTGCCGATCAAGTCTTCCTATATATGCGAGCCCTGAGAAACTGCGCTGTGAACCTGAGACCGCTATCGATC
>CALFDL010000224.1 GCA_937950415.1 uncultured Collinsella sp. | reverse complement strand
GCGGTGATCGCGCGGACCGCCCTGGGCGTGCCGGACTCCCTGTCGGGGGTCCCGGGGAGCGTCTTTCGGGATGGGGCTACGAGTACCTCCAGACCCTGTCGTACTACACGCCCGGCTGGCGGTACGAATACGTCTCCGGCACCTTCACCGAGCTTATGGACATGCTCGAGGCAGGCGAGATCGACCTCATGCCCAACATCTCCTACTCCGAGGAACGCGCCCAAAAGCTGCTCTTTTCCTCGAACCCCGAGGGCACCGAGCGCTACTACATCTACGCCAAGCCCGATCGCGACGATCTGGCCAAGGGCGACCCCCAAGCGCTCCAAGGCCTTACCATCGGCTACAACCCCGACGTTATGCAAACCTTCGTTGGCCAGCAGTGGCTCGCCAACGAAGGCATTACCTGCACCTATAAAGAAATCGACACTGGCGGCGCCCTCTTTGGCGCGCTCACAAACGGCGAGGTCGACGCCATCATCATGAACGACACGCTCTCGTCGCCCGATGCGTCACCCATGTTCTACGTTGGTTCGAGCGACTACTACTTTGCCGTCCCCAAAAGCCGCCCCGACCTAAGGGACGACATCAATGCCGCCATGTCGGCAATCGCCCGCGTCAACCCACGCTATATCGACGAAGTCAAATCTAACTACTCGGCCCAAAACAGCGGTTCATCATCGCTCAACGGCCCCGAACGTTCCTGGCTCGAAGCAAATGACAACACCATCACGCTCGGCTACATTACGGGCAAACTCCCCTACTGCAACGAAGACGAAGACGGCAAAATGGAAGGTTCGCTCGCATCGCTTGCGACGACGTTGCACGATAAATTTGGCATTACGGTCAAAACCGTCGCCTTTGATAACTACAAGATGATGTCAAAGGCCCTGTCAAAGGGAAGCATCGACGTTGCGCTGCCGGTATACCGAGATTACTGGTTTGCCGAGCAATCAGGCGTTGTGCAGTCGATATCGTTGGGGACCACATCCCTCACCGCCATCCACACCGGAAGCAACCTGAACAAAGACCTTCAGAACATCGCCTGTACCAAATCATCGTTTATCAACCGAAATGTACTCGAAAGTCTGTTCCCCACAGCGACCGTGACCGAATGCCAATCCGACGATGAAGCGTTCGACGCCCTCAGGAAGGGAACGGTGCACTGCATCCTCGCCCCCAGTTCACGCGTAAAAACCATCGGCGACCGTTATGATCTCGAGAACTGCGAGACGGCCGAGCTCCCTGACACCTGCGAGCTCTCGTGCTGGATTTCGCGCGGAAGGCCCGAGCTGCTGGGAATCATCAACAAGGGCATCATCAATGCCGGAGAATCGCTCTCCGCAAGCAATTACTCCTCCACGTCGTACACGGCCCAGGAATCCAACACGCTTCAATTCCTTTATCGCAACCGTGCCGCCGTTGCAGCTGCCCTCATCGGTATGTTGTCGGTCGGCATCGTCCTGCTCATCTGGGCACTCGTGCGCGCTCGAACCGAGCGCAAAAAAGCCGATGCCGCCAACGCCGCCAAGACGGCATTCCTCACGCGCATGAGCCACGACATCCGTACGCCGCTCAACGGTATCCTGGGCCTTATCGAGATCGAGGAATTGAAGGAAGGCGATATCCAGGTCGCCCGCGAGAGCCGTGCCAAGGCGCGCGTTGCCGCCAATCACCTGCTCTCGCTAATCAACGACATCCTCGAGATGGGCAAAATCGAAGACCGCAAGCTAACACTGGAGCATACGCCTTTTAACCTCAAAGAGCTCTGTGACGATACACTGGTGCTGTGCAAGCTCCGCGCGTCCGGTAACG
>CALFDL010000223.1 GCA_937950415.1 uncultured Collinsella sp. | reverse complement strand
TGCGCCAGGCCCACTGCCAGCGGGAACAGGAAGAATACCGCTTGCTGCGCCATCACCGAATGGCGGATCTGGCGGTCGTCACAGCCGATCTGCGCCAGCACACGATAGTTACGGCTGCCGTCGGCCACGTTGGAGAGCTGCTGGATCGACAGTATCGCCGCGCACGCAACGACCAGTACAAAGCCAATGTAGATGGCCAGATAGCTAATCATGCCGTTCATCTGCGCCGCCTGCGTGTACATCTCGGAACGCGTGATGAAGACACCCCATGACCCCGGCTCCTTGCCGTCAACGAGCAGATTGTCGAGCAAGGTGTATTTAATGCTCTCGTCTGCCTCGGTCGTATCCATCCCCTGTTTGTAGTTAACGAGCAGATTACTGGAATACGGCTGCAGATTAAGTTGGGACAACAGCTCGTCGGAAACGACGACGGTACCCGGATTGCTGCCCATCGCCGAGTTGGCGATGGCCGCCGTATCCTCGTCCGACTTGTCGCCAGCGGGCTTGAGCGTATGCCCGCCCAGGGTGAGGGTATGACCGCCGGCCATGTACTTGGTGTACAGGTCGCCCAGTTCACCGCCCATATCACACGTAAGCAAGTACTGGTCCCGGCCAATGCTCACCGGCTCCTCGCCCATCATCTGGCGCAGCTTGTTGTACTGGCTCGCCGGCGTCACAAACAGACCCATCGCATCGGCGTTGCTTCCCTCGAGCGCCTTGGGAAGCTTTTCGCCCATGGTCTTGCACATCTCGCCTGCCACCACCGAGGGACCCGAGCCGCCAAGCGGGTAACTCAGATACGAATCGATCTGCACATGCTCACCGGCAACATCGGCGATATTGACCTTCTTGCCGGTCTCGTCGTTGTTGTCCGCCGACTTGCCCTTAATACCGTCTGCAACGTTATCGTGATCGATACGATCGCCGTGCCATGCGGAGTACAAATCGACCGTACTATCGGCCAACACCATGCGATCGGCCTCAGACGGATTGACATACTCCTTATAGTAGTCGAGCGTTTCGGGCGTGTAATAGATATACGTCTGCGACATATCGGCCGGCGTATAGCGCTCCAGATTCTCGTTCATCACGTTGGCAATCGACATACCGCACGTCACCGAGGTGATGGCGAGGAACAGAATCATCGCGATGACGCCCATCGAAAAGCACACCGTGTTGACCTTGGCCGCAAGCTGGCGCACGGTAAACATGTTGAGGCCGCGCCAATACACGCCGCGCAGGCTCTGCAGCAGCTTGATGAGCATGCCCGAGAGTCCCCAGAACAGGGCAAAGGTGCCCACGGTAACCATAGCGGTCGTAATACCAAACTGGTTCATGGCCTCTTGCAGCTTGCTGTCCGTCGCGGTTAGCGGGAACCCATCACGTAGCAGACGGTAATAGGCCACGCCCACCAGCACCGCGCCCACGACAAAGATGGCAATCGCGATCCAGGGGTTGCGTGTCTTGATGCTCTCGTTGCGACGCTCGGCACCCATAAGCTCGATGAGTTTGGTACGACGCACGGCGCGAAGGTTCAGCAGTAGCGTGAGCACAAACATTACGAGCATGCAGACAAGGGTCAGATTGAACGCATGCATCGAGAAAAAGAAGTGGAAATTGGCGATCTGTGTCTTAAAGAGCGAGGCCGTAAAGAACGTCATGAGCTGGGAGAGTCCCACACCCAGCACAATGCCGGCGACAAAGGCCACGACCGATACTATCACGGTCTCGAGCGCCATGATCGTAGCGACGCGCCCGCGCCCCATGCCGAGCACCTGGTACAGGCCGAACTCCTTCTTGCGGCGTTTCATGATGAAGTTATTGGCGTACACCATCAAAAAGGCCATGACACCGGCCAAAAAGTACGTCAGGTAGCCGAGCATGCTGCCCATAACCTGCGCCAAGCCCTCTTCATCGATTCCGGCGATGTCGACCTGCATCGAGATGGTGTTAAAGGCATAGAAGACCGTGACGCCCAGGGTGAGCGTCAAAAGATAGACGAGGTAGTCGCGGCCGGCGCGGCGGACGTTGCCCCAAGCGAGTTTACAGAGCATCGGAGCCCTCACCGCCCATCATGGCAACGACCTCCATAATGCGGTCGAAGAACTCTCGGCGGTCGGTGTCGCCGCGGCGCAGCTCGGTGAAGATCTTGCCGTCGCGAATAAACAGCACACGGCTCGTGTAGCTGGCGGCAAAACTGTCGTGCGTAACCATGAGCACGGTCGCGCGCAAGCGGCGATTGAGGGCCTCCAGGCTCTCGAGCAGCAGACGAGCGCTCTTGGAATCAAGGGCGCCGGTGGGTTCATCGGCCATGATCATGGTGGGGTCGGTGACGAGTGCGCGAGCCGCGGCAACGCGCTGCTGCTGACCGCCGGACATCTGATAGGGGTACTTGTCGAGCACCTGGCTAATAGACAAACGCGCGGCCACATCCTGCACGCGGGTCGAGATCTCTGCCGAGTTTGTGCGGGCGATGGTGAGCGGCAGGGCGATGTTCTCGCGCGCCGTGAGCGTATCGAGCAGGTTGGAGTCCTGGAAGATAAAGCCGAGCTCCTCGCGGCGGAACTGCGAGAGTTTGGCCTGCTTCATGCGCGTAACGTCCTGGCCGTTGATGCGAATGGTGCCGCTCGTGGCGCTATCGATGGTCGACACGCAGTTGAGCAACGTCGACTTGCCCGAGCCCGAGGCGCCCATGATGCCAACGAATTCACCGCGGTTGACGGTAAAGCTGACGTCGTTGAGCGCGCGGGTCACATTGCCCAGCGCTCCATATACCTTTTCGAGATGCGCGACCTCCAGTACCGGGGTCGCCATGTGCGTGGTTTGCATACCGAGTCCTTTCTTGCGATTAGTCTACGGCATCTATAGTCGCAAGAAGACGAGTCGGCTACCATCGATATGGCTTACGCTTGCCTTACCGTTGTGTAAGGTACGGATAGCCACCCTGCCACGTGTTGATGTTGAGAGAGGACTCCTGTTGAAGACTGTTCATGTTGCCGCCGGGATCATTCGCAAGGATGGATCTGACGAGCTGCTTGCCGTGCAGCGCGGCTACGGCGACATGCAAGGACTTTGGGAGTTCCCGGGTGGTAAGCTTATGCGCGGCGAGTCGTCCGAGGACGCCGTACGCCGCGAGCTCATGGAAGAGCTGCAGGTAAAAGTCACCAACCTGCGCGATTTCTATACCGTTGAGTACGACTACCCCGATTTTCATCTCTCCATGGAGTGCTACTACTGCTCGCTGGCCGATGAATCCGATGAGCCTCAGAAGCACGACCGCCAACTCGATATCCGCTGGATTCCACGCACCTCACTTGCCACGGTGGAATGGATGCCCGCCGACAAGGGGCTCATTGATGCCCTGATTGAGCTGAAGGAAGACCGGCTCGAGGCCAACAGCACTGCCAAAGATACCAAGGCCGCCACAACCGAACACCCCGCCACCAAACCCAAGCGCGCGCCTAAGCGCCGCAGCAAAAAGCGCCCCAAGCCCGGCCTGCTGGACGGCATCGATACCTCGGACCTTTCCGCCGACGAACGTGAACTCGTGCGCCGTCGCGCCGCTATAAAAAAGTCCATGAAGGGTAACAAGCGCGCCAACACCAAGCCCGAGCTGCTCGTACGCCAGCGCCTGCGCGCCGCGGGCCTTACGGGCTATCGCTTGGAATGGAAGGTTCCCGGCAAGCCCGACATCGCCTTCCCCGGCCGCAAGATCGCCATCTTCGTCAACGGTTGTTTTTGGCATCGCTGCCCCAAGTGCAACCCTAGCCAGCCCAAGCGCAACGTTGAGTTTTGGGAGGCAAAGTTCCGTCGCAACGTCGAGCGCGACCGCGCTGCCATCAACGCACTTACCCAAATGGGCTGGACGCCCATCACCGTCTGGGAATGCGAGCTCAAGAAAGACCGCATCGATGCCACCATGGAAAAGGTCATCGAGCAGGTACGGGCTGCAGAGCCGCAGCGCTAACAGCGAGCATTCACACGCTCCGCACGTCCGCGCCACGTCTACGCCACAAACCTTAGAAAGCCCTTAAGCCCAAAACCTTTCAAGAGTGTTACTCGATACCTTTGACCTGCAGTTTCATCGTAACACCAAACCAGGTTAAGCCTTTCTTTAGCGCTTCTTTGCGGCAGCCGCGGCATAATACTGCCAACGCACGGGACCTAGCAGCACACCCCGTGCGCAACCTTTTGGTGGACATCGAGGAGGCCGCATAAGCATGCATTCTTCCAGTGACGCAGCACAGCAGCCATCCCTAAAACATGCAAACCTTTTCTCCTTCCCCCCGACACAGAGAAACGGTCTCCTCGACTCCCCCACCACAAAAACCAAGCGCTCAGCCGATCAGAGCCTCAACTTACGAGCATCCTTCGAAAAGCTCCAAGCATCCCTAGACAAGGCGTTCCCCGAACAGGCAAGAGCAATCTAAGCCCATCGCGCTTTATACTGATGCCATGCGAAACATGGATCACATAGAATTGCACCGCGGAGGACGCGAGGAAGCGTTTCCCGAGACCGCCGAAGACTGGCCTTATATTGCCGAACGCGCAGAATTCGCTCGCTATCCGGGCAATTCCGTCCCCTGGCACTGGCATTCCGAAGTTGAGCTTTTCTACATGGAGCAGGGAGCGATTGACTATCGAACGCGCGCGGCTCATGAGCACGTACGCTTTGAGGAAGGGTCCGCCGGCTTTATCAACGGCGGCGTTTTGCACAGCACGCTGCAATCGCCCAATTCGGCGCCAGCCATTCAAATGCTGCATATCTTTCAGCCGTCGATGCTCGGCGATCCCGCGGGACGTCTCCAAAAGCGCTACATCAATCCATTACTTCAATGTCGAGGCGTCGATGTGCTCAAATGGTCGCCCACCAACCCCGACGATATGCCCTTTATCGATTTGCTAAAGAGTTCCTTTAACCACGACCTTCAACGGCCGCAGAACGAGATGGCGCTTCGGAATAGCTTGTCAGAGCTCTGGATTCAGATTTACGCCAAGGCCGAACCGCTCTTTTCCTCCGACAACGCCTCTTGGATGACCAACCGCGACGTACAGTTCAAGGCAATCCTGGACTATATCCACGCAAACTATGCAGCCGCTATAGATGTGCCCCAGATGGCATCTGCAGCCGGCGTAAGCGAAAGAGAGTGTTACCGCATTATCGAAGCTTGCGCAGGAACGACCCCGGCGACATATCTGCGCGCATACCGCGTAAACCGTGCTTGCGAACTTTTGGCACACACCACGCGAACGGTCCAGACAGTCGCGCGCCAATGCGGCTTTGCGACAGCAAGCCATCTTGGCCAGGTATTTAAAGAACAAATGGGATGCACTCCTTCGAGCTATCGAGCAGCGAGGCAGAATCTCGATAGCACCAGGCAGAAATCCCGCTAGCCCTTCTTCTGTCACTGCATCAAACTTGCAGGCAAACAACAGAGAGGAGCAGTCATATGAAGCACTTTGACCATATCGTATTTGACGTTGATGGGACATTGGCAGATACAGAAGAAAGCGTTCTGTCATCGCTTGTCCAGATTGTCCAAGAAGAGACCAGCAAAACGCTTCCCCGACACGAGCTTGACTTTGCCCTCGGCATACCCGGCAAGGATGCCCTTGAGAAACTTGGGATCTACTCGCAGGCAACGTTGGATCGCTGGTGCCAAGTTGCCGCCAGCTTTAAAAGCACCATCAGCGTGTTTCCAGGCTTGCTTGAAGTCATCGCAACACTCGCCGATAGCGGCTGCAAACTTGGCATCGTCTCCTCACGTGCGCGCGACGAATACGCAAAAGATATTGCACCCCTTGGTTTCGATAAGTATTTTGAGCACATCATCCTCGTCGAAGACACAACCGAACATAAACCCGCACCCGCTCCCATGCTCGAATATCTCCGGCGTACGGGCGCGAATCCTGGCAACGTCGTCTACGTTGGCGACACCGTCTACGACGAACAATGCGCAACTTCAGCAGGGGTCAGTTTTGCCCGAGCAGCATGGGGATCACACCAAGATATCCCAAACGCCACCTACAACCTCAAAACCCCCAACGACCTACTAACCCTAACAACCAAATAACCCACGCGTCCCACCCTTTCAGCCCCAACACCACAAGGGCGATGGAGCAGGACGGTTTGGGCGGGTCCCCGTACTTAGTTTCCAAAATCATTCCGCAGCGCGAAGGCCCCGTTGTCAACGCTTCGAAGAAGCGAGACAACGGGGGCCTTCATGCGCGAGGACGTTTTGGAAACTAAGTACGGGACCCGCCCAAACCGTCCGGTGGGATCAGAGTACCCTTGCTGTTACTCTGCTTTGCCCACAGAGTTGAGGTTGGTCATGCGGATCTTAACCAGCTCGGTGATCTCACGCATACCCTCCTTGGCCGGCTTCTTGGGATCGAAGCAGGCAGGGTTCTCGGCCATGTAGGCCATGAAGCCCTTGGTGTAGGCCTGACGCAGCTCGGTGGCGTAGTTGACCTTGCAGATGCCGTTCTTCACAGCCTCGGCAACCTGCTCATCGGGCACACCGGAGGTGCCGTGCAGGACCAGCGGCACGTCGACGGCGTCGCGGATGGCCTTGACCACGGACTGCTCGATGTGCGGATCGCTCGTGTACACGCCGTGGCTGGTGCCAACGCCAATAGCGAGAGAGGTGCAGCCGGTGCGCTCGACGAACTCCTTGGCCTCGGCCGGATCGGTGTAGGGGCTCTCGCCCTCAACCGCAGGGCCGTCGTCCTCCTTGCCGCCAACCTTGCCGAGCTCGGCCTCGACGGGCACGCCCATGGCGCGGCCAGCGTCGGCGACGGACTTGGTCAGAGCGATGTTGTCCTCGAAGGACTCGTGCGAACCGTCGATCATGACGGAGGTGTAGCCCGTGCGGAAAGCCTGCATGCAGCGGTCGTAGCCATCGCCGTGATCGAGGTGCAGAGCGACGGGCACGGAAGCGCGTTCGGCAGCAGCCTTGACCATGCCGTAGAAGTAGTCCAGACCAGCGGTCTTGATGGTGCCCGGGGTGGTCTGCATGATGACGGGGGACTTGGTCTCCTCGGCAGCGGCCAGAACGGCCATAACAAACTCGAGGTTCTCGACGTTGAACGCGCCGACGGCGTAGTGGCCGGCCTGAGCGTCCTTGAGCATCTTTTCGGTGGTAACAAGTGCCATGAGCGTTTGCTCCT
This sequence comes from uncultured Collinsella sp., assembly GCA_937950415.1. Taxonomy (GTDB): domain Bacteria; phylum Actinomycetota; class Coriobacteriia; order Coriobacteriales; family Coriobacteriaceae; genus Collinsella. The sequence goes on along the minus strand of CALFDL010000223.1, from coordinate 1,797 downwards.
CTCCCTCGCCCGCATCTGGACATCGGGCGTAGTTGTTCACAAGGCGTTTTACCTTGCGTTTTACTGCGCTCATTGTATGAAATTCAGCGGCTTTGCACGTGCGAGATATTGAGCCCATGCAGGTCAATACAGTCGTTTTTGAAAAGTAAACGGAAGGAATTTGAACCGAGCGGACATGTTCGATATTGAATTTTGAGCGTTCAGCGTCTTTCTTTTATAGAAAAGATAAGTAATCGAAAGGTATTTTCTTACTCAAAAAGAAAATGAACGAAAATAGAGTCAACACAATTCCTGCAAATTTGGCCGAGAATGGAGCAGCTATGGCCCACGCAACAACCCGAGCCTTCGCCGATGAGCGTCGTGCCGCCATCATGGAGATGCTCGAGCATAACGCCTCGGTGCAGGTGGCAGAAATTGCCCAGACCTTTGGCGTGTCCTCTGTCACCGCTCGCGCCGACCTGGACGCACTCGCGGAGTCCGGCAAGCTGCGCCGCACGCATGGTGGCGCCGTGTCACTCCACAAGCGCCTAACCGTCTCCACGCAAGACCGGCGCATTAACGTCAACGTTGCTGCCAAACAGGCCATCGCGCAAAGCGCCATTGAGCTCGTCAGCGACGGCGACACCCTGCTCGTCGACTCGGGCACCACGGCGCTCGAATTTGTCCGCCTGCTCGACCAACGCGACGGCATCACCGTCATCACGGCGGACATTACAATCGCCGATTACATCGACGAGAGCATGCCCTCGGTCGACGTCGTCATGCTGGGCGGCGCGCTGCGCAAGGGCCATCGTTATCTGTACGGTCCGCTCACCATGCAGGCGCTGCAGATGGTTCACGCCGACCTCGCCATCATGTGCCCCGGCGCCTTTGTCCCGGGTTGTGGTTTTACCACGGACTTCCCCCAGATGGCCGAGACCAAAACAGCCATGATCGTCGCCGCACGTCAAAGCGTCGCCCTCATGGACGCGAGCAAGGTCAACGGACGCGGCATGTACCGCTTCGCCGAGCTCGTCGATGTCGACACCATCGTGATGGACCGTGACCCCAATGGCTCCGTCGCCACCTCAATCGCCGATACCACCGACACCGACGCCCCAACCCTCATCATCGCCACCGCCTAAAAACAAAAACCACCACGGAGGGGACAGTGCACCTTTGTGGTGGTTCTGGCCGGCGCCGCTGCACTTTCGCCGGTTTGTCTTGATCTGTAACATTTAGCAGGCAATTTGAGCGCTTAGTGTTACAGATTTAGATAGTTCGGTTCAACCCCAACGCTTTGTCTAAATCTGTAACAGATAGAGACAATCTGACCCTCCAGATGTTACAGATCGAGACAATCGGATCCCGAAATGGAAAAACCACCACAAAGGTGCCGGTCCCCTTTGCGGTGGTTTCGACGGTAGAAGTGAAGAGTTGTTACTTGGACAGCTCGTCGGCGAGGGCTTCGATCTGGGCGCGCGATGCGTCGTTGAGCGAACCCAGGACGGTCACCTTGTTCTGCGCCAGGGTGATGTCCTTCATGCCCTCGAGCTCCTTGGTCATAACCTTGGCAGCTGCAGGCGCCCAGGAACCGGCCTCGACAAGCGCCACGGTACGGTTCTGGTAGGCATGCTCGGCAAGCGTGTGGATAAAGGTGCTCATGAACGGGAAGATCTCGCCCTGATAGGTGATGGAGGCGAGCACCAGACGGTCGTAGCGGAACGCATCCTCAACGGCCTCGGCCATGTCGTCACGAGCCAGGTCAAAGACGGAGACCTTCTGGCCGCGAGCCTCAAGCGCAGATGCGAGCTCCTC